>DASRIY010000225.1:0-10443 GCA_035649755.1 Candidatus Methylomirabilota bacterium
GACCGGCACCGGTACGTCGGCGGCCACGGCTAGGGCGCGTCCGGAGCGGTGAGACGGAATCACCCGCATGGTCACGCGCGTGCCGGCGCAGTCGCACCAGTCCATGCGGTCGAACGTCGCGCGGTTGCGTCGCGTCCAGCCGACCATCGCGCCGAAGCCGGCCACGACGAGCCCGCACTGGAGCGCGGTCAGCTCGGCGCCTGGGGCGAGGAGCGTCTCCCCGATCGCCAGCGCTGTGAGGATGAGGCCGGCTACTGTGTAGAGGCCGCCCCACCCCGGCCGGGGAAGCGCGCGCGACCTTCCGGAACGTTCGCTCACGCCGCACATCGAGGCACCGGCTCCAACTTGCCACTTGCCGTCTCAAGCGCGTGTCAAGAACGGCGCCCGCCACATTAAAAACCCGTAAAAATCGCGGCGAAGCGGTACTTGGCGTCACGGAGAGGATTAGAGTCGAAGTCGACGCCATGCGACTCGCCCTCGTCAAGCGCCTCGTCGTCGGCGCGCCGATGCCGCTCGCGCAGGCCCGGCACGAACGCCTCAGCAAGACCGTCGCCCTCGCGGTGTTCGCCTCCGACCCCCTGTCGTCGGTGGCGTACGCGACGGAAGAAATTCTGCTGGTGCTCATGCTCGGCGGCGCGGCCGCGCTTAGCTACTCGCTGCCCGTCGCGATCGGGATCGGCGCCCTGCTCGCCACCGTCGTGGTCTCGTACCGCCAGACCGTCGCGGCCTATCCGCAAGGCGGCGGCGCCTACCTGGTCGCGAAGGACAACCTCGGCCAATATCCGGCGCTCATCGCCGCGGCGGCCCTGCTGGTCGACTATGTGCTGACGGTGTCGGTCTCCGTCGTCGCCGGCATCGCGGCGCTGACGTCGGCGCTGCCCGCGCTCCATCCCTATCGCATCGTGCTGAGCGTTTTCTCGGTGGCCGGGATTGCCCTCGGCAATCTGCGCGGGGTGCGGGAATCCGGGCGGCTCTTCGCCGCGCCGACCTACTTCTTCGTGACCTGCATCATGGGCACGATCGCGTATGGCCTCGTCGGGGCGATCTTCAACTGGCTGCCGGAGGCGCCCTACCAGCCTCATCCGCCGGGACTCGAGGGGCTCGGGCTGTTCCTGCTGTTGCGAAGCTACGCCGCCGGGTGCACCGCGCTGACGGGCGTCGAGGCGGTGTCGAACGGAGTGCAGGCGCTCAAGCCGCCCGAGGGCCGCAACGCCCAGGCGGTCATGACCGCGCTCGGCATCATCTCGATCGTGATGTTCCTGGGCATCACGTATCTCGCCTACGACTTCGGGGTGATCCCGGGCGGCGACGAGACCGTGGTGTCGAAGATCGCGCGGCGGGTCTGGGGAGACGGCGTGCCGTACTACGCGGTGCAGGCCTCGACGCTGCTCATCCTGGTGCTCGCCGCCAACACCTCGTACGCCGACTTCCCGCGGCTCTCGTCGATCCTGGCGCGCGACCGGTTCGTGCCGCGACAGTTCGCGAACCAGGGCGATCGGCTCGTGTTCTCCAACGGCATCCTGATCCTGAGCGGCTTCGCGATCCTCCTGATCGTCGCCTTCCAGGGCGACACCCACGCGCTCCTGCCCCTCTACGCGATCGGCGTCTTCATCTCGTTCACCCTCTCGCAATCGGGCATGGTGCGGCGCTGGCTGCGCCTGCGCGAGAAGGGCTGGCAGTGGCGCGTGTGGATCAACGGCGTCGGGGCGCTCGTGACCGGGGTCGTCCTCGTGACCCTCGCGGTCACGAAGTTCGTCGAGGGCGCCTGGATCGTCGTCGTCGTCATCCCGGTGCTGGTCGCCACGTTCGTCGTGATGCATCGGCATTACGCCGAGGTGGCCCGCGAGCTATCGCTCGACGGCTTCGAGGGCCCGCCGGTCTTCCAGCACACCGTCCTGGTCCTGATCGGCGACGTGCATCGCGGCGTGGTGCGCGCGGTGCAGTACGCGCGGACGCTCGCTCCGACGGCGGTGGTGCGTGCCGTGTACGTCGAGACCGACCCCGCCCACACGGCCCGGCTCGAGGACAAGTGGGGCAAGTGGGGGCTTGGCGTTCCCCTGGTAGTCCTGACCTCGCCCTACCGGTCGCTCCTCCGCCCGCTGCTCGACTACCTGGACCAGCTCCAGTCGCGCGGCGGCGAGCAGATGGTGACGATCGTGTTGCCGGAGTTCCTGCCGCGGCACTGGTGGCAGCACGTCCTGCACAACCAGACGGCCCTGCTCGTGAAGGGCGCGCTGCTCTTCCGGAGGAATACCGTCGTCGCCGACGTACCTTATCTGTTGAAGCGCTGAGGGGCGCTATAGTGAAGGGCGATCCGTGGACGACCTCGCGCCACGCGCCCCGGCTCGCTGGATCGCACCCCTCGCGATCGCCGTCCTGACCATCGCCGTGTTCGCGCCCGCGCTCGGCGGGAGCTTCCTCCTCTGGGACGACGACCGCAACTTCCTGAACAACCCTCATTACCGCGGCCTCGGCTTTGCCCAGGTGCGCTGGGCTTTCACCGCCGCGGTCATGGGCCACTGGATCCCGGTCACGTGGCTCACGTTCAGCCTCGACTACGCCGTGTGGGGTATGAACCCGTTCGGCTATCACCTAACGAACGTGCTGCTGCACGCGGGCAACGCGGTCCTCCTGTACGCGCTGGCGCTCGGGCTGCTCCGGCGCGCGCTGTCGGCGGCGGGCACGCGCGCGATCACGCTGGGTGCGGCCGTCGCCGCGCTGTTCTTCGCCCTTCACCCGCTGCGCGCCGAGTCGGTCGCGTGGATCACCGAGCGGCGCGACGGACTCTCGACGCTTTTCTATCTCGGCACCGTGCTCGCGTACGTCAAGGCCTCCGAGCTGGATGGCGCGCCGCGACGGCGCTGGCTTGTCGTCTCGCTCGGCGCCTACACGCTCGGTCTGCTCTCGAAGTCCCTGATCATGTCGCTGCCGCTCGCGCTGCTGGTACTGGACGTCTACCCGCTCCGGCGCGCGCAGGGGCGATGGCGGCAGGTGCTGATCGAGAAGCTGCCCTATCTGGCGCTCGCCGTCGCGGCGGCAGTCGTCTCGTTCCTGGTGCTGCGCGCCACGCTCGGCCTGACCTCTGCCGTGGCTTATCCGCCCGCGGCGCGCGTGGCCATGGCGCTTCACAGCCTGGCGTTCTATCTCGGCAAGACACTCGTGCCGGTCGGGCTCGCGCCGATGTACGAGCTTCCGGCGCGAGTCGACCCGCTCGCTCCGCGATTCCTGGTCAGCGCCCTCGTCGTCGTCGGGATCACGATCGCCCTCGTGCTGGCGCGCCGGCGCTGGCCCGCCTTACTCGCTGTGTGGGTCGTCTACGCGCTGACCGTCGCGCCGGTCAGCGGGATCGTTCACAATGGGCCGCAGCTCGCCGCCGACCGCTACAGCTACCTCTCGTGCCTCGGATTCGCGCTGCTCCTCGGCGGTGGCGTTGCCGTGGTCGCGTCCGGATTGGTCCGCGCCTCGCCGGCGTTGCGCGTCACCCTCGCCGCCGGGGCCGTCCTGTGGCTCGGCGGGCTGGCGGCGCTCTCGCGAGAGCAGATCGCGGTCTGGCGCGACACGGACGAGATCTGGCGGCGCAGCCTCGCCGTCGATCCCGACTGCGTCTTCTGCCACGGTCAATGGGGCTCCTTGCTCGGCAATCGCGGCCAGCTGGACGAGGCTCTGGCCCACTTCGAGCGCGCCGTCGCGCTCCGTCCCAACCGGGCCAATCACCGCGCCAACCTGGGGCTGGCGCTCCTCAAGGCGCGCCGGCCGGCGGAGGCGGAAGAACACCTTCGCCGCGCGCTCGTAGAAGAGCCGACGAACGCCGACATGCGCTGGCGCCTCGGGCTGGCGCTCGCCCAGCAGGGAAGGCTCGTCGAGGCGAGCCGCGAGGTCGAGCGCGCCCTGGGAGACAGCCCGCGCCACGTCGATGCTCTGACGACCCTGGGGATGCTGCTGATCGATCTCGGGCGACCGGGAGAGGCGGTCGTCTACCTGGAGCGCGCCCTCGCGGTCGACCCGGCCTCGGCGCCGGCGCGGGAGGTGCTGGCGCGCGCCAGGAGCGCTACGGTCGCACGCCCTCGGCGGCGCGCAGGTACTGCGCGTGCGACTGGGCGGCCTCGCCCAGCCAGGCGCGGTACTCGATCTCGGCGTCGCGGCGAGCGCTCTCGCTGATCGCGCCGTCGGCGACCATCTGGTGGCCGCGCGTCGCGGCGACGGTGGCCCAGATGCCGGCGCGCGTCTCGAAGTCCGGATCGCCGCGCCGTGTGATCTCGCTCTGATCGGTCGACGTGACCGCGGTCAGGCCGGCCGCGGCCAGGAGCTTCTCGAGCCGGTCGGCGATCGCGTTGTCCAGGCCCGCGGCCGCGCGCCATTGCAGAAACGCCTCGACGAAGCGGCGCATGCTCGCCGGCGGCTCCGGGGTCCACGACGCCTTCCGGTGGTTGTAGTCGAGCACGACGATGCGCCCGCCGCGCCTGAGCCCCTTCATCATCCCGCGCAGCGCGGCCTCGGGATCGGCGAGCCACTGCAGCACGCGCGCCGTGGCGACGATGTCGAACTCGCCGCGGAACGGCAGCGCGTAGACGTCGACGACGTAGAACGCCAGCCCGGGCACGCGGCGGTGCGCGGCGCGGGCCGCCTCGATCATCGACGGATTGACGTCGACGCCGACCGCGCGGCCGTCCGGGCCAACGGCCTCGGCGATACCCCGGGTGATGGCGCCGGTGCCGCAGCCCACGTCGAGCACGGCGAGGCCGGGGCGCAGCAGCGCCGCGAGCCGGCGCTGATCGGCGCCGAGCGAGCGGAAGTCGAGGATCTCGCGCGTGCCGTCGGGCATGTGCGCCCGGCGTCGCGCGAGGTCGCCGGTGGGCGCATCACCATCGCCTACCATGAAGGTCCGGGGGTGACCACCTCGACCGAGCTCAGACGCGCGCCGGCCGGTCGGCCGTGAGGGCTGCCCGCATGCGATCGAGCGCCTCGGTCAGGATCGAGCGCGGACAGCCGAAGTTCAACCGGACGAACCCCGCGCCACCCGCGCCGAACAGCGCGCCGTCGTTGAGGGCGACCTTCGCCCGCTCCAGGAAGAACGTGAACGGATCGGCCGCCGCCGCGCCGGCCTTCGTGCAATCGAGCCACGCCAGATAGGTCGCCTCGGGCGTCGCGACCCGCACGCCCGGCAGGTGCCGGCGCACGTAGTCCATGGTGAAGTCCCGGTTGGCCTCGAGGTAGCGCATAAGCTCATCGAGCCACGCCTGGCCGTCGCGATACGCTGCGTAGGCCGCGGTGAAGCCGAGCACGTTCACCGTCGACACGAGGTCGATGCGCGCGGCGATGAACTTCGCCCGCAGCTCGGCGTTCGGGATGATCGCGACCGAGCACTTGAGACCGGCCAGGTTGAACGTCTTGCTCGGCGCCATGAGCGTGATCGTGCGCTCGGCGATCTCCGGATCGAGCGACGCGATCGGTATGTGCCGCTGCCCCGGATACGTGAGCTCGCAATGGATCTCGTCGGCGACGATCGCGAGGCCGCGGCGCAGGCACACCTCGGCCAGCCGCGACAGCTCGTCGCGCCGGAAGACGCGGCCCACCGGATTGTGCGGGCTGCAGAGCAGGAAGAAGCGCGTGCGCTCGCGGATGGCCGCGTTGAAGGCGTCGAGGTCCATTTCATAGCTTCCGTCAGCCCGGCGGCCGAGCGGGGCCTCCTCGCGGGTCAGATCCATGTTGGAGGCGGCGCGGAGGATGGGCGGGTACACGGGTGTCATGAGCACGAGGCCGTCGCCCGGCTTCGCGAGAATGCGTCCGGCCACGTTGAAGCCCGGGATGACTCCGGGGATGATCACCACCGCGTCCGGCGAGACGCGCCAGCCGTAGCGCTTGGACAACCGGTCGGCGAAGAGCTGGTGGAACTCGGGCTGCTCGAAGGTGATGTAGCCGTAGACGCCATGCTCCACGCGCTCGCGCAGCGCGCGAATGACGGGCTCGGGCGACTGGAAATCCATGTCCGCAACCCAGAGCGGCAAGACGTCGGGGCCGTACTTCTGCCACTTGGAGCTGTCGCTGCGCCGGCGGTCGATGAGGCGATCGAAGTCGTAGGTCATGGCGGTTCAAGTTATCATGCCCGGGGTTGAGAGGCAGTGCGCACTATTACCGGAGGATTCCCATGGCAATGCGGATCGGGATCATCGGGGCCGGAGCCATCGGCAGCGTCGTCGGTGGCATGCTCACCAGGGCCGGGCACGACGTGACGCTCATCGACCAGTGGCCGGAGCACGTGGAGAAGATGCGGAAGGAGGGTCTCCGCCTCAGCGGGACGTGCGGCGACCACCTGGTCCGGGTCAAGGCGCTCCACATCTACGAGGCCCAGTCGATCGCCGAGCCCTTCGACGCGGTCTTCATCTCCGTCAAGTCGTACGACACGGAGTGGGCGGCGTCGCTGGGCGTCCAGTACCTCAAGAAGCCGAACGGAGTGATGGTCGACTTCCAGAACGGGATCAACGACGAGCGCGTGGCGGCCATCGCCGGCCGCGAGCGGACGCTGGGCAGCGTCATCACGATCGGCGCCGGCATGTACGAGCCCGCCCACGCCATGCGCACCGACACCGGCTCGATCGGCTTCAAGATCGGCGAGCTCGACGGCAAGGACACCGAGCGCGCGCGCGAGCTGGCCAAGATCATGAACGACGTGGCGGTCTCGAAGGTGACGACCAACCTCTTCGGGGAGCGGTGGTCGAAGCTCACCGTGAACTGCATGGCCAATCCGCTGGCGGGGCTCTCGGGCCTCGGCACCGCCGAGGTGCGCACCCAGCGCGAGCCGCGGCTCATCGCCATCTACGTGGGCGGCGAGGTCGTGAAGGTCGGGCGCGCGTGTGGCTTCGAGGTCGAGCCCATCTACGGCATCGCCTCGCAGCGGTTCGTCGATGCCTATGAAGGCCGTGGGCTCGCCGACGTCGAGAAGGACGTGGCGGCGGAAGGCGCGCGGCGCGGCGGCGGGCGGCCCTCGCTCCTGCAGGACGTCATGCGCGGGCGCCGCACCGAGATCGACTATCTCAACGGCTATGTCTGCGACCAGGGGCGTCTGAAGGGCATCAAGACCCCGGTCAACGACGCGGTGGTCGCGGCGGTGCGCAGCTACGGCGTCGGCAAGCTCACGCCGGACCCGAAGAACCTCGAGCCGATTCTGAAGATCCTGCCCACGCGGTAGTCACGAGCACTCGGCGCCGACGGTCTTGTGGCCGTCGGCGCCGTTCCATTTCTTCGCTCAGAGCTCGAAATAGCCCTTGCCGGTGGTCTGCGTGTCGAAGAGACGGTAGGCATCATCCGCCTGATCGAGCCTGAACCGGTGCGTGAGGAGCTGGTCGAGCGGCACCTTGCGGTCGGCGATGAAGCGGGCGCACTCGGCCTGACCGACGCTCGAGAAAGTCCACGAAGCGTGGATCGTGAGCTGGCGGCGGATCATGTCCTGGCTGATGTCGAAGGTCGTCGTGTTGCCCTCACCCACGAAGGCCACGCGCCCCCAGGTGGTCGCGCAGCGCACCGCGGCCACACGCGCGTCGGGGTTGCCGGTGCAATCCATCGCGGTCTCGACGCCCTCGCCGTGCGTCAGTTCGCGGAGCGCCGCGACCGGGTCGATCTGGCGCGCGTTGATGACCGTCTCGGCGCCGAACCGGCTGGCCAGCGCGAGCCGCTCGGGGGCGACATCGATGGCGATCACGCGGGCGCCCATGGCGCGCCCGAGCATGGTGGCACTGAGGCCGACCGGCCCCTGACCGAAGACCGCAAGCGTGTCGCGGCCGGATATGTCCAGGCGCTTGAGGGCGCCGTACGCCGTGCCGGTCCCGCACGAGATGGCGGCGCCGGCCGGAAAGCTAATCGAGTCCGGCAACGGCACGAGCGTGAATGCCGGCACGCAGATGAACTGGGCGTGGCCGCCGTGGCCCGTCATGCCGTAGACGACGATGCCCTGGCGGCAGAGCTGGGCCCAGCCGACACGGCAGTGCTTGCAGCGCCCGCAGCCCCTGTAGTGATGGACCATCACCCGCTGGCCGGTGGGCGCATCGGCCTCGGCGACGCCGGCGCCTCGCTCGGCGACCACCCCGCACGGCTCGTGCCCCGCGATGACGGGCCCGCCGCTGCCGCCGAGCCCCAACGCCGCGGCGGCGTTGCCGGCGGCGCGGTAGGGATGCAGGTCGCTTCCGCACATGCCCGAAGCCTTCATGGCCACGACGACCTCGCCGGGGCCTGGCTTCGGATCTGGAAACTCGCGAACCTCGAGCTTGCGATTGCCGAGGAAAACTACGCCACGCATAGGTCCTCCCTTTGCGGCTACCCTATCACTAACTCACGTTTCGCGAAGGAGCTCGCGATGACGCAGCCGATGAAGATCGGGGAAGTGACGATTGCCCGCGTGATCGAGATCGACCGCTCGTCGTTTCCGACCGCGTCCATGCTGCCGGACTCGACGGCCGCGGAGGTCGCCGCCCACCACCACTGGCTCAAGCCGCACTTCTTCGACGAGCGCACCGGTGACCTCGCCTCGCGCATCCAGACCTACGTCGTGCACACGCCGCGCCACACGATCCTGATCGACACCGGTGTCGGCAACGACAAGGCGCGCACCGGCGCGCCGGCCTGGAACATGCGGAAGGGCACCTATCTCGACGATCTCGCCGCGGTCGGCGTTACGCCCGAGCAAGTGGACTTCGTCGTGTGCACCCACCTGCACGTGGACCACGTCGGCTGGAACACGCGCTGGCAGGACGGGCGCTGGATCCCGACGTTCCCGAACGCCCGGTACGTCATCGCCGGCGCCGAGTACGAGTTCTGGAAGTACGAGAGCGACGCGGGCAAGGAGGAATCGGGCTGCATCGCCGACAGCGTCGTGCCGGTGGTCGAGGCGGGACAGGCGGTGCTCGTCGACAGCGACTTCAAGATCGGCGAGCATCTGCGCTTCGAGCCGTGGGTCGGTCACACGCCGGGTCACGTCTGCGTCCGCCTGACGACCTCGGCGGGCACCGCCGTCTTCTCGGGCGATCTCATGCACCGGACGGTGCAGGTCGCCGAGCCCCAGTGGTCGAGCCGCTTCTGCTACGACCCGGCGAAGGCGCGCGCGACGCGGCGCGCGTTTGTCGAACAGCACGCGGATTCGGGCACGCTGATCCTGGCCGGGCACTTTCCGCAGCCGGGCTTCATCGTCCGCGCGGGGGACGGCCACCGCTTCACTCCGGCCGCCTAGCGGGCGACTAGCTCGGGCTTGCGATCGAACCAGGGGCGCGCGGCCTCGAGCTGCGCGGCCAGCCGGAACAGGGTCGCCTCGTCGCCGTAGCGCCCGACGAGCTGAGTGGCGATGGGTAGGCCCTCGGGCGAGCGCCCGAGCGGCAGCATCATCGCGGGCTGGCCGGTGAGGTTGAACCACACGGTGAACGGCGAGAAGGCGAAGACGCGCCGCCAGTACTCGTCGACGTCGTCCATCATCATGTCAAGCCAGCCGAGCTTCACCGGCAGGGTCGCGAGCCCGGGCGTGAGCAGCACGTCCCAGTCGGCGTGGAACGCGGCCATCTGTCGCCCGAGCTTGTGCGCGGTTTGCGTGGCGCGGACGTAGTCGGCGCCGCTGACCGCGTCGCCGAGCTTCGCCGTTGCCCAGGTAACCTTCTCGACCTCGTCGGGGCGCGCGCTGCGCCCCTTCGTCGGGTGGCTCGCCAGGTTCACGACCGTGTTGGCCGCGGCCAGTGTGAGGAAGGTGGCGACGACGGCGGCCCGGTCGATCGGCGGATCGATTTCCTGGACGCGATGACCGAGATTGGCGCAGAGGCGCGCGGTCTCGTTCAGCACGCGCAGGCATTCCGCGTCGATCTTCGCGCCGTTCGGCGCCAGGCTCGTGTAGGCGATCCGGAGCGCGCCGGGATCGGCGCCGACCTCCTGACGAAACGGTCGCGCGGGCGCCGGAGCGACATAGGGATCGCCCGCGCCGGCGCCGCACGTCGCGTCGAGCAGCGCCGCGCTGTCGCGCACGGACAGGCTCACCGCATGCTCGACCGAGCAGCCGCCGAGCCCCTCGCCGAGGTAAGGCGCCATGGTGTTGCGTCCGCGCGTCGGCTTGAGGCCGACGAGTCCGCAGCATGCCGCCGGCGCGCGGATCGAGCCGAAGCCGTCGGTGGCGTGCGCCATCGGAAGCACACGCGCGCCCACCGCGGCCGCCGCGCCGCCGCTCGAGCCGCCGGAGATGCGGGTCGGGTCCCAGGGATTGCGCGTCGGACCGTGGAGCCGCGGCTCGCAGGTGAGCGAGAGTCCGAGCTCGCACGTGTTGGTGCGGCCGAAGATGACGAGACCGGCCCGCTTGAGCCGGACGACGTGCTCGCTGTCGACGGCAGGCGGCGGCGCATCGGCGAAGAACGTGGAGCTCCGCGTCATCTTCACGCCGGCGATCGACGCCGTGAGGTCCTTCATGAGAAACGGCACGCC
>DASRIY010000226.1:0-10056 GCA_035649755.1 Candidatus Methylomirabilota bacterium
GGCGGTGGAGATCGTGTCCTCGAGCCGCGGGCTCGGCGCGCTTCTCTGGCTCTCCTGGCAGATCCTCAAGGTCGAGGACATGTACGCGGCGTTCTTCGTCATCGCCCTGGTGGGCGCCGTCCTCTACTACGGCCTCGCCGCGCTCCAGGCGCGCCTGCTGCCGTGGGTCCAGGACGTGGCGGACTCGTGATGAGCTTCGCGGTGCCCGTGGTCCTGCTCGCGCTATGGGAGATCGCCTCGCGGCTCGCTGTCGTCTCGCCCCGGTACTTTCCAGCGCCGACCACGATCGCCTGGGTGCTCGTGGATCGCTTCGTGGAGGGTGACCTGGGCGCGCAGTCGCTGGTGACGCTCGCGCGGCTGGCGTGTGCCTTCGCGCTCGCGGCGGTGCCCGGCGTGCTCCTCGGGCTCCTGATGGGCATCGCACGGCCGGTGCGCGCAGCGATCGAGCCCTACATCGCATTCATCTTCCCGGTGCCGAAGATCACGCTCCTGCCGTTCCTGCTGATCATCCTGGGCGTCGGCGAACCGGCCTTCGTGCTGACCGGCGCGACCTCGGCGTTCTTCCAGATCGTCATCAGCACGCTCGGCGGGGTGCAGACCCTGGATCCGCGTCTCCTGGAGGCCGGCCGCAACTATGGCGCCCATGGCGCGCGACTCTTCTGGAAGGTGATCCTCCCGGCCGCGCTGCCGTCGATCTTCACCGGCCTGCGGCTCGGGCTCGGACTGGCCCTGGTCTCGCTCGTGGCCGTCGAGTTCATCGCCGCGAAGTCCGGCCTGGGGCACCTCGTGTACCGGCACTGGCAGATGCTCAGCACTCCGGAGATGTACGCGGCCTTCGTCCTGGTCGGCGCCCTCGGCCTGGCCCTCACACGCGGCCTGCGCGCGCTCCAGGCGCGCATCCTGACCTGGCAGGACGACCCGGGCCGGCTCTAGCGAACGCCGGAGCTAGATGAGCTTGCAGGCCTCGTCGAACTCGAGCCGCGGGAGCTTGGCCATCACCTTCGACGCATCGCCGTGGCCGATGTTGCAGAGAAAGTTCGACTTCACGCGCCCGTCGGGAAAGAACTCGGCGTCGACCTTCGCGTTGTCGAAGCCGGACATGCCGCCGACGTCGAGCCCGACGGCGCGCGCGGCGATGATGAAGTAGGCGCCCTGGAGCGTGCCGTTGCGGAAGGCCACCGTCTCGGCGAGCTTGGCGTTGGCCTCGTAGGGATTCTTCATCTCGGGCCGGTGCGGGAAGAGCTTGGGCAGAAGCTCGTAGAAGCGCGTGTCGTACCCGATGATGGCCGTGACCGGCGCCGCCTTCGTCTTGTCGACGTTGCCCGGACTGAGCGCGGGGATGAGCCGCGCCTTGGCCTCCGGGGTCCGGACGAAGAGGATCCGCGCCGGGCAAGAGTTCGCGCTCGTCGGTCCGGAGCGCATGATCTCGTAGATCGCGCGCAGCTCGTCGTCGGTGACGGGCTTCGAAAGCCAGCCGTTCTGGGTCCGCGCCTTCAGCAAGATCAGATCGAGAGACTTTTCGTCGAGCCGCACGGAGTTCCTCCTGGGGTCGTCAGTTCTTCTTCGCGTCCTGGATCGCCCGCCACACGCGATCGGCCGATGCCGGCATGTCGAGCTGCCGGACGCCGACGGCGGCGATCGCGTCGATGACCGCGTTCATTACCGCCGGCAGCGCCCCGACGGTGCCGGCCTCGCCGGCGCCCTTGGCGCCCAGCGGGTTGAGCTTCGTGGGCACGGGGTTGCTCTCGATGTGCATGTCCGGGAAGACGTCGCCGCGGGGGATCGCGTAGTCCATGAACGACGCGGTCAGGAGCTGGCCCGACTCCCGGTCGTAGACGACCTGCTCCATGAGCGCCTGGCCCACGCCCTGCGCCACGCCACCATGGATCTGTCCCTTGAGCGTCACCGGGTTGATGACGGTTCCCACGTCGTCGACGATCACGTAGCTCACGATCTCGACGGCGCCGGTGTCCGGGTCGACCTCGACCTCACAGACGTGGCAGCCGTTGGGCCAGGTCGCCTGCTTCGGCGAGAAGGTGCCGGTCTCGTAGAGGCCGGGCTCGACGCCGGGCGGAAGCTGCTGCGGCTGGAACGCCGCGCGCGCGACGTCCTTGAGCACGACCGCGCGGTCCGTTCCCACGACGCCGAACTTGCCGTCGGCGAACACCACGTCGG
This sequence comes from Candidatus Methylomirabilota bacterium, assembly GCA_035649755.1. Classification (GTDB taxonomy): domain Bacteria; phylum Methylomirabilota; class Methylomirabilia; order Rokubacteriales; family CSP1-6; genus AR31. The sequence goes on from DASRIY010000226.1 coordinate 2,176, forward strand.
CCTCCGCCGCCTCGAGCAAGCGCGCCGCGATCTTCTTGCCCTTGGTGATCACCTTGTCCGCGGCCATCCAGAGCGCGGTCCCGCCGATGACGGTCGATCGCGAGCCCATCGTGCCCATGCCGTAGGCGACCCGGTCGGTGTCACCGTCGACGTAGAGCACGTCGGCCGGATCGAGGCCGAGGCGCTCGTTGAGAATCTGCTTGAACGTGGTCTCGTGCCCCTGACCCTGGTTCTTCGAGCCCATCAGTACCGTGGCGCTCCCGCTCGGCGCGAAGCGGATCTCCGCGAACTCCGGCTGGGGCCCCGCCGCCTGCTCGATCGGGTTCACCACGGCCAGCCCGCGCAGCTTGCCGCGCCGCCGCGCCTCGTCGCGCCGCCCGGCAAAGCTGGCGACGTCGCCGAGCTTCAGCGCCTGCTCCATGCTCGTCGCGAAATCGCCGCAGTCGTAGGTGGCGCCGAGCGGGTTCTTGTACGGCATCGCCGCGGTCGGAATGAGGTTCTTCCGGCGGAGCTCCAGAGGGTCGAGCCCGAGCTCGCGCGCGGCGTCGTCGATCAGACGCTCGAGGACGTAGGTGGCCTCCGGACGGCCGGCCCCGCGGTACGGCGCCGTCGAGTTCGTGTTGGTCATGACGCTGGTCACGTGCACGTACGCTGCCGGGAACGCGTAGACGCCCACCAGCGTGACCACGTTCGAGAACGTGGCGAGGAGATTCCGGTCGGACGAGACGTAGGCGCCGACGTTCGCGAGCGTCTGCACGCGCATGGCCAGAAAGCGCCCGTCGGCGTCGAGGGCCAGCTCGGCGTCACTCACGTTGTCGCGGGCGTGCTCGTCGGCCATGATCGCCTCGCGCCGCTCGCACGTCCATTTGACCGGCCGGCGCAGCTTGCGGGCCGCCCACAGCACCAGCTTGTGCTCGGGATACTGCCAGCCCTTCGTGCCGAAGGCGCCGCCGACGTCGCCGGCCACCACGCGGATCTTGTGCTCCGGGACCTTGAAGATGCTGCTGGCCAGCGCGTTGCGGACCCGGTGCGGGTACTGGACGTCGGCGTAGAGCGTGTACCGGTCGTCGTTCGGATCGTAGACGCCGAGCGAGCCCCGGGGCTCCATGAACTGGGCGTGAACCCGCGTGATGACGTAGCGCCGGCGCACGACGCGATGGGCCCGGGCGAAGGCTGCCTCCGTGGCGGCGCGGTCACCGGCTTCGAAGATGTTCGAGACGTTGTCCGGGCACTCGTCCCAGACCGGCGCGGCGCCGGGCCGGGTCGCCTCCGCCGTCGCCGTCACCGAGGGCAAGGGCTCGTAATCGATCTGGACCAGGTCGGCCGCGTCCTCGGCCTGGGCGCGCGTCTCGGCGACGACGAGCGCGATCGGGTCGCCCACGTAGCGCACGCGGTCCTTGGTGAGGCCGTGATGAGGCCGGGCGAACATCGGCGAGCCGTCGGGCCGCTTGCGCTTGAGCGTCATCGTCATCGTTCCCAGGCCCGAGACGTCGGTGCCCGTGAAGACGGCGAGAACCCCGGGCGCGGCCATCGCGGCCTTCGTGTCGACGGCGCGCAGGCGCGCGTGGGCGTGCTGCGAGCGCACGATGACGGCGTGGGCCTGGCCCGGTACGTTCACGTCGTCGAGGTAGCGGCCGGCACCCCGCAGGAGCCGGACGTCCTCGACGCGCTTGATGCCCTGACCGATACCGTACTGCCCCATCGAGAAGTCTCCTTGATTAATTCATAGGCGCGCCTCGGCCGGCGCGGCCCCAGCCCCGCGACGGCCTGCAGCGCGCACATCCACTAGGGCTGCAAACGGGCGCCTGGCGCCGCGAACTCCTTCGGCCACACCACGACCCACTTGCCGTCCTGCACCTGCTTCACCTTCGAGAGATCGTCCCCATAGTTGTTCGGCCCGTCGAAGCGGAACCGCCCGACGATCGTGGGCACCTGGTTCTTTCGCAACCACTGCGCGAGCACCTTGTCGTCGAGGCTCTTGGTGGCGGTCACCGAGGCCTCGAGCATCTGCCACGCCGCGTACGAGCCGGCCGCCTGCGTGTCGACGTTCGTGTACGGCACACCGGCCTTCGCCGCCCGCTCGTGGTACAGCGTCGCGAACCGGGCCGCGGCCGGGTTGTTGGTGAACGGCGGGTGCTCCTCGAAGAACGTGTTGGAGAGGGCGAGCTTCGCCTCCGGCGCCGTGGCCATGGGCCCGGGGGCCGGGAAGAGGTGATAGTGACGGCGCGGTGTGTAGTCGAGCCGCTTGAGCTCCTCGAGCACCAGGTTGCCGTCGAGTCCCAGCGCGCCGACCCAGAGAAGGTCCGGGTTGGCGTCCTTGATGCGCGCGGCGATCGGACCGAAGTCACGCGTGCCGAACTCGTACTCGAGATAGAGAAGGACCTTGAGCCCGCGCTGGGCCGCGACTTCGCGCGCGCCCGAGGACTGGAACTGGGCCGACGGGAACTTGCTCGTGACGATCGCCACGGTCTTCGGCGGATTGGCGGTGGCCGCCACCGCGTCGAAGACGATCGCCGGCACCGTCTTGTTCGGCTCGGGCCCGAAGGGCGCCGCCGGGAACTGCATCTCGTACTTCGCCAGATGCGGCATGCCGAAGCTGTGGTGGATGAGCATCTTCTGGTAGCGCTGCGCCACGCCCATCGCGGCGATGATGGCGCCGGTGGCATAGGGGCCCATCAAGAGGTCGACCTTGTCGACCGTGATGAGCTTCTCGTAGAGCGTGCGGGTCACCTCCGGCTTGGACTGGTCGTCGAGCAGCACCCATTCCACGGGACGGCCGAGCAGGCCGTTGCTCTTGTTCAGCTCCTCGACGTAGATCTCGGCGGTGATCTTGTGCAGGAGCGCGGTCGCGGCGAGGGGACCCGTCAGCGCGAGCGTGCCGCCGATCTTGATCGGCGGGCCGGACGGCGCGGCAGTCGCCGACACCGCCAGCGCCACGGCGAGAACGGCGCCCAGCATAGCCGTGAAGCGTGGAATCGTCCGCGAGCGCATCGTCGCCTCCTCGGTGGGGCGGATGTGCGCGCTGCAGGCCGTTGCGGGGCTGAGGCCCCGCCGCCGATGCGCGCCTATGGATTGTGGAAAGCCGCACCGGAGCCTACCCGCCGGTCAGGGGAGAGTCAAGACTGCGCGGACACGCGCCGGGAGCCGGCGTGCGGTGGGTCGTTCAGGTCAGGACGACGCGGAAAGGCTGCTCAGAAGCCCGCTCCCGATGCCCGCCAGGAGGTCAGGGCCTCCAGCTCGAGCCGGAGCCGGCGCATCTCTACTGGCTTCTCGAGCACCGTGAGGACGCCGTCCTCGCGACGGTAGCGCGGGACGCCGTCCACGAAGCTCGAGATCACGATGCCGCACGTGGCGCGATGCTGAAGTCGCGCGAACGCCAGCAGGTCGGCCACGATCATCGCCGCGTGCCCGTTCAGGCGAACATCGTCGTCCAGTAGCAGGAGGTCGAACTCCCTGGCGGCGACCCTCGCGAACCCTTCCCAGATGTCCGGGGCGACGTCGACGTCGTGCCCGTCCGAGGACAGGATGGACCGTAGACCCTCTCGGGCGTGCGCCTCGCGGCCAACGACAAGAATGCGCAGAGACATTCAAGTATTCTCCCGAGCAACTGACATGCCGGGTTCTATCCAGAGAACAAGGAAGGCCAAAAGGCTCAACAAATCTGCACGTAACGCGATAGCCACGGAACGGCAGGGCAAGCCGGAAGTGTAGAACTGACACGTAAATGTTACTTCGCGGTGGCGGCGAGGTCGTCGGTGAGCGCTCGCGCTTTGCTCGCCAGATTCGCGGCCCGCGGGTAGTCTCGCTGGCCCAGGGCCAGCTGCGCCTGATCGAGGAAGCTCTTGGCGTTCAGGAGGGCCTCCCTCTGCGGCGGCTTGAGCGGGCGGCCCTCGAGCTCCGTGATACGCCGGGCCGTGTCCCCGATGTCCTGCCGTGCCACGTCGGCGAGTCGTTGCTCCTCCGCCGGTGACAGCTCCGGACGAAGCGGCGGCTGGGTCGAGCCGCCGGTAGCCCGCTGCTGTGTCGGCGTGGTGCGAGGCGCGGCCGGCGACGGGTCGGCGGGCCGCTTGAGAACCACCTCCGGGTCGACGGCAGTGCACCCGTTCAGGGCGATCAGCAGCATCGCGGTCAAGAAGGCTCGAGACGTCATGGCGACGACGACCGGGACGCGACGGGCAGCGTCATCGTCATCACGGTTCCCCGGCCGACTTCCGAGTCGACGTCGATACGCCCGTCGTGCATCTGGACGATCCGGTAGACCATGGAGAGCCCGATGCCCGAGCCCTGCGGCTTGGTCGTGTAGTAGAGCCGGAAGATCCGCTCGAGATCGTCCGATGGTATCCCGACCCCCTCGTCGCGGACCCGGACAGCGATCGCGCCGTCCGTACCACGGTATGCGTCGAGCGTCACAGCCCCGCCGTCCGGCATCGACTGGATGGCGTTCGTCACGAGATTCGTGCATGCCTGCTGGAGAAGCCCCGCGTCGCCCGCCACCGGCGGGAGCTCCGGGGCCACGTCGACCGCGATCCGTGTCCCGGCCCGCTCCGCCTCGGGCGTCATGAGCCGCGCCACCTCGGAGAGCAGCGCGCCCACGTCGACCGGCGCCAGATTGAGCTCCTCGGGCCGCACGAACTTGAGGAAGCCCTGGACGACCCGATCGAGCCGCTGGATCTCGTGGGCGATCACGTCAAGGTTCTCGCGCGCCGCCGGGTTCGTGCCGCCGAGGCGCGCCTTCAGGAGCTCGAGGTGGATGCGCATCGCGTTGAGGGGGTTCTTGACCTCGTGCGCCACGCCGGAGGTGAGCCGGCCGAGCGCCGCGAGCTTCTGCGAATAGGTCACCAGCGACTGGACCGCCCTGACCGGATCCAGATCTCGAATTGCGAGCACGGCGCCGCCGGCCCGCTCGCCGCCGGGGATGCGATAACTCGACACCGTCAGCTCGCGCGTCTGCCCATCGAGGAGCGGGACCTTCACCGTCGCGTTCCGCCGCTCGATCCCGCGCTGGAACAGCTCGGCGATCAAGGGCGCCAGGGGATGGTCGGGCGCCTGGAGCGGCTCGGACGTCTCGCCGAACGCCGAGTCGATCCATTTGCCGAGCAGCGCCTCCGCCGGCTCGTTGCAGAACACCACTTGCTGCCGGGCGTTCAGCACGATGACCGCGTCCTCGAGGCTGTCGAGGATTCCGTCGATCTGGCCGGCTTGAACGCGCTCGCCCAGCTTGTTGACCCGGGCGGCCAGCGCGCCCAGCTCGTCGTCACGCGTCAACTCGACGGCGCCGGCCTGGCGGCGCCCCAGCCGCTCCATGCCGCGCGCGAATCGCTTGAGCCACCGCAGGAGCATGTGACCCGCCCCGAGGCCGACGACGAGGACCACGCCGAGCGCGATGATCGCCAGAAGCAGGCTGCTCAGCGCGGCGCGCGCCAGTTCCTGGCGGAGCAGGCTCGTCGACACGCCGACCCGCACGGTGCCGAACGGCTTGTCGCCCAGGCGCATCGGCACCTGAGCCTCGTAAACGTGCGGCCCCTTCAGGAGCGAGGCCACGGTGCGCAGCGTCCACCACGTCTTGACCTGGTCGAGGCTCTCCTGGGGCGGAAGAAGCTCGCCGTCGAGCTTCGGGTTGCTGTGAGCGAGGATGCGATCCGTCGGGTCGACGATGGCGGCGTAGACCACGGTGTGCGAGTAGCCGACGATGCCCTCGAGCATCGCGCGAATCCCCGGATCGCGCTGGATGAGCGTCGGGTCGGCCTGCGGTGAGTCCGCGACGACGCGCGAGCTCTGGTGGTAGAGCTGCCGCGCCAGCAGCTCGCCTTCCTCGACCGCGCCGCTCAGAGCGACGCGCGCGACGCTCGCGAGGTGCGCGATGGTGGACCCGGCGACCACCAGGAGAACCGCGACGCCGAGCGCCGCGACCTGGCGGCCCCGGAGCCCAAGGCTCACTGCCTCAGCCTCGGTATTTGTGGAGCTTGTTGTGCAGGGTCTTGAGGCTGATGCCCAGGATGACGGCCGCGCGGGTCTTGTTCCCGCCGGTCTGCTTGAGCGTCTTCAAGATCAGCTCCCGCTCCGCGTCCTCGACGGTGGTGCCGACCGACAGCACCACCTCGGCCTCGGTCCCCGACGGAGTGGGCAAGGACGCCTCGTCGAAGGCGGGCAGGTGCTCGGCCCGCACGAGATCGTCCGGGCAGACGATCACGGCGCGCTCGATCACGTTGCGGAGCTCGCGCACGTTCCCCGGCCAGCGATGGCGCCGAAGAACCTCGAGGGCGTCGTCGTCGATGCCGCGGATCGAGCGCCCGTGGCGCTCGTTGAACTCGTCGATGAACGCCTGCACGAGCTCGGAAATATCCTCCATCCGCTCGCGCAGGGGAGGCACCGTGATCGTCAGGACGTTGAGCCGATAGTAGAGATCCTCGCGCAGCGCGCCGTCCTGCAGCGCCTTCATCGGGTCCTTGTTGGTGGCCGCCACGATCCGAACGTTGACGTGGGTCTCGCTCTGGGCGCCGAGGCGGCGGAATTGCCCTTCCTGCAGGACGCGCAGGAACTTCGCCTGGGTACCGGTCTGCATCTCCGCCACCTCGTCGAGAAACAGGGTGCCGCCGTCGGCAAGCTCGAAGCAGCCCTGGCGGCGCTCGACGGCGCCGGTGAAGGAGCCCTTCTCGTGGCCGAAGATCTCGCTCTCCAGCAGCGTCTCGGGAATGGCCGCGCAGTTGACGGCCACGAACGGGCCCTTCCGGCGGGACGACAGCGCGTGCACCGTACGCGCAACGAGCTCCTTCCCGGTGCCGCTCTCGCCGGCGATCAGGAGCGTCGCGTCCGTGGGCGCCGCCACCTCGACCTGGCGCATGACCTCGCGCATCCCGCCGGAGCTGCCGACGAGACGACCGCACGCCCCGCGCTGGCGGAGCTGTCGGCGCAGGAGCTGAACCTCCCGCGCGGTCTCGGTCCGTTCCAGAGCCCGGTCGAGGATCAGCTGGAGCCGCGTCGGATCGACCGGCTTGGTCAGGTAGTCGTAGGCGCCTTCCTTGATCGCCCGCACGGCGCTGTCGATGCTACCCTGACCGGTCAGGAGAATCACCGCCGTCGTCGGATAATCGCGCCTGAGCTTGGTGAGCAACCCCATGCCGTCGAGGCCGGGCATCACAAGGTCGGCGATCACGAGATCGGGCTTCCACGCAGCCGAGCGCTGCAGGGCTTCCTGACCGTCGGACGCGGCGACGGCCTCGTATCCCCAGATGGTCAGGAGATCCTTGAGCCCCGTGCGCGAGGCCGGCTCGTCGTCGACGACAAGAATGCGCGCCTCCGGCGCGGCCTTGCTCATGACATCGCGACTCGCTTGTGGGCCGAGCCCCGGACCAGCCGCAACCGCGCGCGGGCCGGGACGTGCCACTCGAGCCGCGAGTGGCGATGGATCACGTGTCCGCAGGGGCCAAGCATGATCGACATCATTTCGTCGGCCGCCTCGCGCCAATCCTCAATCGACCGGAGCGCTCGGCAGCGCTCACAGAAGGTTGTCATGCGATTCGCTCCTTTCCTTGACGGTCCGGCACACGAGCATCGGTCGTGCCAGCGCACGCGCGTGCGGCCTAAGCTCTTGACTTCACGAAAGGCTCGTCAGGAAAGGGAGCGTCGATCCGTCACCGGCCCGGTCGAGCGAGCAACAAGTGCGACGTAAAATTTACACTCGTGTCCACAGAGCGTCGGCCGGCTGTCATCGGCCTCGGGTGTTAACCTGAGGTGGGTTTACCGAGGAGCCTGAGGCGTATTTACCTGAGGCGGGTTTGCGACGACCGGCTCACGCGGCGCGCGGCGCAACCAGTCGGTGAAGCGATTCCAGCCGCCGACGACGTGATCGACCAAGCCGCGGTGCTCGTCGCACAGCGGCGG
>DASRIY010000227.1:0-4136 GCA_035649755.1 Candidatus Methylomirabilota bacterium
ACGGCGCGCGCCGACGTCCCCTCGGTGCGGGCCTATCGATCGGCGGTCGGAATCCGGACCCGGCAGGTTGTCCAGGCACTCCGGGCGAGCGCTTGGGACGAGCCGGTTGCCGAGGACGACATCCAGCGAGCAACGGCGGTCGGCGCGCTCCGCGACTGGGCTGCCGGCCAGCCGTACCCGTGGCTCGGGTGGAGCCGGGCCGATCAGATCGCCAGCTCGGCGCTCCGTCACAACGCCGCGCACATCGGCGAAGCGGTGACGATCAGAAGCCTCACCGGGCTCGGACTCGGCTGAGGCGTGATGGAGCGGACATGAACGTTCTCGTCAAGAGCGCGTGGGGCTCGGACGACCCGACCAAGGCCGCCTTTCCGTTCCTCCACGCGAACGCGCTTGCGGAGGCCGGTCATTCGGCCCAGATCTTCCTGCTCGGCGAGGCCGTCTCGCTGATGCGCGATCCGGTCGCGGCCGCGGTCGTGCCCGTCGGCTGGCCGCCGCTCGCGGAAACGCTCCGCGCGACGATCGGGCTCGGCGTCCCGATTCACGTCTGAGGGGCCTGCTCGAGGGCTCGGGGAGTCCTCGACGCCGACCTGCACGGAAAGAAAGCGACGTTCGCCAATCCCAGGATTCTCGTCCAGCTGATCGAGTGGGCCGACAAAGTCCTGAGCGAGTGACGCGCGGCGTGTGAGAAGCCCCTGGGGCATCTACATCGTCGCCGCGCTGTCGACGGTGTACAGCCTGCTCACCATCGCGTACACGACCCGGACCGCCGGGCACTTCTGGTCCGACGTCTTCTCCGCGGTCCTCCTGATCGGCGCGATCCTCTAGCGCCGGGCGTGGCGGGAGCCGCCGGCCGCTACTTCAAGTAATCGCCCTGCCAGCGCTTGTAGTCGTTCTGCCGCATCGCGACGTTCAGTAGCTCTTCCGACGCGACGCGGTCCTTGAGACCGGCCGGCGCGCCGCCCTCGCGGAGATACTTGAGCGTGTCGTACACCGCCTTGGCCGACGCGTAGAACGGATGGTGGCCCTGCAGCGCGATGCGCACACCCTGGCTGGCCAGGAAGCTCTTGTCGGCCAGCGCCGGCGGGGCGCCCCCCAGCATGAGCGGCAGTCGCGTCGCCCGATGCATCGCCTCGACTTCCTCGCGCTTGCTCGCGCCCGCCAGGAAGATCGCGTCGATCCCGGTCTCCTGATAGGCCCGCACGCGCTTCTCGGCTTCCGCGATGCCCCCGCGGCGCAGCGCCCCCGTGCGGCCGATGACGACGAGCGAGGGATCCTGGCGCGCAGCCACCGCGGCGCGCAGCTTGCCCAGCATCTCCTCGACGGACACCAGGCCCTCGTCTCCTCCGGCAAAGGGCTGGGGCAGCACCGTGTCCTCCACCATCAGCGCGGAGACGCCCGACGTTTCGAGCTCCTCCACGGTGCGCATGACGTTCAGCGCGTTGCCGTAGCCGTGATCGGCGTCGACCATGAGCGGCAGGTCGCTGCCGCGGGTGATCCGCCGGATCTGCTCGGCGAACTCGGTCAGCGTCAGCACGATGATGTCCGGGGCTCCGAGCACCGTGCCCGACGCGATCGAGCCGGCAAACATGCCGACCTCGAAGCCGAGCGATGCGGCCATGCGCGCGGACATGGGATCGAACACAGAGGCCGGGTGCACGCAGGCGTTGCCCTCGAGCACACGGCGATACTGCTTGCGGCGTTCGGACAGGAGCGTCATGGATTCGACCTTTCGCTGAGAGTTACGTCTCGCTGGGCGTCACGCCAGGGGAAGCGGCTCCGCGTCGGGCGCCGGCGCCACCTCGAATGCGTTCAGGATGCCGCTGACGATCCCGTAGTGGCCGACGAGCGCGGTGAGCTCCACGAGCCACGTCACGCCGTGCTGATCCCGCAGCCGATCGAACAGCGGCTGAGGCACACGACTGCGCCGCCAGACCTGCCGCACGTAGTCGACGACGTCCCGCTCGCCGGCCGGCAGGCCGGCGAGGTCGCCGCGGTCGCGCACCGCAACGACGGTGGCCTCGCTGACCCCGGCCTTCCGCGCGCCGGGCGCGTGCGCGGCCCACACGTAGGAGCAGTCCTTCTCGCGGGCGGTCGCGATGATGGCGAGCTCGCGCGGCTCGGGCTTCACCTGCGAGTGGTAACGCAGGTAGCTGCCGACGGCGAGGTGGCGGCGACAGAGCTCCGGGCTGTAGAGCAAGTAGGGGAACGGACCGCGAATGCTGCCGCCGCGTCCCTCGGCGATCGCGTCGAAAACCGGGCGATACGCCACCGCGAGCTGTTCCCGTCGGGTGATGGGCGTGACGCGGGGTGTGGCGAGCGGAGGACGCACCTTCGGTCTGGCGACGGGGCCGGGAACGTCCGGCAACAGCTCGGCCGGCGCCGCGGGCGTCACCTCGAAGGCATTCAAGATCGAGGAGAGGGCCGCATAGCGGCCGATCCAGCCCGTCAGCTCGACCATCCACTTCGGATCGTGGGCCTTCAGAAGCTGATCGAACACCGCGCTGTCGACACGGTTGTTCCGGAGGAGCTGCTGGACGTAGAGCACGACGGCGCGCGGGGCCTCGGGCAGGTCATCGATCGGACGGCGCTCGCGAATCGTCTCGATGGTCTCCGCCCCGATGCCGGCCTTCCGGGCCAGCGGCACGTGGGCGTTCCACACGTAGCCGCAGTCCCGCTCGCGGGCCGTCGCGCACACCGCGACCTCCGCGTGCTGCGGCTCGACGATGCTTTGCCGGTGCAGATACTCGCTGATCTCGTTCCAGGGCCCGGCGAGGCCGGGACTGTGCAGGACCACCGTCGAGGGCCCGCTGATCCGGCCGCGAAGCGCCGCCAGCGTGTCGAAGAGAGCGTGGTGCTCGGGGGCGACGTCTTCCTTGTTGACGATGAGCTTCACGCGCGCCATCGCGTTGTCCTTTCCGGACCGTGACGGTCCAGGCCCGGTACTCGGGCGAACGGGGCAGAGCTTAGCGGGACCGGACGCCAGCGTCAACGCGTCCGCCGTACAATGGCGCCAGTCCGCGCGACGGGAGGGATTCATGGACGCGACGACCGACTATCTGAGCGACTACGCGCACCGGTTGAGCTATGCCGATCTTTCCGCGGAGACGGTGCACCAGGTGAAGCGGACCCTCGTGGACACGCTCGGCTGCGCCGCCGGCGCGTTCGACGGCGAGCCGGCCGCGATCGCGGTGCGCCTCGCGGCGCGGATCCAGGGATCCCCGCCGTCGCGCATTCTGGGCTCGTCGCAGCGGACGTCCGCGGATTTCGCCGCGTTCGCCAACACCGTGCTCGTCCGCTATCTGGACTGCAACGACACCTACGCCGCGCGCGGCACCGGCCATCCCAGCGACATGATTCCGGCAGTGCTGGCGGTGGCCGACGGCCGCCGCGCTGATGGCCGCGCGGTGATCGCGGCGATTGCCGCCGCTTACGAGGCCTTTTGCCGCCTCGCCGACACGGTCCCGCTGAAGGGCTGGGATCAGGGCATGTTCGCCGCCATCGGCTCAGCCTGCGGCGCCGGCAAGATCCTCGGGCTCGACCGCGCCGCGCTGGGCAACGCCATCTCGATCGCGATCACGTCGGGCGTTCCGCTCGGAGTCACTAGAATCGGCGAGCTGTCGATGTGGAAGGGCTGCGCGACGGCCGCGGCGAACCGCACCGGTGTGTTCGCGGCCGAGCTGGCCGCCGAGGGCATGACCGGGCCGGGCCACCCGTTCGAGGGACGCGACGGGCTCTGGCAGCATCTCTCGATGGAGGCGCCGAAGTGGGAGCGGTTCGGCGGCGCCGGCGAGCCGTTCCGGATCACCTCCACCAGCTTCAAGGCGTACCCGTCCGTCGTGCACACGCAGGGGCCGATCGGCCTGATGCTCGAGCTACGCCGGCAGCTCGGCGGCGGCCAGATCGATTCGGTGCACGTCGCGACGTACGGCGAAGCGGTGCGGCGCACCGCCGCCGAGGCCGAGAAGTGGAATCCCGCGACCCGCGAGACGGCGGATCACAGCACCCCCTACCTGGTGGCGGCCGCGCTCCAGGACGGAGGCGTCACGCCAGCCACTTTCGCCCCGGCACGAATCCAGGACCCTGCGCTGCGGCCGCTCATGAAGAAGCTGACGGTCATCGAGGATCCCGACTTCACG
>DASRIY010000228.1:0-30340 GCA_035649755.1 Candidatus Methylomirabilota bacterium
TCGCTCCAGCCGGCGCGTCGCCGCTGATGCAAACACGGTAACCGTCGGGGTCGCACAGCTCGAATTCGACGAGACCGTACGCCATCCGCTCAGGATCTCGCATCACCGTGGCTTTCTTCCCGGCCGCGGCGGCGACGTCGAGGATCGCTGTTCCTTCGATCCGAAGGTAGACCGACCAGCGAAACGCCGGATCAGCCGCGCGCCGCGTCGAGCCCGCGCCCTTCGTCTCTTCGGCGCACTGGAGCATGATCTCCGCCTCATCCCGTCGCAGGATCGCGAACGAGTAGGGCGGGCTCTTCGGGAACGGATTCGGCGTGAAGCCGAGAACGTCGGCGTACCACCGGCAGCTCGTCTCCACGTCCCCGACTTGAAGCACTGGCACCGCGCGCTGATAGGAAGCCATGGCGTCACACCTCGTCCGCGATCGGCGCCTCGAGGAGGCATCCGAACTCGCGCGGGAAGTCGACCGACACGCGCGCGTGCACGGCTCCCTGCTTGTCGAAGAAGCGCTGCGTGCCGCTCGAGCCGAACACGCCTTCGTGCCACACCCCCGGATGAATATAGAGGCCCTGGTCACCGCCGAAGCGAAAGCAGACGAACTTCTGCGGCGTCACGTCGTCGCCGGGCCGGGCGAGCGGCACGTAGAACGGCCGGCGCTCGAGCGGAAAGAAGAGCTGCCCTCCGTCCGGATGATAGTTGGCGTGCCAGAGCATCATGCGTCTGGGCCGATGCGTGTGATTCTCGCGCGCCAGCTCCGGCGGCTCTGCATAGGCCAGGATGTAGTGTCCGTCGACGGCCTCGTTGCGGCCGTACAGGACGTCGCCACGCCACTCGCTCACGAACACGCCTTCGGTCGTGCCGCCTTGATCGCCGGTACCTGCGTCGACCGGACGAGTGCCGAGCGACGGCCAGCGAACGATCTCGATGCGATAGCCGCCGGGGTCGTCGACGAGATGGCCGTAGCCCTCGAGGGTCGACGGCGTCGCGTCCACGACCGGCATCTTCACGCGCGCGATCCCCGGAGGCACGCGAGGATTGAGATAGTCGATGGGCGCTGGCACGGGCCTCATCGTACCCGAGACCACCAGCTCAACACGCGCAAGGCGCGGAGCGTGTTCCAGCGGCTGGGCTTGCCCTGTCCTCCTTCCATGTCGAGGTGGATCGGATCGGCATGCGGCTTGTGGAGCGGCCAGCGCCCGTTCTGATGCTGCCTCTTCAGGACGAGCCCGATGGCCTCCGCGACCCGCTCATCGCACTCGACGCCGGCGCCGCGCAGGTAGTCCAGGCCCCTCAGCACGTCGTAGTGCCATGTCGTCGGAAAGCAGAACCTTGTCCAGCTGGGATCGATCACCTTTCCGGTTGATAGCCTTCGGAACATGCGACGTTCCAGCAGATACTCGTGTGCTCGCGCTCGCGCGTTCGTCACCGCGGCGTTTGCGCCTTTGGCCTTCTCGTACTCCAGGAGTCCCTCGAGAACGCAGATCGTGGTGTGGAACGAGGAGCGCACGGATCCCCGTTCCGCCTCGCAGTTCCAGCCGCCGTCTTTGAGCTGCTCGCCGAGGAGCCTGTCCACCAGTCGATCGCTCGATTCGCCGAAGTAGCTGCCAAGCGCCAGGGTGCCGCCGTTGATGCAGGGCTCGACTTCACCCTCGAAGAACGGCGAGTCACCGAATTCTGGACCCCAGGTGACTCTGTCCCGGACGACGCGCACCATGGCCCGCGTTCGCGCGCTCCCCGGGTCGAGCCCCATGACCCGCAGGAGCAGCAAGGTGTGCAGGGTCGATGCCCACTGCGGTTCGGAGGTGCCGTCGCCCCACTTGCCGTCCGGCCTCTGTCGGTCGAGGAGCTTTGCGCCCCAGCCTTCCGACGCGATGCGCGATCGTTCGGCCGCAACGGCATCATTGGCCTCTCCCCCGAGGTCGCGCATGACCTGCCAGCGGATCGAAGGATCCGAATCGAGCAGCCACCGCATCACCGCTTTCCTGGGCTTCACGAGCGCTCGGCCGAGATCAACGTGAAGCCATAGTCGCGTGCCGGCTGGAAGTCGCGCTTGACCGACGCATGGATCTCGCGCAGCGCCTTCCACGGCTCTGGATGGGAGTAGAACCGCTGGAAGAAGAGAAGATCGATCAGCATGCTCGGCATCCAGTCGATCGACGTTCGGTAGCCGATGACGGCCCGGCAACCGGCTGCCTTCAGGAACCGTCGCGCGAACCTGCGCCCGGCCTCTCCTCGAAGCACACTGCAGCAGCCGAAGTAGATCAGGCAGTTGTAGCCATCGTATCCGCGGAAGGCGTCACACAGGTTGTCCGACCCGATGGTGTCGAGGACGGACGTGACGCTTCCCGGTGAGCCATGGAGCGCGAGGTAGTAGATGGGGGTGTCCCATACTTCCCGCTCCCTCCAGAGAAGACCCCGCGGCCGCTTCGTGTAGTAGGCGAGCCCGCGTTTCGACTCGACGAACCGATGCGCGACTTGCAGGGGCGGCCGCAGGGCCGGCCGCAGGGCTTCGAGAAATCCTCGGACCGAGACCGAGTGAAAGAGTCGGTCGTTCCAGTACGACTCGAGGCAGACGAGCTTTGATGGGGCTGCGCGTCCTCGAGCGGCCGCCTTCGAGGGAGTCCGGAGGTTCCTAGTCCACCCCGAAGTCGAAGACCTGGCCGGCGCCGGTGCTGCCGTAGGTGACGACGAAGCCGTACTCGCCGGGCTTGAGCGGCTCCTTGGGGGTCAGCCGGTAATAGCCGCGTGCATCCTTCTCGGCAGGCTCGAGATCGATCTTGTCCTCGCTGCGCACGCCGTACTTGTAGGAGGAGCCGCCGTAAGGCGCATACGAGCCGCCCGCGATCTTGAGGTTCCGGTCGTCGTGGTCTTTGCCCGGACGCAGCCGAACCAGCGGGGCGTCGTTCACGGACCACGCGCTATAGAACGTCGGCTTCTTGTCGGCGATCCGGTACTGAGCTTTCCGGCCTCTCAGGACCAGCTCGCTCTTGGCATCGAAGGGGCTATTGCTGAATTCGAACGCCGCCGTGGCCATGGCGAGCTCCACGGCCTTGCCGCCGGAAAGGTAGGAGATAGTCTGGCGGGCAACGGCGCCCGGGGTGGCCGCCGCCGCGGCCGGCGGCGCCGCTTGCTGCGCGGGCGCGGCCGCTGCAGGGGAGCCCGAGTGGCCTACCATGGCCTCGATGATCTGATCGGAGATGCCCGCGTTCTTGAGGGCGATGAGCCCCTTGGTGCTGGTGTCGAACTTGCTCGCGCTCGAGCGGATCTTCGCGAGGATCAGCGAATCGGACAGCCCGGCCTTCTTCATGGAGATGACCGAGTCGTTCGTGAGCACGTCCTGCGCGGTGAGCGACGTCGCGCTGAGCAGGGTGAGTGCCGCGACCGCCAGCACGAGCGTGAGCCGTAGTCTCGCCGTGAACACCATCATCTTGCCCTCCCGGTTGGTGGCCGAGGCGTGCGCTTCCGCTGTGAATTTTTATAGATTCCGGTCGGCGCCTCTGTCAAGAAAATCGCCCCGGGCGCTGGGGCATCATTCCTTGACCCGGCGCCCTGGCGCGTGATACCCGTCCAGCACGCCCGGACACACGGGCGACGACCGCTTTCGTGATTGGAGGACGCGTGATGCTGGATCTGCTGGTTCGCGGAGGCGATGTGGTGACGCCGCTGGGCGTCGGGCAGTGGGACGTGGCCATCGAGGGCGAGCGCATCGTCGCCCTGGCCCTGCCCGAGCAGAAGCTCGAGGCGGCGCGAATTCTGGATGCCAGCGGCAAGATCGTCGTTCCCGGCGGCGTCGAGCCGCACACGCACCTGGCCCACTTCATCTCGATGCATCCGGAAGAGAACCTCCACACGCTCGGTCCCGAAGAGGACACGCGCGGGATGGTCTTCGGCGGGACGACCACCCACGTCGACTTCTGCTTCGTGCGCCCCGGGACCGACATCGACCAGGCAATCGAGACGCGCGCCGCGCGCTGGAAGGGGAATTCCTACACGGACTATTCGTTCCACATCGCGCTGCAGGGGCAGCTCCCGCTGCGCGTCTTCGACCAGATTCCCGAGGCGATCCAGGGCGGCTTCCCGAGCTTCAAGGTGTTCACGGTCGAGGTGCTGCCGCCGCATCCCAAGCGCAATCCCTACCGGCTGGACTACGGCCGCATCCAGCTGGCCATGGAGAAGGCCGCCCCGCACGGCGGCATCATGGCCGTCCACGCCGAGGACAACGACATCGTCCAGTTCATGTACGAGAAGTTCCGCGAGGAGAAGCAAACCGACGGGTGGCTGCTGCCGCTGGTGCACAACAAGCTCTCCGAGCAGCTCGCGTTCCGCCGCACGATCCAGCTCGCGGCGTACACCGGCGCCGGCGTGTACTTCGTCCACACCTCGGCGCGCGAGGGCGTCGATGCCGTGGCCGAGGCGCGGGCGGGGGGCTATCCGATCTACGCCGAGACGCTCCATCACTACACCTGCTTCACCGCCGAGGACTACCGGACGCCGCGGGGCTTCTGCTATCACACGTATCCGTCGCTGAAGTACCCCGAAGACCAGAAGGCGCTCTGGAACGGTCTCGTCCGCGACGGCGTCTCGACGACGGCGACCGATGAATTCCCGACCTCGCTCGAGCTGAAGCTGCGCGGTCAGGATCTCGAGAACGTCACCGGCGGCAATCTCGGCGCCGAAGCGCGGATGGGGATCGTCTACTCCGAGGGCGTGGTGAAGCGCGGCATGTCGCTCGAGCGGTTCGCCGAGGTGACGTCCACGAACGCCGCGCGCATCCTCGGACTCTATCCGCAGAAGGGCGCTCTGGCGCCCGGCAGCGACGCCGACATCGCGATCGTCGACCCCAGCATCCGCAAGACACTCACGAAGGACGATTTCCACGTGGCCGACTACAGCCCATGGGAAGGCTGGTCGATCCAGGGCTGGCCGGTGACGACGATCTTGCGCGGCCGCGTGGTCGTGGAGAACCGGCGCATGGTCGGTGACCGTCGCGACGGCAAGCTGGTGCACCGCAAGATCTCGCCCGAGGTGCTTCGCCGACCGGCGTGCTGAATCTCCTGGGCCCCCGATGGTGAGTGACCTGACGACCGATCACGTGGCGGCGCTCGCGGCGGCACTGGGGCTGCCGATCACGCCCGACGACCTCGTCGAGGTCACGCATCGCCTCAACGCGCTCGTCGAGGCGCTGGAGCCCCTCGCCGCCCTGCCGCTCGAGACGATCGAGCCGACCGCCCGTCTCGCGGACGAGCCGCCCGCGTCGTGACGGCCGCCGGCGCCGACCTCGCTTTTCTCGGCGCCCGGCAGCTCGCCGGGCTCGTGCGGGACCGGAAGGTGTCTCCGGTCGAGCTGACGCAGCTCTACCTCGACCGTATCGAGCGGCTCGACGGACGGCTCCGCGCCTACATCACGGTGCTGCCGGAGGCCGCGCTGGCGGCGGCACGCCGCGCGGAGGCGGCCGTGATGCGCGCCGAGGCGCTCGCGCCGTTCCACGGCATTCCCTACGCGGTCAAGGATCAGTTCGATACGGCCGGCGTGCGCACGACGTCCGGCTCGCGAATCCTGGAAGACCACGTTCCCGCCGCCGACGCGACGACGATCGCGCGGCTCAACGCGGCGGGCGGCATCCTGCTGGGCAAGCTGAACCTCACCGAGTTCGCGCTCGGCGGCACGCAACAGTTTCCGTTCGGCCAGCCGCGCAACCCCTGGAATCTCGACCACGATCCCGGCGGCTCCTCGTCGGGCTCGGGCATCGCGGTCGCCGCGGCGCTCTGCGCGGCTTCGCTCGGCGAAGACACGGGTGGCTCGGTGCGATCCCCCGCATCGTTCTGCGGCGTCGTCGGGCTTCGGCCGACCTGGGGCCGGGTGTCGCGGCACGGCTCGTTTCCACTGAGCTGGTCGATGGACACGCCCGGGCCGCTCGGCCGCAGCGTCGAGGACGCGGCGCTCCTGCTCCAGGCGATCGCCGGCTACGATCCGAACGACCCCTTGACGAGCCGCGCGCCGGTACCGGACTACTCGCGGGCGCTCGGCGATGGCGTCCGCGGGCTGCGCGTCGGGATCATCCGCGAGCTCACGTTCGGGGCGGACACCCAGCCCGAGGTGCGAGACGCCGTCGTCGCCGTGGCGCGCAAGCTGGAAGGCCTCGGCGCCGCGACGGAGGAAGTCTCGCTCCGCCTGGTTCCGCTGGCCGGGGCGATCTTCATGGCGCTGGCCGACGCCGACGGCGCGGGCGTCCATCACCGCTGGCTTCGCACGCGTGCGGCCGACTACGACCAGGGCACCCGGCGGCGGCTCCTCACGGCGAGCCTCATCCCGTCGGCGGTCCAGCAGCGCGCGGCACGGGCCCGCGCGCTGCTGCGCGCGGAGATGCTCGACCTGCTCGCGCGCCACGATGTGCTGCTGTGCCCGACCGCTCACCAGGCGGCGCCGCCCATCGCGGCGGCGCGCGCCGCGATCACCACGCGTCACGAGGCCGCCGGGCGGTTCTTCACCCGCCGCTCCTACGTGACGCCGGCGGCTCTGGCCGGAACGCCCGCCATCGCCGTTCCCTGCGGCTTCACCCGCTCGGGCTTGCCGATCAGCGTGCAGCTCATCGCGCGGCGCTTCGACGAGGCCACGCTGCTGCGCGCGGCTCACGCGTACGAGCAGGCCACGGGCTGGTCGAAGCGACGGCCGCCGGAGACCGCGTGAGCAGTGCGCGCTGCAGGCCGTCGCGGGGCTGTGGCCCCGCCGGCCGAGGTGTGTGCTGCTCAGGTTGCGGCGGGCAACTCGACGATGAACGCCGCCCCGCCTTCGGGCCGGTTGGTGGCGCGGAGCGCGCCCTGGTGCTGCTCGACGATGGAGTACGAGACCCAGAGCCCGAGGCCGGTGCCTTCGCCGGGCGCCTTCGTCGTGGTGAACGCGTCGAATATTCGCGGCAGCACGTTGGGATGGATGCCGGGCCCGGAGTCGAGCACCTCCAGGCGAACATCCGGCCCGATTTCCGACAGGCGCACCGTGATGACCTTCTCACCCTTGTTCTGGGCCATCGCCTGGTGCGCGTTCTGGACGAGGTTCAGGATGACCTGCTGGATCTGGCCCTCGTCGGCCAGAACTGGCCGCACGTCCTCGAACTCGGTGACCACCTTGACGCCGTCGCGATGCAGCTGATGCCCCTTGAGCTCGAGCACCCACTGGATCTGGTCCTGCAGCCGGCAGGCGCGGCGCTCGGTCTCGGTCCGCGATGTGTACCGGAGAAGGTTCTGGAGCATCTGCGCCGCGCGGGACGTCTCCTGCACGATGATGTGCAGCCGTTCGCGGCTCTTGACCGGATCGTCCGAGCCCATGAGCAGGAGCTCGGCTTGGCCGAGGATGGCCGTCAGGCGATTGCGCGTCTCGTGCGCGAGGCCCGCCGCCAGCTTGCCGACCGTCGAGAGCTTCTCGCCCTCGATCAGCTGCGCCTCGGCGGACTTTAGATCTTCGAGCTGGCGCCGCGTCGCCGAGTAGAGCTGGGCGTTCTGCAGGGCCAGGCCGATCTGATTCGCGCATGCCTCGACGAGAGCGATCTCGCCCTCGACGAACGCCTCGCGCGTCCGGCGGCCGAGCGACAGCGCGCCGAGGATGCGCCCGCGGCTGCTGATCGGCACGCACACGAAGGCGTGAATCCCTTCCTGCGTGACCGTGGCGCGGGCCGCCGGCAAGAGATCGGCCGACTCACTGACGTGGGCCCAGTGCAGAGTCTTGCCGGTCGCCGCGACCCCGCCGATGAGGCCCTGGCCGATCGGCAGCACCGCGTTGATCTGGCGCAGGCGCGGACGCAGGCCCCGATCGCCGCGCAGGTGCAGGGTCTTGCCGTCCGCCGAGAGCAAGTGGAGGCTCGAGATCTCGTGACCGGTGACGTGAGTGAGCGCGTCGAGCGCGATCCGGAGCACCTCGTCGACGTCGAGCGTGGCGCTGATGGCCTCGCCGATGCGATGCAGGATCCGGACGTGGGGCTCCACGTCGACCGTCGGGGCGCCCGCGGCGCGCCGGACCACCTCACCGATCTGCCGCAGCCGCTCGTCGTCGCGATCCTCGAAATCGAACGCGTACCCGTCGGCGTCGGCGCGCACGAGCACCGACGGCACGTCGAGCGACGTGTCGCTATCGGGTAGCGTGATGGACAGCGTCGTCGCTCCCCCGGAGTGGCGGGTGCCGTTGGCCTGCACCTTGATGCCCGAGGTGCTGAGATTGATCGAGGTCGACTCCCACTCCGGCCGGTTCTGCTCGCGGACGCGCACCGGCAGCGAGACGGGCGCCCGCGGCGCGCGCCGCCGGTCGCTCGGGAGGTCGGTCTTGCGTCTCTGATTCTCGGGCTCTCGCTCGAAGCACGCCAGCGCCTCCTGCAGACGCCGGAGGGCGACGGGCTTTCCGATGAAGTCGAAGGCGCCGGCCCGCAGACATTCCTGGGCCTGGCTCTCGGTCGCCCGGCCTGACACGACGAGGACCGGCACGCGCAGGTCGCGCACCGTGGCGTGCTTGAGGAAGTCGAGGCCGCTCATTCCCGGCAGGCACACGTCCAGGAGCACCGCGTCGGGCTTCTCGGCGCGGAGCGCGTCGAGGGCAGTCTCGGCGTTGTGGGTGATGACCGGTTCGTGGCCGATCTCCTGGAGGAACTCTCCGAAGACCTCGCAGACCGCCTGATCGTCGTCGATGACCAGTACGCGCATAGGGTGTGCCCCGTTGGGGGCTACCCTGTTTCCAGCAATCGGCATACCACTGGTAAGCGACTTACAACTATCTGAAAATACTACGTATTTGGCTGTGACTGGAATTGCTAACTGGATGATCCGTCGTCAGGGCTGGGGAGTTCCTGGCCAGCCCGGCCGGGACCTATCAGCCGAGAAAACCCTCAGAAATGCGTCGGACGTAGCCCGAGCGGCAGCGCGATCTTGTAGTACGACGCGAGGAAGCCTTCCCACCATTCTTGCCGCTCGCCGCCGCGGGCCACCTCGACGAAGAGACGCAGGCTCTCGTCTTGCCACTCTTGAATGGTGTCGAGATTTCCGGGATCGTCGTCGATGAGCGCCTTGACGAGGGCGCGGCCGTAGCTGATGTGCCGGGTCTCGTCACGGATCCGCGCCCGATGGTTCACGGCCGAGAGCACGTCGCCCCGCGCTTCGGCGCCGTCAGCCAGGATGGTGAAGGTGCCCGGGCCGGCAGCGCCCTCCGCGACGAAGTTGCCTTTCACGAGGATCTCGATGGAATCTTCGAGCTCGAGCAGGTGGCGGAAGAAGCGGCACGTCGTCCCCGGCGCCTCCCACGCGGCCAGCCAGGCGGGCTCGGGAATGCCCGCGCGCTCGAACACCTCCCGGTCCATCTCCAGATGCCGCTGCTCGTCGGCCAGCTGGAACAGCGCGCACTTCTTCAGCTCGTCGAACGGCGCGTTGGCCGCGGCGGTCGCGACGTAGTGAGTGGCCGACAGCTCGGAGTAGTAGTTGTTGGCGAACTGGTCGACCGCGCGCTCGAGGTACTGCCGGCTCACGGTCCGGTAGCTCAACGCCTCCGGCGAGATGGTGGCGCGCTCGGCGAGATAGCGCTCGCGCTCACGGGCCTGCAGCGCGACGTACCGTTCCCAGGTCAGGTTGGCCGGGTCGCTGAAGCGGCCCGGGTCCTTGAGGACGAGTCGCTTGCGCGCCATCGCTGCCCGTCGTTACGCGCCCGGTCCGCGCTCCATCGAGTACGGCTGCCAGCGCACGAGCTGGCTCTTCTCGAGCACGGCCGGATTCACGCAGCTCCTCGGCCAGCGTCCGTTCAGCACCAGCGCGATCTCCTGACCGACCCGACGCTTGCGGACCGGATCGAAGCGCGCCGAGGCCGACGCGGCGTGAGGCGTGAGGATGACGTTCTCCATCTTGAGCAGGGGATTGTTCGGGTCCGGCGGCTCCTGCTCGAACACGTCCAGGCCGGCGGCGGCGATCCAGCCTTCCTTCAGCGCCTTGATCAGCGACGGCTCGTGGGTCGTCGGCCCGCGGCCGGTGCTGATGAAGAGCGCCTCGGGCTTCATCAGCCGGAAATGATGCTCCTTCAGCATGTGCTGGGCCTCCGGCGTCGCCGGGGCGTGCATCGAGACGATGTCGGAGCGCTGCAGCAGCTCGGTCAGGTTCACCGGCTCGACGCCGTACTGGCTCATCACCAGCTCCTCGACGAACGGATCATAGGCGAGGATGTGCACGCCGAACGCCCGCGCCCGCACCGCGACAGCCCTGGCGACGTGGCCGAAGGCGATCAGGCCCAGAGTCTGGCCCATGAGTCGCGGGAACTGCGACAGGAGCGGCCGGCCCTCGGCCCAGCGGTTCTCGCGGACCATCCGGTCCATCGTGGTGAGCCGGCGGTAGGTGGCGAGGATCAGCATCATCGCGTGGTCGGCCACTTCCTCGATGAACGTGTCGGGAACGTTGGTCACCGGGATGCCGCGGGCGGTGGCGGCGGCGACGTCGACCGAGTCGACGCCCACGCTGCCGAGCGAGATCACCTTGCACTTCGGCAGCCCGTCGATGATCGTCTTGGTGATGCGACGGCCCTTTGCGTAGAGCGCGTCGGCCTCGCGTCCTTCCTTGGCGAAGTCCTCGTCGGTCTTCGCCGCGATCTCGACGATCTCCGCGTCGATCGGAGCCAGGGCTTCCATCTCCAGCTTGTAGCCCGCGCCCGGACCAGTGAAGCTCGCGCCACTCGGTGTGATGATCTTGAACTTGGCCACGCTCGCCCTCCTTGGGTCTCGCTCACCGCCGTACGGCTGCCGCATTGTCGCACAGGACGCGCCGCTCTACACCCCGCGGGCGACGCCGCGTGCCGAGCCCGCGTAACTTGCACCTTTTCCGGCTTTTGCCCTAGTATTCGCCCCAGCCGTCTGTGACTTACTTTCGCGATTCGACCCTCCGGGGAGGGACCCTCGCATGATGAAGCGAATCGTCGTCGCCGTCGTCGTCGCACTCGTCATGACCACCGCCCTGGCGCACGCCCAGGAGGTGAAGGTCGGCGTCAACCTGCCGTACACCGGGATCGGCGCCGAGTTCGCGCAGCTCGTCGACCGCGGTATGGAGCTCTACCTGAAGCTCAATGCCGACAAGGTGAAGCCCTACAAGATCACGCTGATCAAGCGCGACGTGAAGGACCCGAGCGGCGCCAATGCCAAGATCGCGGTCCAGGAGCTCCTGACCCAGGACAACGTCGACATTCTCGCCGGTTGGATCTACTCGCCGAACGCGATCGCGTCCGCGCCGATCGTGACCGCGGGCAAGAAGCTCGCCGTCATCATGAACGCCGGGACCGCGCACATCACCAACCTGTCGCCCTACTACGTCCGCACCTCGTTCAGCATGTGGCACGCCGGCTACGCGCTCGGCGAGGCGTCGGCCAAGATCCTCAACGCGAAGACGGCCGTCGTCGGCTACACGGACTTTCCGCCCGGCAAAGACAGCCTCGCCGCGTTCAAGCGGAGCTTCGAGGCGGCCGGCGGCAAGGTGATCGACGAGATCCCGATGGGCGGCGCTGGCGCGGTGCCCGACTTCACACCGTTCTTCCAGCGCGCCAAGGACAAGAAGCCGGACGTGTTCTTCGTCTTCGTCCCGGCCGGCGATCACGCCGCCGCGGTGGTCAAGACCTACGCAGCGCTCGGCATGCGCGAGGCCGGCATCCGGCTGATCGGCCCGGGCGACATCACGCAGGACACGAAGCTCCAGGCAATGGGCTCGGCGGCGGTCGGCCTCATCACGATGCACCACTACCACGCCGACCTCGACAATCCAGAGAACAAGCGCTTCGTGGAGGCGTGGAAGAAGGAGTATGGCGCCAGCACGACGCCCGACTTCATGGCGGTCGGCGGCTACGACGGCATGGCCGCGATCGTCCACGTCGTCCACGCGCTCAAGGGCAAGATCGAGACCGAGCAAGCACTGGAAGCGTTGAAGGGATGGAAATTTGCCAGTCCTCGGGGCCCGATCTCGATCGATCCGGTCACCCGCGATATTGTGATGAACGAGTACCTGTCCGAGGCGGTCATGAAGGACGGCCGGGTGTTCCAGAAGGTCATCGGCAAGATCGACGGGGTCAAGGACGCCTGCAAGGAACAAAAGATCGGCCCGTGCGCTGGTAAGTAAGATGGGGGCCTTCGAGCGCCCCCCGATGTCCCTGGACGGCCTCGGTGTCGACCTGTGAGCCGGGTGTCCTGACTGAAGTTGGGGAGGCCTTGAAGGCCCCCCCAAGCCCCCCCAGCCGCCCCGCGTGATCTTCGGCGTCGACGTCGCCAGCATGCTTCTGGGCGGCGTGGCCGCCGGCATGGTGCTGTTCATCGTCTCGGTCGGTCTGTCGGTCACGATGGGTCTGATGGGCTTCGTCAACCTCGCGCACGGCGGCTTCGCCATGCTCGGCGGCTACGTGATCGCGGGGGTGATGAAGCACTGGGGCGTCGGCTTCGTCCTAGCCCTGATCGTCGGCTTTGCCGTCACCGCCGTCGCGAGCGCGGTGCTGGAACGCCTCCTCTACGCGCGGCTCTACCGCGCGGCCGAGCTCGATCAGGTGCTCTTCACCATCGGCCTCGTGTTCATGATGATCGCGTCGGTCACGCTCCTGATCGGGCCCGAGAACCAGCCGCTGCGGCTCCCGGCGATGCTGCAGGGCCAGATCAACCTGGGCTTCGTTCAGTACCGCACCTACAGCGTCGTGCTGATCGTGATCGGCGCCGCGATCGCCGGCGGCCTCTGGCTCGGCTTCGAGCGCACGCTGATCGGCGCGCAGATCCGGGCCGCGGTCGACAACCGCCGCATGGCCGAGTCGCTCGGGATCAACATCGCGCGTCTGTTCACGCTCACCTTCGCGTTCGGGAGCGGCATGGCGGCGCTGGGCGGCGGGCTCGGCGCGGAGTTCCTCGGCCTCGATCCGCAGTACGCCTTGAAGTACCTCGTCTACTTCCTGATCGTCGTGGCGGTGGGTGGTCTGGGCCGGGTGAGCGGCGTGTTCTGGGCGGCGCTCTTGATCGGCGTGCTCGACTTCGCGCTCAAGAAGTACCTGCCCCAGGGCGGCACCGCGTTCATCTACGCGCTCACGATCCTGCTGCTCCTCTGGCGTCCACAAGGCCTGTTCGGCGCCCGGTCGGCATGACGTCACCGCCCGGCGGCTGGGCCGATCACGCGGCGGCGCGCGCCCTGGCCTCGCGCCATCGCCTCCGGGCGTGGGAGCCGATTCCCTGGCTGCTCGCGCTGGCGTTCTACTTCGCCTTCCCGAAGTATCTGGGCTTCGGCACCGAGGTGCTGGTCACGATCCTCTTCGCGCTTTCGCTCGACCTGGTGCTCGGCTACGCCGGCATCGTCACCCTCGGTCATGCCGCGTTCTTCGGCGCGGGCGCCTACACGGTGGGCATGCTGGCCAAGCACGGAATCTGGAACGAGCCGATCACCGGGCTGATCCTGGCGGCGCTGGTGGCGGCCCTCGTGGGTCTGGGCTCCGGCATGGTGCTCCTGCGCACGCAGGGGCTGACGCTCCTGATGCTCACGCTCTGCACGATGGCGCTCCTGGAAGAAGCGGCCAACCTCGCTCACGTCTACACCGGCGGCTTCGACGGCCTCGACAGCCTGCCCATCGCGCCGCTGCTCGGGCGGTTCGAGTTCAACCCGCTCTATCCACGCACGCAGTACCTCTACGTCCTCTCCGTGCTGTTGGTCTGCTTCGTCTTCGTGCGCACGCTGGTCTACTCGCCGTTCGGCCAGAGCCTCACCGGGATCCGGGAGAACATCCTGCGAATGCACGCGGTCGGCGCGCCGGTGCGGCGCCGGCTGGTGGTCTGCTACGTCCTCTCGGCGGCGATCGCCGGCATCGCCGGCGGCATCTGGGCCCAGGCCAACGCCTACGTCAACCTGGGCACGCTCGGGCTCGACCGCGCCGCAACGGTGCTGATCATTCTCGTGCTCGGCGGCCACGGCCGTCTCTACGGCGCGTTCGTCGGCGCCATCGCGTACATGGCGCTCTCGCACTTCCTGTCCAAGATCTATCCGACCGCGTGGCAGCTCGGCCTTGGGCTCCTGCTCGTCGTGATCGCGCTGTTCGCGAAGAACGGCATCCTGGGCATCATCGAGGCCGCCGCGCGCGGGCGGCGCGCGCCGCGGGCAACGTGAGCGCCGCGCCGCTGCTCGAGACCCGGGCGCTCTGCCGGAGCTTCGGCGCGCTGGCCGCGGCCCGTGACATCGACTTTCAGCTCGAGGCCGGCGCGCGCCACGCGCTGATCGGCCCGAACGGCGCCGGCAAGACCACGTTCATCAATCTCCTGACCGGCGTCGTGCGACCCACCGCGGGCGTCATCTTGATGAACGGGCGCGATATCACCGGCGTGCCGGAGGCCCTCCGGGTCAAGCTCGGCATCGCTCGGACGTTCCAGATCAATCGCCTCTTCCGCCAGCTCTCGGTGCTGGAGAACGTCTACATCTCCGTGGCCGAGCGGACCGGCGTGGCGCCGTCGATGCTGCGGCCCGCCGGCCGGCGCGGGGATGTGGTGGAGGAGTCGATGGCCCTGCTCGACAGCCTCAAGCTGACGGCCGACGCCGCGCGGCGGGTCTCGGAATTGCCCTACGGTCGCCAGCGTCTGGTGGAGATCGCCATCGCCCTCGGGCTCCGGCCCCGGGTGCTGCTGCTCGACGAGCCCGCCGCCGGCGTGCCCAGTGCGGAGAGCCACATCATCCTCGACGCCGTCGACCGGCTCCCGCGGGAGATCGCGGTGCTGATCATCGATCACGACATGGATCTGGTGTTCCGCTTCGCCCAGCGGATCACCGTGCTGGTGAGCGGCGCCGTGTTTGCCAGCGGATCGCCCCGGGAGATCGGCGCCAATCCCGACGTGCGTGCCGTCTATCTCGGCCAGGCTGCCCGTGGCTGAGGCGCTGGCGCTCCGGCACGTCTCGGCGGGCTACGGCGACACCGTCGTGCTCGAGGACGTGAGCCTCGCGCTCGAGGCCGGGGAGAGCATCAGCGTGATCGGCCGCAACGGCGTGGGCAAGAGCACGCTCCTGGCGACGGTGATGGGCCACACCACGCTCCACGGGGGCGAGGTGCTGCTGGGCGGCGCGAGTCTCGCCCGCGCCCCGGTGTTTCGCCGCGCGCGAAGCGGCCTCGGCTTCGTGCCGCAGGAGCGCGAGATCTTCCCCTCGCTGACCGTCCGCGAGAACCTGGCGGTCGGCGCCCGGCCTGGCCCGTGGACGGCGGAGCGCGTGTTCGACCTGTTCCCGAACCTGGGCGCGCGGCTCTCGCACGCGGGTAGCCTGCTCTCCGGCGGTGAGCAGCAGATGCTCTCGATCGCGCGCGCGCTCGTGACCAACCCATCGGTCCTGCTCATGGACGAGCCGACCGAGGGCCTGGCGCCCGTGATCGTCGAGGCGCTCGCCGCCGTGCTGGCGCGGCTCTCCGCCGAGGGCTCGCTCTCGATCGTGCTGGTCGAGCAGAACAGCCGGGTGGCGCTCGCGTTCTCCGCCCGCACCGTGGTCATGGACAAGGGGCGCATCGTCTACGACGGCGCCTCGGCGGCCCTCGCCGCCGATCCCGAACGCCTCGCCAAGCTCATCGGCGTGGAGTAGTCTCTCGGCACGCTTCTATCGATTAATAGGCGCCTCGGTCGGCGGGGTCCCAGCCCCGCGACGACCTGCGGCGCGCACAGCGGGAGGAAGGTCATGGGTCTTCTGGACGGCAAGGTCGCGGTCGTGACGGGGGCAGGGAGCGGCATAGGGCGCGGCGTGGCGCTGGGCCTGGCGGCCGCGGGCGCCAGCGTCGTGGTCAACGACTACGGCGTGACCGTCGACGGGCGCGATCCGTCGAGCGCGCGCGCGATGGCGGTCGTCAAGGAGATCGAGGCCCAGGGCGGCCGCGCGGTCGCGAACGCCGACAGCGTCGCGACGATGGCCGGCGGCCAGGGGATGATCGACGCCGCGCTCAATACCTTCGGCGACCTGCACATCGTCGTCTGCTGCGCCGGCATCCTGAAGGAGCGCATGATCTTCAACATGACGGAAGAAGAGTGGGACAGCGTTATCGCCGTCCACCTCAAGGGCCACTTCACAGTCATGCGCCCGGCCACCCGCCACATGCGCGAGCGCCGCTACGGGCGGATCATCACCTTCACGTCCACCGCCGGGCTCGAGGGCAGCCCCGGCCAGCCGAACTACTCGGCGGCCAAGGAAGGCATCGTGGGGCTGACGCGCTCCACGGCTCTCGCGATGGCGAAATACGGTGTGACCGTGAACTGCATCTCGCCGACGGCCGAGACGCGCATGACCGAGCGGCTTCCCGACACGCGCCGGGCGCAGGCGGCCGCGCCGCCGGAGGCGATCGCGCCGGTCGTGGCGTTCCTCGCGAGCGATCGGGCGTCGCACGTGACCGGCCAGATCCTGCACGTTCGCGGTAACCAGGTGTCGCTCTGGTCGCATCCGGTGCAGGTCCGCGCCATCACGCGGCAGGAAGGCTGGACACCGGAAGCAATCGCCGACGTCTACGACGGCGCGCTGGGCCAGGACCGTCTGCGGCGCATGGACGCGCTCAAGATCACCTGGCCGCCGGCGACCGGCTCGTAGCGGCCGGATCGCGCCGGCCGGCGCGGGCGTCAGTCGCCCCAGACGCGGAGGCAGTCGATCGCGTCGGCGCGACCGAGGTCAACGAGGCGAGCTAATCCCTCCGGCTCGAATTCGAGCGGCCGCACGCGAAGCGGTGCTGACGGCGCGAGCATCTGCACGTCCACGCCGGGGTGGGTGAGGCGCGCCAGCTCGACATCGCGCCGGATCTGATGGAGCATCGCGGTCTCGACGGCCGCGTCGAGCGCGCTTCGCATGGTCGTCGGCGGCGCGGTCGGCTCTCCGGACGCGTAGCTCACCACCACCAGAGCCCGGCTCACCGTCGTCGCCCGGAGCGCCTCGATCACCGGCGCCCGGCTCGTGAGGCCGCCGTCGACGAGGATCGCGCCGTCGACCTCGACCGCGGGAAACGCGCCGGGGACGGCCGCCGCCGCCATGAGCGCGTCCACCGTCACTGTCTGGTTATCGAAGGCGCGCGTTTCCTTCCGGACGAGATCGGTGGCAGTCACCAGGAGCCGCACGGGCGAGCTCCGCACACGCTCGAGGTCGAGTGAGGTCGAGATCAGGTCGCGGAGCGGCTGCGGGTCCAGGAGCGAGCTCGACCCGTTCACCGCCAGCAGCGTCAGCCAGCCCGGAAGCAGACCCGCGAAGAAGATCGGCGCTCGGATCGAGTAGACCTGGTCGCGTCGAATCGATCGCCACATGGTTTCGAGCCGGTCGGTACGGCCCGCGACCAGCATCGCGGCGCTGAGCGCGCCGGCCGACGAGCCGGCGGCGATGCGCAGGGAAGCTCGGCGCTCGGCGAGCACGGCGACCACTCCCGCCTCGTAGGCGCCCTTGGCGCCGCCGCCGGACAGGATGACGGCGGTCGGAGCTTCCACGCCCCCGAGGGATCGCGTGCACTCCGCGAGCGCGGCTGACGGCGTGCACCAGACCGCCACGATCAGGGACACGGCGGCCCACGTTCTCATCGTCGCTCTTAGGGCAGGAGCATCTCGGTCAGCGCGCGGATGTCTTCCAGGGTGTCGATCTCGGCCACGGCATCGACGACCTTGCGCGCCTGAGCGTCGCCGAGAACCGGGGAGGTCAGCGCGAGGAACTTCGCGGTGATCTCCTCGCGCGGCACCGGGCTCAGCGCGTCGCCGCGGACGACTGTCGTCGATTCCTCGAGCGTTCGCCCGTCGCGCAGCACGATCCGGACGCGCGCGGTGGGAGCGTCGACGAGACGCGGGGACATAGCTGGATCGGTCGAGATCACCACCCGCCGGGCGAGATCGCGAACGCGCGAGTCGGACAGCGCCGTCTCGTCGAACGCCGACGGATCGGTCCGGCCCAGCACGATCGACGCTGCGACGGCCCAGGGAATGGAAAACCGGGCGGCCAGCGAGCTCGTCGGCGCGGGCTCGCTCATGCGGACCGCGAAGGGGATAGTGACGACCTCGACCTTCCCGACGGCGGCGGCCTCGAGGCGGTGAACGCGGCGGAGCTCCATCACCGCATCGAGGGCGAAGTGGTTGAAGCGGCAGCACGCGTGCAGCTTGAAGTAGTTCTGCTCGATGCGGTAGCGCTCGCGATCGGCGCCGGGGCGCGCAAGCGCGTCCACACCCGCGACGGCGGCCGACTCGTCGAACGCGTCGGCCAGGAGCGTGCCGTACACGTCGGACGGCGCGTCGTCGAGCCCTGTGAAGCCGCAGCGCTGGAGGTCGACGGCGAGCATCCCCTGAAAGGCCGACCGGCCCGGGTACAGGTTGCGGATCGTCGCGCCCTCGAGCGCGGGGCTCCACGTGTTGGCCGGGCTCATCGAGGCCGCCAGGTTGATGATCGCGCGGACCCGCTCGGCGGGCGCCTCGTCGAGCCTCGCGACGGCGGCCGCGGTGCTGATCGTTCCCCACGTCCCGTGCGAGTGGACGTTCGCCCGCACCGTGGTGGCGCCGCCGATCCGCGAGCCGACCTCGTAGCCGGCGACCAGGCTCTCCAGCAGCCGCCGGCCGCCGAGCCCGCGGTCTTCGGCGACGGCGAGCGCTCCGGGAACGACGTGGATCGCGGGATGGCCGCCGCCGAGGCGGTTGCCCTCATCGACCTCGAGTGCGACACCGGCCGCCGCGTTCGTCAGCGCCGCCCAGAACGGGTCGGCCTTGGCGCGCTGACCGATGAGCGTCGCTGTGCCCTGAGCCGTGCGCGCGGCGGCCAGTCGCGCCAGCTCGACGTTCTCGGACTCGGCGCTGCCGGCAACGATCGCGCCGAGCGTGTCGAGCAGCACGAGCTTGGCGGCGGCCACCGTGGGAGCCGGCAGGGTGTCCAGGCGCGTCGCGGCGACGAGGGCCGCGAGCCGATCCAGGTAATCCACGGCGTGCCCGTCAGGCGACGGCGCCGGCGATCGGCGGCGTCGGGCCGCGTCGGGGCAGGAAGCGCCCGTAGCCGGGCTTCTGCTCCAGCTCGCCCGCCGGGTTCAGCATGACGTGGCCGCGCACGAGCGTCATCCAGGCACGCCCGCGAACTCTCCAGTCCTCGTACGGCGTGAAGCCGGCGATGCCGAGATGCTGCGCCTGCTTGATGGTCCACTCGGGCGCCGGATCCCAGATCGTCAGGTCGGCGTCGGCGCCCGGGCGAATCACGCCCTTCCTGGGCCAGAGCCCGAACGTGCGCGCCGGATTCTCCGCGAGCACGCGCGCCATCCAGGTGACCGGCAGCCCGCGCTTCACCACGCCTTCGTTCCAGGCGAGCGGCACGAGCGTCTCGAGGGACGGGGCGCCGAACGGAATGGGCTTGCCCGCCGCGTCGACGAAGATGTTCGTCCGCCCCGGCTCCTTCGCCGCCGGTACGCGCGGCGAATGGTCGCTGGCGAGATTCGCGATGTAGCCCTGCGCCGAGCCTTGCCAGAGCGCTTCGCGATCCGGCCCCCCGGCCGGACGTAGCGGCGGGCCTATCTTGGCGAACGGGCCGAGGCGCTCCATCTCCTTGTCGGTGAGCAAGAGGTACTGCGGACAGGTCTCGCACCACACCTTCTGCCCCTCCGCCTGGGCGCGCTTGATGCGCTCGAGACCGAGCTTCGTGGAGAGGTGCACGACGTACACCGGACACCCGGTGAGGCGCCCGATGAGGATCGCGCGGTTGATCGCCTCTTCCTCCGTCCAGTCCGGGCAGGTCGGCGGAAAGTCGGTCGGCGCGGTGCGGCCCTCGGCGATCGCCTTGTCCTCGAGGTAGCAGAGCACGTCCCCGTTCTCGCAGTGCAGCTGGCACATGCCGCCGAGGGCGGCGAGCCGCTCCATGGTCTTGGCGATGAACTCGTCGGAGACCATGCGCTTGCCGCGCTTCTTGTACGTCATGAAGAGCTTGAGCGACGAGACGCCCATGCGGAACGCTTCGGGGATGCCCTCGAGGATGTACGGCTCGTGGTTCAGGATGAAGTGAAAGCCGAAGTCGAGGACCGAGAGCGACTCGGCTTCTTCCCGCAGGCGCGCGACCGCCTTCGGAAGCGTCTCGCCCTCGTCGTAGACCACGAACGGCAGGAGCGTCGTGAGCCCGGTGCGCGCCGCCGCCAGGGGCGCCGTGCGCCAGTCGTCGTACTCCGGGCCGATGTGCAGGTGACAGTCGATGAGCCCCGGCAGCACGTACTTACCGGACGCGTCGATGACCCGCTCGGCGGGCGGCAGGAGCGCTTCGGGCCCGATCGCGACGATCGTGTCGCCCCGGATCGCGACCGCGGCGTCGACGACATCGGAGCCGGTAACCACTTGACCGCCGCGAACGACGACGTCGACTCCCGCGCTCATCGGTTTGGCTCCTTCTCGGTGACCGGCTGCAGCAAGAGTCCGTAGTGCTGCGGCTGGCGCCGTCCCAGGAAGTTCCAGCGCTTGCGCAAGGGCCCCATCTGATCGAGGTCGACGCGCGCGACGACGAGCTCGTCGCCCCGCGTCGCCGCCCTCGCCAGCACCTGGCCCTGCGGGTCGATGATGCAGGTGCCCGCGATCAGCTCGACGCCGTCTTCCACGCCGGCCTTCGCCACGCCGACCACGAAGCAGAGGTTCGCGTAGGCGCCGGCGCGCATGCAGAGCTCGTTGAGATCGAGCGCCAGCGGCGACAGCGGCGTGTTGTAGCCGATCAGGATGATTTCGGCTCCCTGAAGGCCGAGGGCGCGGTAGCTCTCGGGGTAGCGCCGATCCTGGCAGATGGCGATGCCGACCTTCGCGCCGACCGCGTCGAACACGCGATAGCCGGTGTCGCCGTGGGCGAAGTAGTACGGCTCGTGCACCTGCGCGAAGCCGTCTGGAATCTTCGTGCCGGGCAGATGGATCTTGCGAAACGTTCCGCACAGGCGGCCGTCGCGATCGGTGAGGAGCGCGGTGTTGAAGTACTGGCCGTCGGCCTTCTCGCAGAAGCCGACGTGCACGGCCACACGCTTCTCGGCGGCGCGGCGCAGGAGCGGCTCGAGCGCCTTCGGCGGCACTTCGGTCTCGAAGAACTGGTCGTAGTCCTGGCGGATGCGCTTGGGAAAGTACGTCGTCAGCGCCATCTCCGGGTACACGATCAGCTCGACGCCGTCGCGCGCCGCGGCCTCGAGGAGCGCCAGCATGCGCTCGACGATCGCCTCGCGCGGCGTGCCGTCCTGATTGGGCCCCATCTGAGCGGCGCCGATCTTGAGCCAGCGGGGCATCGCGATCCTCCTGTGGATTCGAGCTATCCGGGCGTGATTCTACCCGAACGCGGGTGGCTGCGCCGGCCGCCGGAAACCATTCTGGCCTTCAGGTGTTTACCCTTTATGTGCAGACTTTTTCAGTATCGGCCGGGAGTCGCCCGTCATTTCGGCAAGCTCGTTCCCGCCAGCCCGGGCCGCCCTCGACGACAAAATGTTGACAAGACGGTCGGTTGCCCTGACACTCGCGGAGTTGCCCTCTTCATTGCTGTGCGCGCAATGGGTGGCATTGGGCTTGCTGCTCGCCCTCAGGATTCTCAGACCTCAGGAGGACGAATGAACGTCTGGCGTAGCTGGGTCCCCGGTCTCGCGGTGGCGATCGTCATGGTGGCGTTGGTGCAGGCGGACGCCGCCCATCTGAAGGAACACGCGCGCAAGCACAAGATTGTCTACCAGCTGGACGACGCGGGTCTGGACAAGGCGAAGTTCGTCCTCGGCAACATGCGCAATCACGTGGCGGGTGTCGGCGGCTGGCAGAACGTCGAAGCCCTCGAGCTCGTGGTCTTCGGTCCGGCGTTGAAAGGGTTCGCGAAAGACGGTATCGATCCCGCGCTGAAGCAGTCGCTCGAACAGCTGCAGATGCAGGGACTCACGTTCGGCGCGTGCGGCAACACGATGAAGAACTACTCCATCACGGCCGACCAGCTCCCCGAGAAATCGCTGATCCTTCCGCAGGGCGGCGTGGTGCGGCTCATGGAGCTCCAGGAGGCCGGGTACATCTACATCCGACCCTGAGTCACCGATGCTGAACGACGCTGGATATGGAGGACGGACGATGCGCAGAGCTCTATTGACGATCTCGACCCTGTGTCTCGCTCTCCTGCTGGTGGCCCCCGCCGTGGTGCTCCCCCATCCTCACGGCGACGAGCCGATTCTCTTCGGCATCGCGCCGCAGCAGGAGCCCGAGAAGGTCCGCGCGATGTGGGCGCCGTTCTTCCGCTATCTCGAGAAAGAAGTGGGACATCCGTTCGCCTTCGAGACGGCGTCGTCGATCGAGGAGTTCCAGAAGCGCGTCCTCGAGGGCCGCTACGACATCTGGTGGGGTAACCCGCTGACGTACGTGCAGGTGAGCAAGCGACTCGGTTACCAGGCGATCGCGCGCGATACCACGCGGATCGCCGGTCTCCTGGTCGTGCTGAAGGAAGACGGACCGAAGTCGCCGAGTGAGCTGCGCAGCAAGAAGGTCGCCTACTCGGCGCCCGACGCGATCGGCGGCACACTTCTCGTGCAGGCGCTCATCGCCAAGGCCGGCGTGGCGCCGGACCAGGTCGAGACCACCTACACGGGCTCGCACGACGCGGTCTACAAGGCGGTCCTCGAGGGCAAGGCCGCCGCCGGCGGCGGGGTCCCCCGGAGCTTCAATGCCCTTCCGGCGGAGCAGCGCGAGAAGCTGGTTGTGCTCGCCAAGACGGAGGAGGTTGCGCCGCAGCCCTTCGCCGTGCATCCGCGGCTCTACCGGAGCGTCGTCGCGAAGATCCAGCGCGCGATGATCAAGCTGAACTGGGCTCCGGAAGGCAAGGACATCCTCCAGTCGATCCAGTACAAGGAGATCGTCGTCTCGAACGACTTCGACTACGACGTCCATCGTGAAGTCGCTCAGCGACTGAAGATTCCGTTCTGAGCTGTCGAGGACGGAGACGAAGCTCCGTCGGGGAACACCATGAGTATCAATGAGCCTCAGGCCGACGAGACTGGCGAGCGCGGCATCCACTGGCCGCGCGTCCACGATCGTTACCGGATCGTCCGCGAGCTGGGTGCCGGCGCCTTTGGCAGGGTGTTCCTCGCGGAGGACGAGCAAACCTCCCAGCGCGTGGCGGTCCGCGTCTTGCCGCTCGCGGCGTCGGCGGTGCCGAACATCGCGCGAATCATTCAGAGCACACGCCGGTCGATCATGGCGGCGCCCACGTCTCACCCGTCTCTGACCCGCGTTCTGGAAGTAGGCCAGGTCGAGCCCGGCCAGATCTCCATCGTGACGGAGCTCGTCGAGGGGCGCCGGCTGAGCGAGATCCTCGCGGCCGGCAAGCCGCTCGATTTCGGCCCCTCGCGCCGCTGGGTGCTCGACCTCGGCGGCGCCATCGAGGTGCTCCACAACCTGGGCCGCGTGCACGGCGCGATCCGGCCCCGCAATGTCATGGTGCTCGCAGACGGCCGCGTCAAACTGATGGATATCGAGCTGGCCGGTCTGCGCGACACGACGGCGCTGCGCGACGGCAACGCGCCGGCCGAGTACATGGCGCCGGAGCAGGTCAACGGCGGTCTGTGGACCGAGAAGACGGACAGCTACGCCTTCGGCCTTCTGGTCTACGACGTGTTCTGCGGGGGCCCGCCATTCCAAGGTTCGTCGCGCGATGCGGTGCTCGCCAAGCAGCTCAGCGGGGCGCCCACGCCGATGCGCCGGCGGCGCGCCGTGCCGGCGTCGGTGGAGAGCATCGTCACGCGGGCGCTCGAGAAGGACCCCGATCTGCGGCCGTGGATGGACGAGCTGCTCAACGGCCTCTGGGGCGAGACGAGCGTGCCGACGACCGCCAACGGCACCAAGAGCGGATCGGTCGGATGGAAGTGGCCGGCTCTCTTCGCGGGCAGCGCCGTCGCGGCGGCCGCGGCCATCGTGCTGGCGATCTGGGGGCTCTCCGAGCTGGAGTCCTCGTCCTCGT
This sequence comes from Candidatus Methylomirabilota bacterium, assembly GCA_035649755.1. Classification (GTDB taxonomy): domain Bacteria; phylum Methylomirabilota; class Methylomirabilia; order Rokubacteriales; family CSP1-6; genus AR31. The sequence goes on from DASRIY010000228.1 coordinate 23,907, forward strand.
CCCAGCGCCCCACGGCGTCGGTGCCGGCGGAGCAAGCGCCGGTGAGCCCGCGGACTCCTTCCGCGAGCCAGCCGATTCGACCGGAGTCCGCGGCGAGGTCCGCCGCGCCGACCGCGTCGCCACAGGCCGTAGCTCCGCCCGCGGCGCCGGCCATCGCGGCGCCTCCGGGCCCGCCGGCGCCCAGCGTTGCGGCGGCGCCGCCGGCCAAGCCCAACGTTCCCGCGGCGGAGACGCGTCCGGCCCCGTCGCCGGCCGCGCCGGCTCCCGCGCCGCCAGCCACGCTGGACACGCGACCGACGCCGAGAACGGCAGCCGTCGCCCCGGGCGCGGATTCGGGCTCGGCCGCCGTCGCCGAGCCCCAGGCCGAGAAGCGAACGTATCGCGTGGGATGGCTCGACCCGGGGCGGGTCTCGCCGCCGTATCAGGACATCGTCCGGCAATCGCTCGTCGGGTATCCGCGTGACATCGCGTTCGAGTATCGCTATGCCGGCGGGCGAGTCGACCGGCTGCCGGAGCTCGCCGCCGAGCTCGTGCAGCTCAAGGTCGACGTGCTGTTCGCCGTCGGCAATCAGGCGAGCCAGGCCGCGAAGCAGGCGACCAGCACAGTCCCGATCGTGATCGTCGGCTCCGATGGCAATGGAGCGAGCAGCAACGTGACCGGCGTCACCTACGCGTCGTCGGATCTGGCCCGGAGCTGGCTGCGGCTCCTGAAGGAGATGCGTCCGGGACTCAGCCGGGTCGCGGTGCTCTATGCCGCCGACGCGTCCAGTCGCGGCGAGCTGGCCAGCGTGCAGAGCGCCGCCGCGAACGCGGGGGTGACGATCCAGGCCTATCCGCTCCACGAAGGCGACGCGCTCGGCAGCCTGCTGGCGCGGCCCGCCGGCGAGCGGGCCGAGGCGATCATCGTTCCGGGCGGCCCGGCGGCGTTGGTCTACACGTCGCGGCTGATCGATCTCGCCAATCGCGCGAAGATCCCGAGCGTGTATGGCTCCGCCGAGTTCGCGGAAGCGGGCGGTCTCGTCGCGTACGGACCGAGCACCCCGGCGATCTACCGGCGGGCGGGGGCGTACATCGGCAAGATCCTGGGCCCGACGAATCCGCGCGATCTTCCCATCGAGGAACCGTCGCGGTCCGAGCTCGTGGTGAATCTCAAGACCGCGCGCGCGCTCGGCTTGACCCTGCCCGAATCGATCGTTCGGCGCGCCGACCGCGTCCTGCAGTAGGCGCTTCGCCGCTCGCTACGCCGGCTGGTCCGACGCCGGCTCCACGTCCTCGCTCGCCTCGTCGACGAGCGTGCGTGGCCAGCGCTTCTCGAAGATCACGTAGAGCACCCCGGCCGGGATGCCGCTCGCCGTCGATGCGAACGATCGAGGTCTGCGTCTCGTGCGAGTCGACGACGCTGCCGACGTCCTTGACGTGGATCGACGCGTCGCCGGGGCGCTGCCGCCGGACGACGATGTCCTCCATCGGCCGGACGATCTGGAACTGGTTGTTCGTGTAGAGGTTGTAGTCGAGGCGGCCCACGTTGATGTCGCCGGTGGGCAGGAGGAAGTTCGCGTTGTTGACCGCGCGCACCACCTCGAGGATGGACAAGCCCTTGGCGTACAGCTGGTCGCGGTTGAGGTTCACGGTGATCTGGCGCACTTTGCCGCCGTCGACCGACGCCGACGCGACGCCGCCCAGCCGCTCGACCTGGGGCTCGATGATGTTGTAGGCCAGATCGTAGAGCTGCCGCTCGTCGAGGTGGCCGCCGGAGACGGTGATCAGCGCCACCGGGATGTTCGACAGGCCATAGCGGACGATGAACGGCTGCTTGATGTCCCGCGGCAGCGTGTTCAGGATCTGCTGGATCCGCTGGATGACCTCGGTCTGGCCGTCGTTGACGTCGGCGCCCCAGTTCATCCACACCCGCACCGTCGACAGCCCCTGACGCGACTTGGACTCGACGAACCGCACGTCGCTGATCGCGCTCACGGCCTTCTCGATCGGGTAGGTTCTCGACGTCGAGCACACCCGCGCCCGTATACACGGTGCCGACGTTGATGATCGGCGGGTTGATGTTCGGGAAGAGATCGACCGGCAGCCGGCCCAGGGCGACGAACCCGAGGACGACGACGGCGAGCGAGGCCATGAGAATGGCGATGGAGTTCCGCAGGGCCAGAAGCGTCATCCACATATGAGCCGCAGCAGGGTATTACGAGAACGCTATTCGGCGGCCAGCCGATAGCCGACGCCGGGCTCCGTGAGGAGATAGCGCGGGCGCGCGGGCTCGGCCTCGAGCTTCTGGCGCAGGTGCGCCATGTACACGCGAGCATAGTGGGCCTGCTCGGTGTGCGAGGGGCCCCACACCTCCCGGAGCAACTGCTGGTGGGTGACGACCTTGCCCGCGTGGTGCACGAGCGTCGTCAAGAGCTTGTACTCGATCGGCGTCAGGCGGATTTCCTTGTCGTCGACGAACACCTGGCGGCGCAGCAGGTCGACGCGCAGCGAGCCCACCTGGAAGACGGCGTCGTCCGTCTCGTGTGAGGCGCCGGCGGTGTGGCGCAGCGCAACGCGGATGCGCGCCAGCAATTCGCCGGCGCTGAACGGCTTGCTGACATAGTCGTCCGCGCCGGCGTCGAGCGCGGTGACCTTGTCGCGCTCGCCGCCGCGCGCCGAGAGCACGATGACCGGGATGTCGGTCCACTCGCGCATGCGCCGGATGACGTCCAGGCCGTCCATGTCGGGCAGACCGAGGTCGACGATGACGACGTCCGGCTGGCGCGAGCCGACCTCGACCACGCCGTCGGCGCCCGACGTCGCCTCGAACAGCCGATAGCCCTGGCCCTCGAGCGTGGCACGCAGGAACTTGCGGATCTGGGGCTCGTCCTCGATGAGGACGACGACGGGATCAGGCATCGGCGGGAACCGAGGCCGGCGGCTTACCGGCGAGGGGGAGCGTGAACAGGAACGCCACGCCGCCCTCGGGCAAATTCTGCGCCCAGATGTTCCCACCGTGCGCCTTGACGATTCCCTGGCTGATCGCGAGGCCGAGCCCGGCGCCGCGGCCACCGGGCGTCGCGCGATAGAACTTCTCGAACACCCGATCTTCCTCGCCGCGAGGCAATCCGGGGCCGTGATCGGCGACCTCGACCGTGACGGCCTCGCCGGTCGAAGTCGCCATGATGCGGATTGGGCTGCCGCCCGGCGTGTACTTCACGGCGTTGTCGAGCAGATTGACCAGCACCTGCTCGATGAGCACGTCGTCGATCGGCACCAGCGGCAGGTCGGGGGGAACGCGGGTCTCCACGCGCCGGTCGCCGAGCTCCTTGCCGAGACGGCTCAGCGCCGCACCGATGACCTCCTCGAGCGGGTGCCATTCCTTGCGCAGCTGCAGCGCGCCCGATTCCAGCCGTGTCATCTCGAGCAGGTTCTGCACCAGCCGGTTCAGCCGCTCGGCCTCCTCGCGCACCGACTCGAGGAGCCCCCGGCGAGTGCGGTCGTTCAGCTTGGCGCCGTTCTCGAGGATGGTGGTGGCGGCTCCGGTGATCGTCGCCAGCGGCGTTCTCAAATCGTGCGACACCGAGCTGAGCAGCGAGTTCCGCAGCCGCTCGGTCTCCATCCGCACCTGGTTCTGCTGCGCCTCGTCGGCGAGCTGCGCGCGCTCGATGGCGAGGGCGGTCTGGTTGCCGAACGTCTCGAGCTGGTGGAGCTGGTCGGGCGCGTCGAGCGCATGTCGGTCCGCCGGCCGGACGCCGAGCACGCCCACGGGGCCGCGCGGGGCTTGCAGCGGCAGGTAGAGCGCGGCGGCGCCTGGCAGGGTCGAGGTGCCGAGGCCGGCGGGCTGGTGATGCTCGTGCACCCACTTGCTGACGCCGAGCTCGTTCGAGTCGAGCGTGAACTGCCCGCCCTCGGCGGGGACGAGCGCGCCGCCGGGGCCGGGCAGCAGCACGACGACCTGGCTCCGGAAGACCTCGCTGATGTGCCGGATCGCGATCGTCAGGAGCTTGTCCGCGCCGCGCGTGCTCGCCAGCTCCCGGCTCATCGCGTAGAGCGCGGCGGTCCGCTGCTCGCGCTGGCGCGCGGCCTCCGCTTGCGTACGGATGCGCGCGGCCAGGCCGCTGGTCACGAGCCCGACGATCAGCATCACGGCGAAGGTGAAGACATAGCGGGCATCGGAAACCGCGAACGTGAAGACCGGCGGGACGAAGAAGTAGTCGAGAGCGGCAACGCTGAGGATCGAGGCCAAGAGCGACGGGCCCCGGCCGTACCGCGTGGCGACCACGACGATGCCGAGCAGGTAGACCATCACCAGATCCACCAGGTTGGCCAGCCCGAAGAACGGCAGGGTCAGCCACGCGGCGCCGGTGGCCACCGCGACGACGGCGATGGCCCAGCCGTAGGGCGCCCAGTCGGAGGGGATGGCGCGGCGGCCCAGCGGCGCCTGCGGCACGCCGTGCTGCTCCCGCTCGGCGCTGATGACGTAGATGTCGATGTCGCCGCTGCCCTGCACGAGCGCGTCGACGATCGAGCCGATCAGGATGCGCGTCCAGAGCCGGCGCCGCGGCTTGCCGACGACGATCTTCGTCACGTTGCGGTCGTGCGCGAAGTGCAGGATCGCGTCGCTCATCTTCTCGCCGGGCAGCCGGACGGTCTCGGCCCCGAGCTGCTCGGCCAGGCGCAGCGTCTGGGTGACCCGATCGCGCACGTCGGCCGGCAGCTGGAGCTGCCCGGGCGTCTCGACGTACGCGGCGACCCACGGCGCGCCGAGCCGGTCCGCCATCCGCTTGGCGGCCCGCACGAGCCGCGCCGACTCCGGGCCCGGGCTGATGCACACCAGCAGCCGCTCGGCCGTCGGCCACGCCTTGCCGATCGCATGCTCGTGCATGTACACGCGCATCTGCGCGTCCACGCGCTCGGCGGTGCGGCGTAGCGCCAGCTCACGCAGGGCGATGAGGTTGCCCTTGCGGAAGAAGTTCTTGACGGCCTCCTGCGCCTGCTCGGGCATGTACACCTTGCCGTCCTTGAAGCGCTCCAGGAGCTCGTCGGGCGGCAGATCGATCAGCTCGACCTCGTCGGCCTGCTCGAACACGGAGTCCGGCACGGTCTCGCGCACCACGACCCCGGTGATCTTCGCGACGACGTCGTTGAGGGTCTCGAGGTGCTGCACGTTCATGGTCGTGTAGACGTCGATACCGGCGTCGAGGAGCTCGACGACGTCCTGCCACCGCTTGGCATGACGAAGGCCGGCAGCGTTCGTGTGGGCCAGCTCATCGACGAGAATCAGGGCGGGGCGGCGCGCGAGCGCGGCGTCGAGATCGAATTCCCGTAGCGCGGTGCTGCGGTAGTCGACCGTGCGCGGCGGAAGGATCTCGAGCCCCTGGAGCAGCGCGTCGGTCTCGGCGCGGCCGTGCGTCTCGACGTAGCCGACCACCGCGTCGACTCCGTCGGCCTTCTGCTCGCGCACCGCCTCGAGCATCGCGTACGTCTTGCCGACGCCCGCCGCGGCGCCGAGGAATATCTTGAGCTTCCCCCGACGCTGACGCGCCTCCTCCGCCTTGACACGGGCCAGGAGCGCCTCGGGATCGGGCCGCTCGATGCTCACGCCCCTAGTGTAGCGCTCCGGGGCCCCGCGAGGATTCAAGGCTGCGATGGCCCGTCAGGGCAAGAGTTTCACTCCCGACCGCGTCAACACGCTCACGGTCAGCGCGAGACGGACAGTCGCGACCAGATACGGAAGGGCCAGCACGCAGTACGTGAGGAGGAGAGGCGTCATCGGCGTCGGTCCAGATCGAACGCCGCCCGATTGTGCCGGCGCCAGACCAGCATGAGACCGAATGCCAGAATGACGGCGGCGCTCTCGAGGATCGTGCGCAGGGTCCCGGTCGGGACGTCGACCTCGATGACGCCGGTCAGCGCCACGAGGAGCACTCCAAGTCCGTACAGTTGCCACCACAGCGGTTTCATCGATTCCTCCTGCGCCCATGAGACGGCCGGACGGGATCAACGTGGCGCCAAACTGGTGGCGATTCGCGTAAATACGACGTCAACATCGGAACGGCGGGGTCAGGGGTATTTTGACGGATTCTTTACGTCACCCCGCCGGATCTTGACGGCGTCTTAAGGCGGAAGGGCTCTATCGTTCTTGGTGGGAGGCGGACATGGACTGGATGGACTGGCTCTACGTCGGACTGAGCGTCCTCTTTTTCGGCATTACCTGGGCGTTCGTCAAGCTCTGTGAGCGCGTGTAGGAGGCCCGCATGCCACTGCTCTACGTCGTCGGCGGTCTCGTCTCGCTGGGGTTGTTGATCTACCTCGTGCTGGCCCTGCTCAAGCCGGAGCTCTTCGCATGACTGGCAACGGAATCCTACAAATCGCGTTTTATCTCGTCGTCTTGCTGGCGCTGGCCAAGCCGCTCGGCGCATACATGGCTCGCGTGTACGAGGGCCGGCCGA
>DASRIY010000229.1:0-4154 GCA_035649755.1 Candidatus Methylomirabilota bacterium
GTGCGGGTCGTCGAGGACCTCGCCCGTGTCCAGGATGGCGCCGCAGGGCACGCCCGCCTTGCCCAGGGCACTCATCACCTCGTGCTTCGTGCGCGCGCTCGTCCAGGCGCGGATGACCCCGTTCAGCTCGTCGCGGTGCTCCCAGCGCGACTTCGCGTCCTTCAGGCGCGGGTCGGCCAGCCAGTCCTCGCGGCCGATCGCGGTCGCGAAGTCACGCCACATGCCCGGGCTGATCGGCTGCACGTAGATGAACGCGTAGTCGTTCGGTCCGCCGGGCGCGCACGGGTAGGCGCCGCCGGGCACGCCGCCGACCAGCCCGTTGCCGCGCCGCGGGCTCGGCTTGCCCTCGCGATAGTGATCGACGAAGCGACCGCGCAGCAGGTTCGCGACGGTTTCCTGCATCGCGACCTCGACGAGCTGACCCTGGCCGGTGCGCTGGCGCTGGATATAGGCAGCCATGATCGCGGCGGCGGTGTGGACGCCGGTGCCGGTGTCGCCGATGGCGGCGCCGCAGCGGATGGGCTCGCGATCCTCGAACCCGGTCACGCTCATGATGCCGCCCGTCGCCTGGGCGATCATGTCGAAGCTCTTGTACTCGCTGTACGGGCCGGAGAGCCCGAAGCCCTTGATGCGGGCCACGATGATGCGCGGGTTCGTGGCGTGCAGCCGCTCGTAGTCGAGCCCGAATTTCTCCATCACGCCGGGAGCGAAGTTCTCGACGACGACGTCGGCCCGCTCGACCATCCGGAGAAACAGCGCGCGCCCATCCGGATTCTTCAGGTCGATCGTGACGCTGCGCTTGTTGGAGTTGAAGACCAGGAAGAACATCGCGTCGAGCCCCGGCACCTCCGGCCGGTTGCGGCGCGACTGCTCACCGCCGGGCGGCTCGATCTTCAGCACGTCGGCGCCCAGCCAGCCGAGGAATTGCGTACAGGTGGTGCCGGCTTCGAACTGGGTGAGGTCGAGGATCCGCATGCCGCTCAGCGCGCGTTCGGCCATGGCTCACTCTCCTGAAGGCGTTCCAGGGCTTCGCTGCCCGACAGCCTAGCCCACCCGCCGGGCTCAGTCGAGAATGATCAGCCGGCGGCTCGACCGGTTCAGCGCGCGGGCTCCGCCGGTCGTGACGAGCACGGTCTCGGCCAGCTGGACCCCCGCCCAGCCCATCTCGACGTGCGCGAGCTCGACCCTCACGACCTCGCCCGCCTCGAGCGGCGTGTCGACTGTCGCCTCGAGCCGCGGCTCTTCGCGGGGCTCGAGCCCGATCCCGTAACCCACGTGCCGGGCGACGAAGCTCTTGAGGCCGGCGCCGTGCGTCGCCGCGACGGCCGCCGCATAGATGCGCGAGGCGGGTACGCCGGGTTCGACGGCGTCGAGTGCGGCCTCGAGGCCAGTCAGGATCGCGGTGTGGGCCGCTTCCAGCCGCGGGTCCGGCTCCCCGGCGACCGCCGTGCGCGCCACCGACGCGTGATAGCCGTCGAGCCTCGCTCCGACGTCGAATCGGATCGCCTCGCGCGCGCGTAGCGACCGCTCGCTGGCCGCAGCCCGGGGAATCCACCCGCGCTTGCCGGTGGCGATCGTCGCGGGCATCGGAGCGCCCCCGCGCTTGCCGACCTCGGATTGATAGAGCGCCGCCGCCTCGCGCTCGGTCATGCCGGGCTCGAGCTTCGCGACGACCTCGTTCAGCGCCTCCTCCACGAGTCCGAGGGCGAGCCCCAGGCGCTCGATCTCCCACGGGCTCTTCACGCGGCGCGCGGCGCGGAAGTGCGCCGCAGCCGGCACGAGGGTGAGTCCGCCGAGTCGGGCGGCGATGCCGTGCCAGGCCTCGGGTGTCAGGCGGCTTTCGTCGAGCCCGACGGCGCCCCGGCGAACGCTCAGGGCCTCGAGGAGTCCGGCCAGCGCGTCGGCCGGGCTCGCCGCGCGCGCGTCCACGACCTCGCGGATGCGCCGCGCATCGGCGTCGCGGCGATCGTCATACACCGCGGGAAAGTCGTCGAAGCACACGAGGTGATCGACGTCGACGCGCTCTTCGACGACCGAGGCGACCTCGACGGCCGCGACCGCGAGTCCGGTGGCTCGCCGCGAGAAGATGGCGAGCTGAGGCGTCTCGAAGACCGTGTGCTCGATCCCGCGAAAGTCCGTGACGTAGGCCACGTTCGCCTCGCGGGTTGCGACGAGCGCCTCGAGGCCGTGGTCGTCCAGGACCTTCGTGAGTCGCTCAGCCTGGTGGGGCTGCACGGTGCTTGCCGCTCACGCGTAGCCGGGTGGCGGCACGAAGGGCTGGAACTCGCGCTCGAGCAGGCGCGCGAAGGCCAGGCACGTGAGATCGCCGTACTGTGGGCCGACGATCTGCACGCCCACCGGGAGCCGGCTCGGCGTGAAGCCGCAGGGTGCGGCACTCGACGGCAGGAACGACACGCCGGTGTAGCCGGCCCAAAAGAGGTGATCGGTGACCGGCACGCGCTTGCCGTTGACCACGAGCGTGCGGTCGTGACGCTCGCCCTGCTGGTCGTGCGGGAAGGCCGCGGTGCCGGCGGCGGGGCAGAGGAGCAGGTCGTACTTCGTGAAGAATTCCGCCCAGGCCAGGCGCATGCGGTAGCGCGCCTCGTTGGCGGCGAGCCAGTCGCGGTGCGAGGCGATCACCGCGCGCGTCGCGCGCGCGTAGTAGCTCTCGTTGTCGGGCGCCAGGCCCCGCGCGATGCCCACGTTCTTCTCGAAGTCGGCGTCGCTCTGGCGGTCGGACGTCGCCGCGCGCAGGAGCTTGACGTAGACGCTGAACGCCTCGCGCGTGTCGATGGCCGGGCGCGCACGGTCGTCCACCTTCACCTTCTGCCGCCCGAGGAAGTCGGCCAGCGCCTGGAGCCGATCCGTCACCTCGCGATCGACAGGGATCTCCGGGGCGGCGTCGAGCATCAGGGCCACCTTGAAGTCACGCAGCCGCTTCTGGCGCGCGGGAGCGAGCCTGAGCTGCCACCCGGCTCCGTCGATCTCGTCGGGACCGGCCATGGCCGCGAGCGCGATGGCGAGATCGTCGGCGCTGCGGGCCAGCGGGCCGACCACGTCGATGTCGACCGGCGCGGTCTGCCAGGGCAGGGCCTGCCCGGCGCGGGGGACGATGCCCCACGTGGGTTTGTGACCGAACACGCCACAGAAGTGCGCCGGGTTCCGGATCGATGAGCCGATGTCGCTGCCGGCCTCCAGGCCGGTGAGCCCCGCTGCCAGCGCCGCTGCCGAGCCCCCGGACGACCCGCCGGGCGCGCGCGTGACGTCCCAGGGGTTGTTCGTCGTGCCATAGATCGCGTTGAAGCTCTGCCAGTCGCCGAGATAGAGCGGCACGTTGGTCTTGCCGAACAGGACCACGCCCGCGCGCAGCAGGCGATCGACGACCACCGCGTTCTTGGTGGCGATCCGGTCCTTGTAGGCCGGCACGCCCCACGTCGTCGGCAGGCCCACGACGTCGTACGATTCCTTGATGGTCATGGGCACGCCGTGCAGCGGGCCCCAGAGCTGGCGCCGGGCCAGCGCGCGATCGGCGGCGCGCGCCCGCGTGCGAGCCCGATCGAAGTCGCGCACCACGACCGCGTTCAGCGGGCCGTCGTACTTCTCGACGCGCGCCAGGTAGAGGTCGAGCAGCTCGAGACAGCCGATCTTCTTGCGCTTGATGTCGGCCGCGAGCTGCTTGGCGGAGCGAAACGGTACGTCGACCATGCGCGTCCTCCTGGGCCTCGGCGCTCCATGCTACCGCGAAACTGGTAGACTCGGCGGCCATGGGCGACGTGGGACTCATGGGCATGCACGTGCCGGGGATGTCGTGGCGGGAAATTCGCGAAGCCGCGGTGTTGGCCGAGGAGCTCGGCTACAGCTGCATCACGATGGGCGAATCGTGGGGCGAAGACGCGCTGACCTCGCTGGCGCAGCTCGCGGCGGTGACCTCGGGCATCCGCATCGGCACGAGCATCGTGCCGGTGTTCGCGCGGTCGCCGGCCAACATCGCCATGAGCGCCCTGAACATGGACCGCATGACCCAGGGCCGCTTCTTCCTGGGCCTCGGCACCAGCGGCCGGCTGGTGATCGAGGACTTCCACGGCGAGAAGTTCGCCAAGCCGCTCACGCGCATGCGGGAGTACATCGACATCATCCGCAAGGCCGCGCGCGGC
>DASRIY010000230.1:0-9838 GCA_035649755.1 Candidatus Methylomirabilota bacterium
AGCTCGATCGCCACCCGGACCCGGCGCCTCCGGGTCGGCACAGCCGTCACCGTACTCCCGCTGAACCATCCGCTGCGCATCGCCGAGGAGATCGCGACGCTCGATCACATCAGCGAGGGCCGGCTCGAGTTCGGGATCGGCCGCAGCGGGGTCGCGCGCTCGTACGACAGCTACGGCATCGCCTATGGCGAGAGCCAGGCCCGGTTCCGCGAGGCGCTCGACATCATCCGCGAGGCCTGGAAGGGCGAACCGTTCAGCTTCGAGGGCGAGTTCTATCGGTTCCAGAACACGACGGTCGCGCCGCGCCCGTACCAGACGCCGCACCCGCCCATCCGGATGGCCGCGAACACGGAAGAGACCTTTCCGGCGGTCGGCAAGATGGGTCTGTCGATCTTCGTCGGGCTGCGCGCCGCCGAGATCCCTGATCTGCAGGCGCACCTCGCGCTATACCGGCAAGCGTGGCGCGAGGCGGGCCATGCCGCCAAGCCGAGCGTATACATCCGCATCCCGGTCTACGTGTCGACGACGGAGCAGGGCGCGGTCGACGAGCCGCGCGAGAGCCTGATGGCTTTCTTCGGCCGCCAGAGCGAGCTGGCGCGCGCGATCGTCGGCCGCGCCGGCGCCGGCCCCGCCGACCGCCGGCGCGCGATCGCTGACCGCATGGCGAGCCTCTCCTACGACGACGTCCTCGCGAAGAAGGTCGCCTTCGGCACGCCGAAGGGCGTGATCGATCGCCTGACCCAGCTTCGCGAGGAGCTCGGTCTGGACGGGATCATCGCCGAGCTGAATCCGGGCGGGCGCATCCCGCTCGAGCTCGAGACGCGGAGCCTGCGTCTGCTCACCCACGAGGTGATGCCGGCGTTCAAGTAGCCGCGGAGCCGGCGGCATCGCGAATCGCCGCTCGCGCCTTCTTCTCGACTTCCATCGCAATCGCTATCATCTTGTGCACGCTCTTGGCGTGCTCGGCTGTCTTCTTCATGACCTCGCTGTCATCTTTGCCATGCGCCACGAAGTTGCAGCCGGGCATCAGATCGGCGCACCTGAGTTCTCTCATCATGACAACCTCCTCCTCCGAAGGGCCAGCGATGTTTCCGAATCGAAACGGCGACACGACGTGAGGCGCCGAAGGCGCAGCGGCCCGCCACCCGCGAGTCGGCGCCTCGGCTAGCGTTCGCGCCGGCGCCGCCGTCGCGCTGCAGTTCTCCCGGGTGACGCCGGTGTGCCCTGGCCCGGCTTCCTGCCGTAGCCCCGGTTGCACTCGTTGCAGAATTGCTGCCCGTCATCCTTGAGCTCTCGCTTACAGGTGAGGCATCTGACCACGCCATCCTCCATCCTCGGGTGGATCATCGATATATGAGTTTTATTTATTATATAAGATTTATATGACATGGCAATGGCACCCAGGGTTCGACAACACTGAGGCGACGGCCGATGGGAGAGTGCCCTATGGCCGAAGACACCAAAACAGATGTCGTCGTGGCAACCGGAGAGTGGGGCCGGCCGACGACGCAGCGGGAGGCGGCGCGATCGCAGATGCTGTGGATGGTCGGTCAGGCAAGTCGAGCCGCCAAGAGCGGCCGGGTCGATGACGCTCGCTGGTGGCGCGATAGAGCGGTATCGGCCCTGTGGAACATGAACTAGCGCGGGCGGGTCAGCCGAGGATTATTCGGACGCGATGTGCCTTCCGGTCATCGACGAGCCGGATGCTGAGATCGCCTGCGAGGTAGACGCCATCCACCTCTACCGAGGACACTCCCCGGGACACACCTCGAGGGTTCTCGACAACGAGATCATACTGCGCGGAGCGGTAGCGGAACGCCATCTCGAAGCCACGCCACGCGCCGGGAATGCACGGGTCGATCACGAGATGTGTGCCGCGGAGCCGAAACCCGAGAATCGACTCGAGCCCGGCGCGATACATCCACCCCGCTGACCCCGTATACCATGTCCATCCCCCACGGCCGATGTGCGGCGCCTCGGTGTAGACGTCTGCCGCCATCACATACGGCTCGACCTGGTAGCGGTGGACACCCGTCGGGGTGATGGCATGGTTGATCGGATTCAACATCGAAAAGAGCTCGGCGGCCCTATCCCCCTGGCCGAGCGCCGCAAAGGCGATCGCGGACCAGATGGCCGCATGCGTGTATTGCCCGCCATTCTCTCGGACGCCAGGCACATACCCCTTGATGTAACCAGGCTCCAGCGACATGCCGTCGAATGGCGGTGTCAGGAGCAGAACGACGCCGTCGGCACGGCGTACGAGATGTTCGTCGACGGCCGCCATGGCGCGCGCTTGGCGTGCCGGGTCGCCGGCCGCCGAGATGACGCTCCAGGACTGCGCGATCGAATCGATGCGGCATGCGTCGTTGACGGCGGCGCCGAGCGGCGTCCCATCGTCGAAGTACGCGCGGCGGTACCACCCGCCGTCCCAGGCCTCGCGTTCGAGCGACTCCTTGAGAGCGCTCACATGCCCACGCCACCGCTCGGCGCGCTTGCCTTCCCCACGAGCGTCAGCCAGGTCAGCCCATTCGGAGAGAACGGCGTGAAGGAACCACCCGAGCCAGACGCTCTCCCCCTTCCCGCCGGCGCCCACCTCGTTCAATCCGTCGTTCCAATCCCCCGTGCCCATCAGCGGCAACCCGTGAGTTCCGACCGTCAGGCTGTGATCGAGCGCGCGCGCACAGTGCTCGAAGAGCGTGCTTCGTTCGTCGGAAGCGCGAGGCTCGAAGTACGATTCGCGCTGGCCGACCTCCAGCTTGGGTCCTTCGAGGAAGGAGACGACTTCGTCGAGAACGGCGCCGTCGCCGACGATCTCGACATAACGGGCGACGGCGTAGGGCAGCCAGAGCAGGTCATCCGAGATGCGCGTTCGAACGCCGCGGCCACTGGGCGGATGCCACCAGTGCTGGACATCGCCATCCTCGAATTGCCGGGCGGCGGCGCGCAGCACGTGCTGCCGGGCCAGCGCGGGCTCGGCCACCGCGAGCGCCATCACGTCTTGAAGCTGATCGCGAAACCCGTACGCACCACCGGCCTGGTAGAACGCCGACCTCGCCCACACGCGACAGGACAGCGTCTGGTACAGCAGCCAGCCATTGAGCAGCATATCCATCGAGCGATCCGGCGTTCTGACCTGCACCGTGCCGAGCAGCGCGCCCCAGCGCTCGTCGACCATTCGCAAGATGTCCGCCACGTCGTGAGTCCGGTAGCGAACGATCAGCTCCCGCGCCTGCTCCAGACTCTCCGCCTCGCCGAGCAAGAACACGACCTCGGCGCGGCCGCGAGCGGGCAGCGCGAGCGTAGCCTGAAGGGCGCCGCACGGATCGAGGCCAGCACCGACCCGTCCCGAGAGGCGGTGGCGGGCCGCGAGCGCCGACGGATGATCCGGCGACCCGTTGCGTCCGAGAAATTCCGTCCGGTCGGCGGTCCATGCCGTTTGGGTCCCGCCGAGGTCGGCAAAGGCCACGCGAGCGCCGCACTCGCGCCGCCACGCGTTGCGCGCGAGCATCGCGCCGGTCTGCCCGTCGATCTCGGTGACCACGAACGGCGCCGCGGTGGGGCGCGATACGCCAAGGACCCACTCGACGTAGGCGGTCACGGACAACCGCCGTGGTCGTCCGGACTCGTTCGTCAGCGTGAGCCGCGAGATCTTGATGGGGTCGTCGAGCGGCACCAGCTGTAGCAGCTCGAGCGAGATGCCGTGCGAGACGTGCTCGAACCGCGTGTAGCCTTGTCCATGCCGGATGACATAGGGCGAGATCTCTTCGCGGATCGGGAGCGCCGTCGGCCCCCACAGGTCCCCGGTCTCCTCATCGCGGACGTAGAAGGTCTCACCCGGCGGATCGCTGACCGGATCGTTCGACCAGGCCGTGAGCTGGTTCTCGCGGCTATTGACCGACCACGTATACCCCGAACCCGACTCGGAGACCTGGAAGCCGAAGCCCGGATTCGCGATCACGTTGATCCACGGCGACGGCGTCCACCGTCCCTCGTCGAGGACCGTCACGTACTCGCGTCCATCTTTCGCGAAGCCGCCCACCCCGTTGTAGAGCTCGAGACTCGGGCGCGGAGATGTCGCGGCCGCCGGCGCCGGCGGCCGCGCCGCCGCTCGTCGTGGTGAAACAAGCGGAGCCGCCGCGTCGGGTCGCTGTGCTCGCGCCACTTGCTCGGCCAGTGTCCCGTGCCGGCTCGACAGCACCGCGCGCGCGACAGACCGGAGCACGTCACGCTGGGTCGCCGAGAGGCGGTCGGCCCGAACGATATAGACGTTCCCGTGCGGTTCATGGCCATCGTGAAGCCCTGCCGACTGGCTCGTGCGGACCAGTGTCTCCAACAGCGCCTGCAGATCCTGAGCATAGGACGGCGCATGCTCGTTCAAGATGACGAGGTCGACCGCGAGCCGCTTCATCCGCCAGTACTCGTGCGCGCGGAGCAGCTGCCGAACGATACCCACGTCCTCGGAATCGTCGATCCGAACGAGCACGATCGGGAGGTCGCCCGATATCCGGTGCGCCCACAACGCGGCGGGGCCCTCCGTCTGACGCGCGAGGATCTCCGCGGGAGACCTCAAGCTACGATCCGAGTAGAGAACGCGGCTGGCGAGGCTCTGGAAGAGATGGGCCTCGTCGGGGCCCATCCCGAGGTGGTGCTGTTGAACCTGCGCCTGCGTCCAGGCCAAGGTCGCGGCGCGGTCGAACGTCGCCGGGTCGTGATATTTCTCGGCGAGGTCGAGCGCCTCCGCGCGCGACGGCGCGACGAGCGTCGAGAAGGTGGCGCGGAGGGTATCGCCCGGCGGCAGTCGGACGCGGCGGCGCAGGCTCACGATCGGATCGAGCACCGCGCCGGTCGTGTTGGACAGCGGCCGGCCGTCGATCACCGCCGCGGGCGTCCGGATCCCGCGCCCGCGGCCGAGGAACCGGGCTCGGTCGGTCTCCCATTGCAGCTCCCCGACCGCGTCGCCCTCCACGACCGCCACATGGGCGAGCCAGACCGGGGCCTCGCCGCGTGCTCGGGGCCGGCGTCTCGCCAGCAGCGTGTCGAGCTCAGGTACGCATTCGGTCTCCACGCTCAGGTTCGAAAACGCCGGGTGGGCCGCGTCGACCGCCGGCGGCGCCAGAACGACCTCGGCGTACGAGGTCAGCTCGATCTCCCGGCTCTTCGTCCCGAGGTTCGTCAGCGAGACGCGGCGCACCTCGGCGTCGTCCTCCGGCGACACGATGACCTGGAGCGTGGTCCCGATGGCACCGTCGCGCCGGACGATCTCCGCCCGATCCTCGGAGAACGTGACCTCGTAGCTGTCCGGCGCGCCGCCGCGCGGCTGGTAGCCGGCCGACCAGCTCTCCCCGCTGTCGACGTCGCGAAGGAACACATACGTGCCCCACGCGTCGCGCGTGACGTCTTCCCGCCACCGCGTGACCGCGAGATCACGCCAGCGGCTGTATCCGGAGCCCGCCGTCGTCAGCATCACCGCATACCGGCCATTCGAGAGCAGTTGGGTGCGCGGCAGCGAGCCGTGCGGCGAGTCGAAGTGCCTCACGACCGGCGGAACGAACTCGCGCACGTCGCCGACGGCCTGCACCTCGTCCGCGCGGGGCCGCGCGACCGCCACGTCCCGTGGCGTCCGCTCTTGAAGCAAGAGCTCGGTGGCCAGGACCATGGGCTCGGCACGGAAGCGCGCGCGCATCGCGCCGTCGTGGACGACGTTTGCGATCGCGACGACCACCATGCCCTGGTGGTGGGCCATATACGCGCGAACCACGGCGACCGAGGCGCCGTCTGGGAGCCTGGGTGCGGTGTAGTCGAGCGCCTCGTAGAAGCCGTAGGCGCCGCTGGCCCCAGCCGCCGCCAGGCGGCGGAAATTCTGTGCCGCCGCGGTCGGATCGATCATCGCGGCCAGACCCGTCGCATAGGGTGCGATGACGACGTCCTCGCTAAGTCCGCGTCGCAGGCCTATTCCCGGGACACCGAAGCTCGAATACTGGTAGGTCATTTCCAGATCACGCGCGTTGTAGCCCGACTCCGATACACCCCACGGCACGCCGTGCTCGGCGCCATACCTGATCTGCCGTCGCACCACGAGCCGGGATGTCTGCTCGAGCAGGCTCCCCTCCGGCGCGGGCATGACGAGCGTCGGCATCAGGTACTCGAACATCGATCCCGACCAGGACACGAGCACCGAGTCCAGCTCCACCGGTGTCAATGCCCGGCCGAGCCGGAACCAGTGCGAGACGGGAACGTCGCCTTTGGCGATCGCGACGAAGCTCGCGAGCCGGGCTTCCGACGCGAGGAGGTCGTACCGACTCGGGTCGAGGGTTCCATCGGTGAGGCGGTACCCGATCGCGAACAGCTTCCGCATCGGATCGAAGAGAAAGGCGAAATCCATGGCGCCGACCATCGCCCGAGCGTTTCGAGCGAGGATCGTGAGCCGACGAACCAGCGTCTCGGGCACATCCAGGTCGCGGGTGTGGCTTTCGACCGTGGCGCCCAGCGCCTCCGCCCACAGAAGGACCTCCATGTGCGCGTTCCCGGGATCCTCGTCGACCAGCAAACGCGCGGTGTCCAGCACCGTCTGAGCGCCGGCCTTCAATGTCGCGAGCCGTGAGGCCCACTCGGCCGGACCGCGCGGCGGCTCCCGGACCGCGGCCATAACGGCGTCGAGAGCGTCCGCCAAGCGCCCGTGGCGGGCCGGGCCTGGGCGCGCATCGCCGACCGCCACGACGGCCGCGAGGTGGACGAGCAACGCGGTGTCCTCGATCCCGGCGAGCGCCGACCGATCGAGGTGCCCACGCTCGATCATCTCCTCGCAGGCGTGGGCGACCGCGATGAGATGGCCGGCGAGATTGCCGCTGTCGACCGACGAGACGTACTTCGGCTCGAGCGCGTAGCAGTGCTTCGTGTCGTACCAGTTGTAGAAGTGACCGCGGAAGCGCTCGAGGCCGCCGAGCGTCTCGAGCGTGGCCTCGAGACGCTCGACGGCGTCGAGCGTTCCGACCCAGCCGAAGTCGCGCGCGGCCACCGTTGACAGCAGATACAGCCCGATGTTCGTCGGCGACGTGCGATGCGCCACCACCGGGCTCGGCGTCTCCTGGAAGTTGTCGGGCGGCAGCGCGTGGTCTTCCGGACCGACGAACGTCGTGAAGAAGCGCCACGTCCGCCGCGCGATCAGGCGGAGGGCTCGCGCATCCGCCGCCGAAAGCGGCTGAGCGGCCTCGGTGTGCCGCGGCATGCTGATCCACCGCGCCACCGCCGGCGACACGGTCCACAGCAGCAGAAAGAGCAGCGCGGCGGGCCAAGCCTCCGGCCGTCCCCAGGCGACGGCAACCGCCGCGGCGGCGGCGAGCGCAACCCCACCGCCCATTCGGCGGCAGAAACCACGGAGATCCAGACGGAGGCCGGCTTTTGCCTGCGCCGCCGTCACCCATTCCAGCAGCCCGCGATGCGTGACGTACACGCGGACGAGCGTCCGCACGATCGCATCACTCATCAGCCAGGTCTGATATGTCAGCATCGTGATCGTGAGGCCGAACTGTGAGCCGGCCAGCAAGAGGTCCCGGCCTACCGCGCGAATGTAGCTGCGCTTCGAGATGCCGCGCCCGCGTGGAAGCAAACCGCCCAGGACCGGCAAGAGCGTGGGCACGGCGACGGTCGCCAGGATGAAGACACTCCATATCGTGGGCGAGGTGCCGGGCATCAGCCACGCGACCACAAGCGTCAGATACGTGGCCGGCGCCGACACGGTGCGACGGAGGTTGTCCAGCATTTTCCAGCGTCCGACCACCGGAATCCTGCTCCCGAGAATCCACGGAAGCAGCTGCCAATCACCACGCGCCCATCGATGCTGGCGGGCGGCCGCGACCCCGTAGTGGGATGGGGCGCTCTCGAACAGCTCGACGTCGGTGACGAGGCCGGCGCGCGCGAACACTCCTTCGAAGAGATCGTGGCTCAGGAGAGCGTTGTCCGGCACCCGTCCGGCCAGCGCCGCCTCGAATGCGTCCACGTCGTAAATGCCTTTGCCGGTATACGACCCTTCTCCCCAGAGGTCCTGGTAGACGTCGGACACCGCCGCCGCATACGGGTCGATCCCGGCCGGGCCGGACGAGAGGCGCTGGAACCACGAGCCTGCGCGTCCGGGTAGCGGCGGTGTCACTCGGGGTTGAAGCACGGCGTATCCTTCAACGACGCGCTGCCTTCCGATATCGAGCCGCGGTCGGTTGAGCAGATGCGCCATCGTACCGACCAGCCGATCGACCGCTCCTCTGGGTAGCCGCGTGTCGGCATCGAGCGTGATGACATAGCGGATGCCCGAAGGCGTGACGGCGCCCGTAGCCACGAAGCTCGTGTCCGTCGCCCCGCGCAGGAGGCGATTCAGCTCGCGGATCTTGCCCCGCTTGCGCTCCCAGCCCATCCACACCCGCTCGCTGTCGTTCCAGAGCCGGCGGCGGTGAAAAAGAAGGAATCGCTCGCCGCCATCCGGTGCGGTGCCGTGACGATGGTTCAGGCGCGCGATCCCTTCTCGTGCGGCCCCCAGAGTTTCGTCATCACCCGGCATGCTCTCCGCGGGCGCATCGAGCCAATCGGTGAGGATGGCAAAGCGAAGATCGCCGCTTGGATTTGCCAGGTAGTGCACTTCGAGCCGCTCGATGTGCTCGGTGACTTCTGCGCTGTCGGTCAAAAGCATCGGCACGACGACCATGGTTCGCAGATGGGGTGGCACCCCCTCGCGCAGCTCGAGACGAGGCAGCACCGCCGGTGTGACCAGCGCGGTGACGCTTCGGTTCAGCAACGCGATCGCCAGGTCCGAGGCCGGGACGATGGCGAGAAGTGCGAGAACCAGCAGGCCTGCCGGTCCGACACCGGATGCCCACGCCGTGAGGAGCGGCAGGGCCAACATGAACCCACTGAGGACGGCGATCGTTCCAAGATATCCGGGCGTCGCTGCCCCGACATAAAGCCGAAGCAATCGGTGCAAGGGCGGCGCTCGGTAGCCAAGCGTCCGTTCGAAGGCCAGGCGCCCGTTGCCGATGAGATAGAATCCGGGATCGGTGTGCCGATCGTCGTGGGCCCCGGCCTGTGCGCGAGCCACGGCCAGGCGCGCGACGTCCAACTCGGACCGGCCCGAGCCCCGCCCGAGCTCCTCCACACCGTGTCGGTAGGCGTCGCGGGTCGCGAAATCCATCGCGGCGTAGTTCGGACCCATGTGCAGCACCTGGTCGACGAGGCTGACGCTCTCGAAGAACTCCGTCCAGTCCAGCGCGGACATCAAGCTCATGCTCATGATCACGTTGCGGACGGTCACGTTCATCGCGGCCTGCCGCTGATGCTCGACGCGAACGATGTCGTCGGAGGTCGTCCCCTGCGCGTCCAGCCGTTGATCGAGCCAGCGCAGGGCTGGAGTCACGGCGCGATCCTGCTCCCGTAGCCGCTGGACGAGCTGCACCGCGAAGGCGGTGACCAGCGGGCCGCTCTCGAATCGCGCGAGGCCCCTCACCGTCGGCGCAACAGCACCGTCCGCGCCGACGCCGAGCAGCTCGTCGGCCAGGGTGTCAGCCTCCTGGCGCGCCGCGCGCCCGCGAACGATGCTCTCCGCCAGGCGACGGAGATTCTCGACGAGCACGACGCGCAGCGTGATCGCCACCGCCCACAGCTCGCCGATGGTCAGCGGCTGCACACGCTGGTAGGCGTGCAGGAACCGGCGCAGCGCCTCGGGGTCGAACCGGCTGTCGGTATGGGCCACGAAGGCCCAGGCGATCCCGTAGACACGCGGATAGCCGACGAGCGGTCCGTCGGACAGCTTGGGCAGCTCTCGATAGAATCCGGGCGGCAGGTCGTCGCGGATCTC
>DASRIY010000231.1:0-2106 GCA_035649755.1 Candidatus Methylomirabilota bacterium
GCACGGCGCGCTGGTTGACGTACCCCTTGTCCGTGATCTCGTTCGCGTCGATCGACGGCGGCTCGGTCAGCAGCAGCACGCGCGTGATGCGCGTGGAGGCGCCGGGGTTCCGGCCGTTGTGCGCGCGGAGACCCCGCCGCACGATCTCCCGGACCTCCGGCGCGCCGGCAAGCGACGCCGCGTCCGACGCACCCGCGACGAGCTGCCGGCAGGCGCCCGGGTTCGGCCAGGCCAGGATCCCGATGCGGTCGCGATCGTGGCCGCACACGGCGGCGTCTTGCAGCACCGGCGAGCACGCCGCGAGCGCGGCCACGCGCAGCGCGCCGACGTGGACCCAGGTGCCGGTGGTGAGCTTGAAGTCCTCGCCCAGGCGGCCGTCGAACACGAGCCCCTTCTCGGGCGCGCCCGGATCGAGGAGCCTTCCCGCGTCACCGCTGCGATAGAAGCCTTCGGCGTCGAACGCCTCGCGCGTCAGCTCGGGTTGCTCGTAATAGCCCGGCGTGACGTTGGGACCGCGCACGCGCAGCTCCAGCTTCGAGCCCGTCGGCGCCAGCTTGATCTCGACGCCGGGCGCGGGCAGGCCGATGACCCCGGCGCGATCGAGGGGAAAGTGGGCCGCCGTCGCCAGGGGGGCCGTCTCCGTCGCGCCCCACGACGAAGTCATCGGCACGCGCCGGCCGAGATGACGGAGCGAGAGCCGCTCCAGCCGCTCCCACACGTCCTGCGGCAGCGACGCCGCCGCGTAGAAGATGAGGCGCAGCTCGCGCAGGAACGACCGCGCGAGATCCTCGTCCTGCTCCAGGTAGGGCAGCAGCATCGCGTAGCCTGCGGGTACGCTGAAATACAGATTGGGCGAGATCTCGCGCAGGTTGTGGACCGTCCGTTCGATCGACTCGGGAGTCGGCCGGCCGCCGTCCAGGTACAGGGTGCCGCCGGTGCGCAGCACGAGGTTGAAGTTGTGGTTGCCGCCGAAGGTGTGGTTCCAGGGAAGCCAGTCCAGCATGACGGGCCGCATCCGCGAGAGGAAGGGCCAGCACTGCCGGAGCATCTGCTGGTTGGCGGAGAGCATGCCGTGGGTGTTGACGACCGCCTTGGGCGCGCCCGTGGAGCCCGAGGTCAGGAGGATCTTGGCGATGTGCTCGCGTCCCAGGGAGCGCGCGCGCTCCTGGACCTCGCGCGTGGCCGGGCGGGCCAGGCTCTGGAAGCGCGTGCCCGGGACGCCGTCGGGCAGCGGGGCCGAGCAGACGAGCTCGGCGCCTTCGAGACCGACGGCCGAGAGCGCCTTCCCGTACGGCTCGAACGAGTCGACGTACACGAGCCGGGGCCGGATCAGCGCCCACGCCGCCTTGAGCTTGCCGAAGTCGGCGCTCAGCAAGGAATAGGCGGGCGACACGGGGCAGATCGGCACGCCGGCCAGCATGCAGCCGAGCGTCAGCAGCGCATGGTCGATGCCGTTCCCCGACAAGACCATCACGGGCCGGCTCGCACCGAAGCCGCGGTCGATCAGAGCCTGAGCCAGAGACGAGGCCTGTTCCGCGGCTCGCGCGTAGGTGAGGGTTCGCCAGCTCCCGCCGCCCTCTCGCTCGGCGAGGAATGGCTGCTCCGGCGAACTCGCGGCCCAGTCATACAGCGAGCAGGCCAGGTTGGTGGCGTAGGGGCCGAGCGCCTGCGGTGATCGCAGGATCAGCGTGCCGTCCTCGCGCTTCTGAGCGTCGACGGCGGCCGGTGCGAAATCAGCGAAGCCGGCCGGCGGCCCGCTCATCCGCGCAGAGGCGTCCGTACCGCCGGCAACTCAGAAGTCGACCGCGAATTGCAGGGACCAGGTTCGCGGCCGGGCGAACATCCGCTCGGCATAGCCCAGCGTCGCGAGCGACGCGTTGCCCTGAATGAGGTAACGCTCGTCGAACAGGTTCAGGACCGCGGCGGTCACCTGCCAGTGCTTCGCCTTGTCGGCGAGGGTGAGCGAGGCATTCCCGACGGGATATCCGCCCTGTTCGATGATGGGGACGCTTCCCGTGATGAACGTCAGCTTGGACGTGTAGCTGCCGTCGATACGCGGGGTCAGCGCAAAGCGGTCGCTGAGGGCGATCGGCGAGGCAATCCGCA
>DASRIY010000232.1:0-3747 GCA_035649755.1 Candidatus Methylomirabilota bacterium
ACGCAGTATCCAGGGCTCGCGCGGCCGGCGCCGCTGGCGCCGACGCCCGTCGACCTCTCGGAGACGCCCGGCAGCTTCCGTCACCGTGCGCCGACCCTCGGCGAGCACACCGACGAGATCCTGAAAGAGCTCGGCTACAGCGGGGAGGAGATCGCGGGACTCCGCGCCAGAAAAGTCGTCTGAGCGCGCTGGCAGTCGAGAAGCTCGAAAAGTCGTTCGGCGGGCTACGCGTCACCTCGAACGTGAGCCTGGCGGTCGAGCCGGGCGAGCGGCGTCTCATCATCGGGCCCAACGGGGCGGGGAAGACGACGCTCTTCAACCTGATCACCGGCGAGCTCCGGCCTGATCGCGGAACTGTCACGCTCTTCGACCAGGACATCACGCGCGTGCCCAGCCGCCGGCGCTTCCACCTGGGCATGGCCCGGACCTACCAGATCATCACGCTCTTCCCGAGCGAGACGCTGCTGCGCAACGTCGTCCTGTCGCTCCTGGGGCTCTCGCGGCTTCGCTGGAACCCGTTCGTCGGGCTCGACCGTCAGGCCGCGCTGGTCGAGGCGGCGCGCGCGACGCTCGCGCGGGTCGGGCTCGAGCACCTTGCCGACCGGCCGCTCGCGCAGACATCGTACGGCGAGCGCCGCCGGGTCGAGGTGGCGATGGCGCTCGCCCAGAATCCCCGAGTGCTGCTGCTCGACGAGCCCTTCGCCGGGCTCTCGGTCGACGAGCGGCGAGACGTGCTTCGGCTGGTCACCGGCATCCCGCGCGACGTGACGATCGTGATGATCGAGCACGACATGGACGTGGCGCTCGACTTCGCCGAGCGAATCACCGTGCTGCACTTCGGCGAGGTCGTCGTCGAGGGCACGCGCGGCGAGGTCGTCGCGCACCCGCGAACCCGGGAGATCTATCTCGGCGAGTGAGCCTTGGGCGCCGCGGCCGCCGGCGCCGCGGCCGCCTGCGCGTCGGTCGCCTTCTCCTCGGCATGACTCAGCAGCCACTCGAGGTGCTGCTTCAGATCGTACAGCTCGCCCATGAAGCCGGTGGACGGCGGCGTCATTTCCCCGATTTCCTGCTGTAGCGCGCGCAGCCGGCCGGCCGCGACGGCCGCTTCCTCCGGGGTGCAATGCGCGAGCTTGTGGTCGATCTCGTGTACGACCCGGTACCAGCGGGTGACCCTCTTGCGCATCTGCGCGTTGTAGATCATCGGCAGGAAGCGCATGAGCGGCAGGAGGATGCCGACGACAGGCAGGAGCAGGAGCGACCAGCGCTCGACGGTCACGGCCATCCAGAACGGCAGGTAGCGCTCCAGGAAGGGCGGCCCCTTCCGGAGGTAGCGCCGCGCCGCCTCGTGGAGCGGCAGCTCGACGAACGCGTCGGATGGAAACGCGTTGGGCGGCTCGAGCAGCCCGGGACGGCTGTGCACAGCCTCGGCGGTCTTGAGCAGGAACCGCACGGTCACGGGATGGACGTCCTCGCGCACGACCAGGGTCGCAGTGGCGGCGAGCAGCGTGATATCCCGGTCGGGAATGTTGGCGGCGAGATCGACGCTGCCCTCGCCGAGCGTCACCGTCGAGAGGAAGCGGTAGCGGCTCGTGTAGGCGATCGTCCGGCGGACGCTCCAGAGACCGACCGTGGGGCTGAGTAAGAGCTGCCGCACCAGGGGCACGGTCGGCGCCATGATGAAGAACGCGGCGTCGAGCTGGCCCTTCACCAGCGCCGTCGCGGCGGCGTCGCTCGAGAGCGCCAGGAGCGTCGAGTTCGTCGCCGTCACGCCGCTGTCGCGCAGAAGGCGCACGGCGAGAGGCCGGATACCGCTGCCGTCCTCGCCGACCTGGATCTTGCGGCCGCGCAAGTCGTTGAGGCCGCCCAGCGGCAGGTTCTTCCGGTGGAAGAGCCACACCGGCTCGTAATAGAGGCTGCCGAGCGAGAGGAGTCCCTCGGTCGGCGCGGCCTCGGCGGTGCCGCCCTGGACGAAACCCGCCATCGACTGGCCGCTCGCCAGGCGCTTCAGCGTTTCGACCGACCCGGCGCCGGGCTGGATCTCGACGGAGAAGCCATCCGCAGCCCCCACCTTGCGGTACTCGCGCGCGAAGACGTGGTAGGCGCCGCCCTCACGACCCGTGCTGAGGGTGATGACACGCGGTGGCAGCGGCTCGATCAGCCGCGTGAGGGCGAAGAGCACCATGGCCAGCGCTACCCCCGGTACCACCAGGTAGGGGAGCTTGCGCGTATCCATCGGCTCCAGTCTATGTGTGGGCATCCCCTCGCCGTCAGGGGTTTTTTGGCTTGCCGTGAGGCTCCGCTGATGGTTGGATTACGGACCAACCATGGGCACGGTTCGAGCGATCGGTCTGGTCAAGACGTTCGGCGCCGTGGTCGCCGTGAACAACCTGAGCTTCGAGGCGAAGGCCGGGGAGTTCCTGACGCTCCTCGGGCCCAGCGGCTGCGGCAAGACGACCACGCTCAGGCTCGTCGCCGGCCTCGAGCGGCCTGATCGCGGAGAGATCTTCGTGGGCGATCGCGTGCTCTCCGCCCCCGAGTCGCGGCTGTTCGTGCCGCCGGAGCGGCGCGGGATGGGCATGGTCTTCCAGAGCTATGCGATCTGGCCCCACATGACTGTCTTCGAGAACGTCGCGTTTCCGCTTCAAGAGCTGCGGGTGCCGCGCGCCGAGATTCGCGACCGGGTCATGACGATCCTCGGCACCGTCGGCCTGGGCGGCCTGCACGCCCGGCCCGCGCCGATGCTGTCCGGCGGCCAGCAGCAGCGGGTGGCTCTGGCGCGCGCCCTCGTGTCGAATCCTGAGGTGCTGCTGCTGGACGAGCCCCTCTCCAACCTGGACGCGCGTCTGCGGGAAGAGATGCGGTTCGAGCTCAGGGAGATGCAGGCCAGGCTCGGCATCACCAGCATCTTCGTGACGCACGACCAGGCCGAGGCGATGACGCTCTCGGATCGCATCGTCGTCATGAACGCCGGAGCCATCGAGCAGGAGGGCGCGCCCGAGGACGTCTACCAGCGCCCGAGCACGCGCTTCGTGATGGACTTCCTGGGCCGGGCCAACCATCTGCCAGCCCGCGTGCTGCGCGGCGACGACGGCGCCTGGATGGCCGAGGTCGAGGACACCGGCGCCTGCGTGCCCCTGGACAGCGCGGGCACGTTCAGCGAAGGACAGGAGATCACGCTGGCGTTCCGTCCCGAGGCGGTCGAGGCGCGAGCCGCCGAGCGGGACGGCGTATGGGTCGGCGTGGTGCGGTCATCGGTATACGTCAGCGGCCACGTCGAGTACGTCGTGGATTTCGGAAAGTTCAGCGTGCGGGCCGTCGGGCCGGAGCATCCCCGGCTGCCCCACGATGCGCGGACGCGTCTGCACGTGTCGCCGCGCGCGGTGCGGGTCTGGCCGCGTGGCGACGGCGCCCCGGGCGCGAACGGAGGGAAAGCGCGATGAAGGTCCGGCGATTGGCTGTCGTGGTGGGGGGACTTCTCGTGGCGTTCGGCATCTCGGGCTCGGCGCCGGAGCCGGTGCGGGCTCAGGCCAAGCAGCCGGTCGCAGCACCGGCGGACGCGACCGCGTTGGCGGCGAAGCACCAGGCCGCCATGGCCGAGTGGAAGAACAAGATCCTCCCGGCCGCCAAGAAAGAGGGCGAGGTCATCTGGTACTCGTGCGCCCAGGCGACCGAGGCCGAGGGCACGATCAGGCTCTTCAACAAGACGTATCCCGACATCCAGGTGAGTCAGGTGCTCGGGCCGGGCTA
>DASRIY010000233.1:0-7360 GCA_035649755.1 Candidatus Methylomirabilota bacterium
ATGCCCGTCACGCCCTCGCCACCAGCTCGCTAGCTGATTCGGCTAGGACAGGGCCCGGGCGATGACGAACGCCGCCGCCGCCGCGAGCCCGCCGATGAGCAAGGTCTGCAGCGCGCTCCGGGCCGGCCGGGCGCCCGTGAAGCGTCCTTTGATCCAGCCGAAGACGGCGAGCGCCGTTCCGGTCACGGCGATCGACCACGGCAGCGCCCCGTGCGCACTCGAGTGGAGCATGTAGGGGCCGAGCGGAATGAGGCCGCCAACGACATACGCGGCGGCGATGACCGCACCGCTCCGCACGGCCCGCCGCGGGTCGGGCTTCTCGAGCCCCAGCTCGAATCGCAGCATGAAGTCGCGCCACGCCTCCGGGCGCTTGCGCAGGGCTTCGACCACCGGCCTGCTCTCCTCGGGGGTGAGGCCGTGGGATTGCAGAAGCTCCATGACCTCCAGCGCCTCCACGTCGGGCTTCTGCTCGATCTCGAGCTGCTCGCGCTCGCGCTCGTTCGCGTAGTGCTCGACGTCGCTCTTTCCGGCCAGGTAGCCCCCGAGCCCCATTGCGATGGAGCCGGCCGCGATCTCCGCGAGCCCGGCGGTGACGACGAGGGCAGGCGAGTCGATGGCGCCGGTGAGTCCCGCGGCCAGCGCAAAGGGAACCGTCAGGCCGTCCGCGAGCCCGATGACGCTGTCTCTCACGACGAGGCCGGAGGTGAAGTGCTGCTCGACGTGCGGCGTCGTGGGCATGGCTCTCCTCGCTACGCTCTCACGCCAGGCGGCCGGACCGCGCTAGCGCGCGAGCGGAAGGTCGTCGCGATTTCCCCACTCGCTCCACGACCGGTCGTAGCCGACGAGCCGCGGATAGCCGAGCAGGCGCAGGACAAAATAGGAATGGGCGGCACGATGATGGGTCTGGCAGTAGGTGACGACCGTCTTGTCGGGCGTCACGGCCTTCGCAGCGTACATGGCGCGCAGCTCGTCCACCGGCTTGAAGGTGCCGTCGGCGCGGAGATTCTCCTGCCACTCCACATTGACCGCGCCGGGAATGTGGCCGCCCCGCCTGGCACGCACGTCCTTGCCCCGGTACTCGTCCGGCGACCGCGCGTCGAGCAGGGCGACCGCCGGATCGTTGAGCCGGTCCCGCACCCATTCGGCGCTCGCCACGCGCTCGCCCACGCGCGCCGGACGGTAGTCGGTGCGCGCGACGGACGGCACGACCGTCGTCTCGGCTCTCTTTCCGCGACGCCACGCCTGGATGCCGCCATCCAGGAGTGAGACCTCGCGGTGCCCGTACACGTCGAGCGTGAAGAAGAGGCGCGCCGCGTCCAGGTCACCGCTGTCGTCGTAGATGACCACGTGGGTGTCGGGGCCGATCCCGAGCTCGCCGAAGAGGCGCGCCGCCTCTGCCTCGGTTGGGAGCCGATAGCCCCCTTCCCGGATTTTGACGCGCACATCGTCGACGCTCAGATAGACCGCGCCCGGGATGTGGCCTCGTCGATAGGCCTTCCGCTCCGACACCATATCGATGACGCGCAGATTGGCGTCGTTCAGGTGGGTCTCGAGCCATGCCGAGTCGACCAGGAGCTGGGCGGCGAACGCGGGGCCGACCGACAGGAGGAGCGCGCACGCCGCCGTCAGGAGGGTCGCCAGCAGTCTCGACATCAGGCCCATCTTACATGTCAGCGCATCTCGGCCAGCGTCACCTTCAGCGTCACCGAGCTCTTCTCGCGGCGAACGGCCATGTCGACGACGGCGCCGACCTTGTGCTGGCCGACCGCGGTACGCAGATCGGCCAGGCTCTTCACCGGCTGGCCGCCGATCGCCACGATGATATCGCCGGCGCGCATCCCCGCCTTCGCGGCGGGTCCGCGGGGATCGAGCTTGGCGACCAGGACACCGCGGTCGACCGGGAGATCGTAGGCGGCGGCGATCTGCGGCGTCACGCTGACGGGCACGATCCCGATCACCGGGCGCACGATGCGCCCGTGCGCGAGCAGCTCCTGGACGATCGGCTTGGCGCTGTTGATCGAGATGGCGAAGCCGATTCCCTGCGCCCCCTGGATGATGGCGGTGTTGACCCCGATCACCTCGCCGCTCATCCGGATCAGCGGCCCCCCGGAGTTACCCGGGTTGATCGCCGCGTCGGTCTGGATGAGGTCGTGCAGCGTCGGGCCGCCCGGATCCTCGATCGAGCGCGCCAGCGCGCTGACCACGCCGACCGTCACGGTCGGCCCGCCCTCGAGCCCGAGCGGGTTGCCGATGGCGATCACCGTCTCGCCGACCTCGAGCTTCGCGGAATCGCCGAGCTGCGCCACCGGCAGGTCGCGGCCGTCGATCTTGACGACGGCCAGGTCGGTGACGGGATCGGCGCCGACGAGCTTGCCGGGAAACGTGCGCCCGTCGGGCAAGGTGACCCGGATCTGCTGGGCGCCCTGAACGACGTGGTTGTTGGTGAGCACGTAGCCGCGCGCGTCGAAGATGGCGCCCGAGCCAAGACCCTGCGCCGGCACCGCGCGCAGCAGCGTGTCGTACGTCACCTGCCGGGTCGCGATGTTGACAACGGCCGGCCGCGCCTTCGCGACGACCGCGGGAATACCCGTCCGCTCCTGAGCGCGGGCGGGCGACGGCAGGAGCAGTGCGGCGACGAGCGTCAGGGCGAGCGAAAGGCCATGCCTGTCCATGGTGAGGCATTATCCCCGCGAGGGGTCTCGACGGCCAGAGCCGGGGTCGAGGGATATCGGTCCTCGACGGCGTGAGGCGTGTTTGCCTCAGGAGGATAATGGCGGCGTGGATGTATCGAGCCGGCTTCTCCTGGTCCTCAACGCGGGCTCGTCGTCCATCAAGTTCTCGGTTTACGAGGTGGGCGAGTCGGCGGCCGCGCCCGCATCGCTCTACCGCGGAGAGGTCGACGGCCTGGGGGCGCGGCCGCGCTTCGTCGCGCGCGACCAGAGAGGCGCGCGGCTGGCCGATGAGACGCTGTCGGGTGCGGCCCACGACGACGGCCTCGCCGCGATCCTCGCCTGGATCGAAGCCCGCACGTCGAACGCCACGGTAGTCGCTGCGGGTCACCGCGTGGTCCACGGCGGCGTGCGCTACACGCGTCCGGTCCGCGTCACGCCGGAGGTGATGCGGGAGCTCGAGGCACTGATCCCGCTGGCGCCGCTCCACCAGCCCCACAATCTCGATGCCATCACGGCGCTCTCGAAGAGCCGCCCCGCGCTGCCGCAGGTCGCGTGCTTCGATACGGCCTTTCACGCGACCCAGCCGGCCGTCGCGCAGGCGTTCGCGCTCCCGCGCGCCCTCGGTGAGGCCGGCGTCAAGCGCTACGGATTTCACGGCCTCTCCTACGAATACATCGCGAGCGTGCTACCCGAGCACCTCGGCGCCGGCGCCGACGGTCGCGTCGTGGTGGCCCACCTCGGCGCCGGCGCGTCGATGTGCGCCATGCGCGGCCGGCAAAGCGTCGCGACGACGATGGGCTTCACCGCCCTCGATGGGCTGCCGATGGGCACGCGCCCCGGCGCGATCGACCCGGGGGTGATCCTTCACCTCATGACCGAGCGCGGCATGTCGGTGGGCGACGTCACCGAGCTCCTGTACAAGAAATCGGGATTGCTGGGCCTCTCGGGCGTGAGCGCGGACGTCCGCGATCTGCTGGCCAGCGACTCGCCGCACGCCGCCTGGGCGCTCGATGTCTTCGTCTATCGAGTGGGGCGCGAGCTCGGCTCGCTCGCCGCCGCGCTCGGAGGCCTCGACGCGCTGGTGTTCACCGCCGGAATCGGCGAGCACGCGGCGACGATCCGCGCGCGTGTCTGCCGGGACGCCGCATGGCTGGGCGTGCAGCTCGACGACGAGGCCAATCCGCGGAGTGGACCCTGCATCAGCGCCCGGGGCAGTCGGGCGACCGCCTGGGTCATCCCGACTGACGAGGAGCTGATGATCGCGCGCCACACCCTGCGGACCGTCTGAAGGAGCTCACCGTCTGCTCCTCACGGTCAGGACCGGGCAGCTGGCGGCGCCGACGACGCGGCCGGCAACGCTGCCCAGGAACAGCTTCGCGAGCCCCGAGCGCCCGTGGGTGCCCATGACGATAACGTCCACGCGCTTCGATCTGGCGAAGCGGACGATCTGCTCATGTGCGACCCCCTCCAGTATCGTTCCGGAGGCGCGCACACCCGCCCTCTTGATCTGGGCCAGCAGTGTCGCGAGCTTCTTCCGAGCCCAGGCGCGGTTCGACGTCGCGATCTCGTCGTAGACCTTCGGCGAGATGTACCCCTCGCCGGCGACCGGCACGACGGGGCTGATCACGTGCGCGATCAGCAGCTGGCCGCGGCTCGCCTTCGCCATCTGGATGGCCTTCCGGAGCGCCGCGTTCGACGCCGAGGAGAAGTCGGACGGGTGAAAAATTCGACGCATCATTTCATGGCCTCCCGGGCGGCGCTCCACCACGCTCCGGATGTGCCGCGCGCCTTCATTATAGGTCGCACGGCCACCGCGAGCGTCCGCCGTCGTCTCAGTACAGGTGGCAGGCCACCTGATGGCCGGGTGCGACGGCCTTGGCCTCCGGCGTCACCCGCGAGCACTGCTCCATCACGAGCGGACAGCGCGGGTGGAAGTGGCAGCCCGAGGGCGGATCGATGGGCGACGGCACCTCGCCGGTCAGAATCATGTCTTCGCGCGGCGCGTCCGGGTCGGCCGGCAGCGCCGCCGAAAAGATCGCCTTCGTGTAGGGATGGAGCGGGTTGCGGTAGAGCCGCTCGGTCTCGGCGTGCTCCACGATGCGGCCCAGGTACATGACCGCGGTCTGATGAGCGATGTAGCGCACCGTGGCCAGGTTGTGGGCGACCAGCAGATAGCTGAGCTGCTGCCGCGCCTGGAGATCTTTGAGGAGGTTCATGATCTGGGCGCGGATCGACACGTCGAGCGCCGAGACCGGCTCGTCGAGGACGATCAGCTCGGGGAACGACGCGAGGGCGCTCGCCAGCGCGATGCGCTGGCGCTGACCGCCGCTGAATTCGTGCGGATAGCGGCTGGCCGCGTCCAGGGGAAGCCCGACCTGGTGCAGGACCTCCTCCACGCGCTCCAGCTTGCCCCGGCGGGTGACCCGCCGGTTCACGACGAGCGCCTCGGCGATCGTGTCGCGCACTCGCAGGCGCGGATTCAGCGACGACCACGGATCCTGGAACACCGCCTGCACGCGCGTGTGGAACTCGGTGAGCTCCGGGCCGGCGAGGGTGTGGATGTCGCGGCCGTTGAGAAGCACGCGCCCGGCGGTCGGCCGCTCGAGCCGGAGCAAGAGGCGCGAGGTCGTGGTCTTGCCGCAGCCGGATTCGCCGACCAGGCCGAGCGTCTCCCGGCGCCCGATGGAGAAGCTGATGCCGTCGACCGCCTTGACGTGGCCCGTGGTGCGCGTCACCAGCAGCCCCCGGGTGACCGGGAAGTGCTTGGCGAGGTTCTCGACCTGGATCAGCGGCTCGTCGGCGATGGCTCCGCCCTCCAGCACGCGACCTCGTGCGCGGGGCCGACCGGTACGGTCGGCGGATACTCGCGACGGCAGCGGCCGTCCACGTAGCTGCAGCGCGACGCGAAGCGGCAGCCGGCCGGCAGCGCGTGGAGCGGCGGCGGCTGGCCCTCGATGGACGGCAGCCGATCGGCCGCCGCCTCCATGCGCGGCACCGAGGCCATCAGCGCCTCGGTGTACGGGTGGCGCGGCGCGCGGAAGAGCGCGCGGGTCGGCCCGCTCTCCACGATGCGCCCGGCGTACATCACCGCGACCCGATCGCACATGCGCGCGACGATGCCGAAGTCGTGGGTGATGAACAGCATCGCGAGCCGGGTCCGTGCCTGCATCTCCTTCAGGAGCGTCAGGTACTGGAGCTGGATCGTCACGTCGAGCGCGGTCGTGGGCTCGTCGGCGATGACCACGCGCGGCTCGCCGGCGACGGCGATGGCGCCGACCACCCGCTGCTTCATGCCGCCGCTCATCTGATGCGGATAGGCGCGCAGCCGCTGCGCGGGCGCTGCGACCTTCACACGCTGCAGGGCCTCCTCGGCCAGGCGCCGGAGCGCCGCCATGCCGCCGGCGAAGCGCATCCGGAGCGCCTCGACCAGCTGGTCGCCGATGGTGAACACGGGATTCAGCGACGTCTGCGGATCCTGCAGGATCATCGCGATGCGTCGCCCGCGCACCCAGCGCATCTCCGCCTCGGTCTTGGCGACGAGGTCTTCGCCCTCGAGAAGCACCTGCCCTTCGATGATGCGGGCTGCCGGCTCCGGCAAGAGGCGCAGCACCGAGAGCCCGGTCATCGTCTTGCCGCAGCCCGATTCACCGACCAGGCCCAGGGTCTCGCCCTCGCGGAGCGCGAAGCTCACGCCGTCGACAGCGCGGACGATGCCCCAGCGCGTGTGGAGATAGGTGCGGAGATCCTTCACCTCGAGGACGACCGGTGCCGCGGCACTCAACGCGGGCGCGACTCCTCAGACCTGCTTGAGCCGCGGGTCGAGCCAGTCCCGGAGCCAGTCGCCGAACAGGTTGAACGCGAGCACCACCAGGATGATGGCCACGCCGGGCACGACGGAGAGCCACCAGGCGCTCGCGATGTGACCACGTCCATCGGCTACCATCTGGCCCCACGACGGCGTCGGCGGCGGGATGCCGGCGCCCAGGAACGACAGCGACGCCTCGACGATGATGACGAAGCCGATGTGCAGGGTGAGCAGCACCATGAACGTGTTCAGGACGTTCGGGACGATATGGACGGCCATGATGCGCAGGTGCGAGCAGCCGTGCACCCGCGCCAGCGCGACGAAGTCGCGCGTCTTCACGGCCAGCGCCTCACCCCGGACGACACGGGCGAACCGCGCCCAGATGAGCACGGTGATCGCGAGGGAGATGGTCCCCAGCCCCTGTCCCAGGCTCACCGCGAGGAGCAGCGCGATGAGGATCGTCGGGAACGTCAGCGTCGCGTCGACGATTCGCATGAGGACGCTGTCCGTCCGGCCGCCGAGATAGCCGGACACGATCCCCACCATGAGCCCGACGCCGCCGCCGGCCAGGAGCGCCGCCGCCGCCACGATCAGGCTCACGCGCGCGCCGTAGATCAGCCGGCTCAAGACGTCGCGGCCGAGCACGTCGGTGCCGAGCAGGTACTTGGTGCTCCCGCCCTCCTGCCACGCCGGCGGCGAGAGCTTGTCGGGGAGCGACTGCTCGGTGGGCGAGTGGGGCGCGATGAGCGGCGCCAGCAGCGCCACGAGCACCAGCACGACGATGATGAAGAACGAGACCCACGGCAGCCGGGCCAGAGCGCTCTCGGGCCGTGATTCCGTCGAGGCCTCGGGCGCTGTTCCGAAGCCCGCGTCGATCGGCTCC
>DASRIY010000234.1:0-2292 GCA_035649755.1 Candidatus Methylomirabilota bacterium
GGCCGCACACGGTGGACGAGCTCATGAAGCGCGGCGACATCGAGCCGCGCCTGAAGGCGAAGATCCTGGGGCAGAACGCCCTGCGCTTCTACGATCTGAAGGCGGGAGGCGGGCGATGAGCCATCAAGCCGCGACGGCAACAGTACAGGAGTTTCACGACCGGATGCACGCTGCCCACATGTACGGGCTCTGGGAGCTGGCGAGCCAGATGACGCGCCACCCCGAGTCGAAGGCGATCCCCTACATGTGGAAGGCGCGGGTGCTCGACGCGCTGGTGCGCGAGGCCTCAGAGGCCGTGCCGGTCGGCGAGGAGCGCCGGGCGCTCCAGCTCTTCAATCCTGGCCTCGACGGCAAGTGGGCGACGACGAACACGATGATCGCCGCCGTCCAGATCCTGCTGCCCGGCGAGGTGGCGCGCGCTCACCGTCATACACCGACGGCGATTCGCTTCATCATGGAAGGCACGGGCGCCTACACCGCCGTCGACGGCGAGCGCGTCTACATGGCGCCGGGCGATCTCATCTTGACGCCGAGCTGGGCGTGGCACGACCATGGCAACGAGACCGACAAGCTCGTGGTCTGGATGGACGGCCTGGATATCCCGCTGGTCCAGGCGCTGAACGCGATGTTCTTTCAGATGTACGCGGAGCGGCAGGTGCCGCTGACCAAGCCGAGCAATGCGTCGGTCAACCTGCACGGCCACGCGAGCCTCACGCCCACCTGGGTGAAGGAGCGGCCGCAGTCCTCGCCGCTGCTCCTGTACGCATGGGATAAGACGTATCAGTCGCTGGGCACGCTACGCGACGCCGCCGGCGACGAGTGGGACGACCTGGCTCTCGAGTACACCCATCCGCAGACTGGCCGCGCGCTGCTGCCGACGATGGCGTGCTGGGTCCAGATGATCCGTCCCGGCAAGCGGCTCAAGGCCCATCGCCACACCGGCAGCGCCGTGTACTACGTCGTGCAGGGGAGCGGCGAGACCGTCATCGACGGCAGCCGCTTCGTGTGGGAGCGAGGCGACATCATCACGCTCCCATCCTGGGCGCTGCACGAGCACGCGAACCGGTCGTCGCGCGACGCGGCCATCCTGTTTTCGATCCAGGATCGGCCGGTGCTGGAGGCGCTCGGTCTGTACCGTGAGGAACCCTATTTCGACAACGGCGGTCACCAGGCGGTGACCGCGACTTTCAAGGCCTAGCGGAGGGATCGGATGGCCGTCACCAAGATCGACCACATCGAGCTCATCGTGAACCGCTTCGAGGAGTACGTGGCGCTCTTCCGAGCCCTGGGCTTCCAGGAGCGCCTGCGTACCAAGCACCACGGCGACTCCGTGGAGTTTCAGCTTCCCGGCGACAACCAGCCGGTCTTCGAGATTCACCGCGTCGGCGGCGAGGAGGCGATAGGGGTCAACCACATCGCCTTCCAGGTGTCCGACGTCGCGGCCGCCCGGAAGGAGCTCCAGGCCCAGGGCATCAACGCCAACGTCGAGCCCGTGTATGTGCGGGCCACGGGCCGGACTGTGCTGAACCTGCGCGATCCAGACGGCTGGCGGCTTCAGATCGTGGACTCGGCCCGCAAGGCACCCGACCTGACGTCGGCGCACTGAGCGCCGCGGATCTCAGATCCGTGCACGCCAGTAGCCTGGGCGTCGCCGAAGCCGGCGGCCGAACGGGCGACCGCTGCGGGAATGTTCGAGTAGTCGTTTGTAGGTACGCTGAACCGCGCCGATGAACTCGCGTCCTAGTCCCGGCGAGTGGCGCTCGTAGAATTGCGCGGCCGCGACGAACTCATCCCTTGCTTCGGGATGAAACTCGACCCGTCTCACCGAAGCGTAGAGCGAACTTTCCTGATGACCTTGGTTGCAGGAATGCCGGCGACTTTAGCGGACTTGAGCTCGTCGAGGCGACGCTCGGCTTCCGCGAGCCAGAGCGCCTCAGCGCCGTCGTCGTCGCCGCGATCGAGGCTCGAGATCAAGCGTTGCGCCAGGCGAGCGCGATCGCGCCGCGAAAGCTTCAGAGCCATGGACTCGAGCTCTTGCGCTCTACCCATGTTCGCAGGCTATCACGAAGCCGGTGGTATCAGCGCCAGCGGGCGAAGGCCCAGCCGCCGCCGGTTCCGGCCGGCGTGCGGTAGACCGGGACGTAGTCGAGCAGCTCCATCTTGAGGCGCGCCTGCTGCATGGCGCCGCCCAGCGCGATCCAGTTCAACGTCTCCGACCCGGCCGAATGCAGCCACTGGCGCGGGATCGCGCGCAGCGCGGGAGCGTCGTTGCGCTCGAGGGCGCCGAGCAAG
>DASRIY010000235.1:0-2943 GCA_035649755.1 Candidatus Methylomirabilota bacterium
CGGCGTCAGAACCCCGCGACGTACGGGAGCTTCTTCGCGGTCGTCTCGATAGCGGCGCCCGCCTCCAGCAGCACCGCCGTCGAGTCCCACGTGCCGCCGACGAGCTGATTGCGCGGGCCGTCGGGGATCGTGGCCTTGATCGCCCGGTCGCCGCAGCGGACTTCCTGCTTCTCCACGTCGACCGTCACGGGGGTCTGCGGGGCGCGCCCCACGGCCTTCTGCAGCCACTCCAGGTCTTCCTGCGAGGCGCGCAGGCAGGGGATGCCTAGCATCACGCAGTTGCCGAAGAAGATCTCGCCGAAGGAGCCGCCGACGATGGCCGCGATGCCCCAGCGCATCAGCGCCTGCGGCGCGTGCTCGCGGGACGACCCGCAGCCGAAGTTCTGGCCGACGACCAGGACCGACGCGCCCTGGAACACCTTCTGATTGAAGGGGTGCTCCGGGTTCTGCTTGCGCGCGTCCTCGAAGGCATGCTCGCCCATCGTCTCGAAGGTCACTTCCTTCAGGAAGCGCGCGGGGATGATCCGATCCGTGTCGATGTCGTTGCCGGGCACGGGGATGCCGCGGCCCACGATCTGGCGGCGCTTGTAGTCGACGGCTGCGCTCATTTCAGGATCTCCCTCACGTCGGCGACGGCGCCGGTGATCGCGGCGGCGGCCACCATGGCCGGGCTCATCAGGAGCGTGCGTCCGGTCGGGCTGCCCTGACGGCCGATGAAGTTTCGGTTGCTCGACGAGGCGCTCATCTCGCGGCCGACGAGGACGTCGGGGTTCATGCCCAGGCACATCGAGCAGCCGGCCTTGCGCCACTGGAAGCCCGCGGCCTGGAAGATCTCGTGCAGCCCCTCGGCCTCGGCGGCCTTCGCGACCTGCTGCGAGCCGGGGACGATCAGCGCGCGCACGTGCTTGGCGACCTTGCCCTTCTTGGCGACCTCGGCGGCCATGCGCATGTCGGAGAGCCGGCCGTTGGTGCAGGAGCCGACGAACGCGACGTCGATCTTGGCGCCCTTGATCGGCTGGCCCGCCTCGAAGCTCATGTGGGCGAGCGCCTCGCGGAAGGTCGGGCGCTCGGGCTCGGGCTGGGCGTCGGGCGAGGGGATCCGCTGGCTCACGCCGACCGACATGCCTGGATTGATGCCCCAGGTCACCATCGGCTCGATCGCCCCGCCGTCGAGGCGCGCGACGTCGTCGAACGCCGCGCCGGGCTCGGTCGCAACTGCCTTCCACCAGGCGGCGGCCTTGTCGAACGCGGCCCCGGCGGGCGCGTACTGGCGGCCCCGCAGGTAGTCAATCGTCGTCTGGTCGGGATTCACGTAGCCGCAGCGCGCCCCGCCCTCGATCGACATGTTGCAGACGGTGAGCCGCTCCTCCATCGTCATGCGATCGATGACCGAGCCCGCGTACTCGTACGCGTAGCCCACGCCGCCCTTCACCCCGAGCTGGTTGATGATCGCCAGGATCACGTCCTTCGCGTAGACGCCGTGGGACAGGGCGCCCTCGACGCGTACCTGGCGGAGCCTGGGCTTGGCCATGGCGAGGCACTGGGTGGCCAGCACGTCGCGCACCTGCGTGGTGCCGATGCCGAAGGCGATCGCGCCGACGGCGCCGTGGGTCGAGGTATGGCTATCGCCGCAGGCGATGGTCATCCCGGGCTGGGAGAGACCGAGCTCGGGGCCGATGACGTGGACGATCCCTTGCTTGCCGGTCGACATGTCGAAGAACGGCAGGTTGAAGTCCTTCATGTTGCGGATCATGTGGACCGCCATCTCTTCCGCCAGCGGATCGGCGTAGGGGCGGGTCTGATCCGTCGTCGGAATGATGTGGTCGAGGGTGCCGAAGGTGCGCTCGGGCATCCGCACCTTCAGCTTCGAATCTCTCAGCATCTGGAAGGCCTGCGGCGTCGTCACCTCGTGAATCAGATGCAGGCCGATCAGAAGCTGGGTCTGGCCGGACGGCAGCGTCCGGACCGTGTGCGCCTCCCACACCTTGTCGAACAGCGTGCGTGCCATTGAAGCTTCCTCCTCGCCGCGCATGCTGCCTCAGGCAAATTATGTAGTCCAGTGAAACATTCTGGGACGAATGGTAAGCTCCGCTTAATGATCAACGCCGCGCTCTTTCCGGCGCTGGAGACGCTCCTGGCGGTGGCGCGCACGGGCTCGGTGGGCGCGGCGGCGCGCCAGCAGAACATCACCTCGTCGGCAGTGAGCCAGCAGATCCGGCGGCTCGAGACCCACTTCGACATCAAGCTCTTCGAGCGCGCCGGCCGGGGCGTGCGTCTCACCGCGGCCGGCGAGGCGGCCTTGCCGGTCGTGCGCGAGCTGTGGAACGGGGCCGAGTCGGCCTTCGGCCAGCTCGCCGAGCTGGCCGGCCGCCCGGCCACCACGCTGCGCGTGGCGGCCAGCGACTATCTGGGCAAGGGCCTTCTGGCGCCGGTCTTCCGCGATCTGCTCGACGAGGATCCGCCCGCCCGCTTCGAGATCGTCACGACGCACTCGCGCGCTGGCGTGCGCCTGGTGGCTGCCGGCGAGGTCGATCTGGCCGTGGTCACGGGTCAGGAGACGCCGCGCGGGCTCGAGGAGCGGCATCTCTTCGATCAGCCATTCTTCTGGGTGGGGCCGCGCCGGCGGGGCGAGCGGGCGGCCTTGACGGAACGGCTGCGTCGCGAGCCGGTCCTGCGCCTGGCGGCCGAGAGCCGGGGGCGGGCGCTCCTTGATCAGTACCTGGCCGACGAGCGGATTCGCCCGATCTCGACCATCGATGTGCCGAGCGTGTCGCTGCTCCTCGCCTACGTCTCGGGTGGGCTCGGCATCGGGCTGGTCCCGGCGCTCGCGCTCGTCGAGTCGCTCCCGGACCGCGTCGTCACGACGCCCGCGCGTGTGCCGCCGCTGCCGGTCTCGCTTCTCTGGCGGCCCGCCGCGCGGCGTCAGCCTGCGCTGGCCCGCCT
>DASRIY010000236.1:0-7747 GCA_035649755.1 Candidatus Methylomirabilota bacterium
CGTCTCCGGGAACGAGGGGCCCCGCTGCACGATCCGGTAGCTCTGGAGCATGAAGCGGTCGCGCTGCGAGAAGACGACCGTCTCGTCGTAGAGGGAGCCGTCCTTGAAGCGGAAGATGAGTCGCGAGGTCACCTGATCGCCGCGGGCCACCTGAGCGAAATCGCCCTGGGCCAGCGTCTCGTTCTGCGTGGTGCGAAGGACCGGAAACGCGCGCACCAGGCCTTCCTGGTACTGCACGCCGATCGGCGTGGACCGGGCGAGCGAGGCGCAGAGCAGCGTCAGCGCGAGCGCGAAGAACCCAACCGATCGAACGCGGCTCGATAACATCGCTCCTCCTCGGCGGAGCAGGGTCGACCAGGGCCGAAAGGAGCAAGGGCGATGCCACGGCGTTCCGGCAGCGTTTTGAAGAGATTCTCGGGCGTTGGGCGCCCGGGGAGCGCTTCAGCCTGACAC
The DNA here is from genome assembly GCA_035649755.1 of Candidatus Methylomirabilota bacterium. Lineage (GTDB taxonomy): Bacteria > Methylomirabilota > Methylomirabilia > Rokubacteriales > CSP1-6 > AR31. Next base: position 454 of record DASRIY010000236.1, read on the forward strand.
ATCCGTCGACCGGCCGACTGTTTTGTCGGCCAAGTCCGCATCGCTTTCCGGAACGCGTCAGGAGATCTCGAGCGGCGTCTACGGGAAAATTCCGAGCTCGAGGTAGGTGGTGGCCACCTTGTTCAGGGCGGTGAGAAACGCCGCCGTCCGAAGATCGGGGATGCGCGAATCGCGCTTCCACTGCTCGTGAACCTGCCGGTACGCGGTGATCATCGTCTCCTCGAGGCCGGAGTTCACCAGATCGATCTCGTCCGCGCCCCGCACGATCGCCTTCCGCTCCTCGGCCGAGAAGCCGCGGCCGGTGGCCTTCTCGATCGCGGAGACCATCCGGTCGTACGACGCCTCCTCGAAGCGCTTGCCGACACGGCCGAAGCGCACGTGAGACAGGTTCTTGACCCATTCGAAGTACGAGACGGTCACCCCGCCGGCGTTGAGGAAGATATCGGGAATGATGAGCACGCCCCGGTCGAGCAGGATCTTCTCGGCGTCCGCGGTGGTGGGCCCGTTGGCCGCCTCGGCCACGATCTTGGCCTTGATGCGCGGCGCGTTCTCGCCGGTGATCTGATTCTCGAGCGCGGCCGGGATCAGGATGTCGCATTCCAGCTCGAGTGCCTGGTTGGTCGGCGTGATGTTCGCGGCACCGGAGAAGTTCAGAATCGAGCCTGTTGCCTTCTGGTGCTTCACCACCGCGTCGAGGTCGAGACCCTGCCGGCGATAGACCGCGCCCTCACGCTCGGAGAGCGCGACGATGACGCAGCCGGCTTCCTGGCAGAACTTGGCCGTGTTGTAGCCGACGTTGCCGAGCCCTTGGACGACGATCGTCTTGCCCTTGAGTCCGGTCGACAGCCCCAGCGCTTTCATGTCCTCGGCCTGGTCGCACGCCTCGCGAAGCCCGAAATAGACGCCGCGGCCGGTCGCCTCCACGCGCCCGCGGATGCCGCCCTGGGTCACCGGCTTGCCGGTCACGCAGGCCATCGCGTCGATGGCGCCCGGGTAGAACGCGGAGTACGTGTCGTAGATCCAGGCCATCTCGCGCGGGCCCGTCCCGTAGTCGGGCGCGGGCACGTCCAGGCCCGCCCCGATGAAGTTCTTCTTGATCAGCTCGGCGGTATAGCGGCGAGTGATCTGCTCCAGCTCCTGGGCCGAGTACTGCTTGGTGTCGATCCGGACGCCGCCCTTGGCGCCGCCGAACGGCACGTCGACGATGGCGCATTTGTAGGTCATCAGAGCGGCCAGGGCCTTCACCTCGTCCTCGTCCACGGTGGGCGCGTAGCGGATGCCGCCCTTCACGGGCACGCGGTGATGGCTGTGCTGCGCGCGCCAGCCGGAGATGACCTCGTAGCCGCCCTGCCGCCGGATCGGGAACTGGAAGGCGTAGACGCTGTCGCAGACCTTGACCTGCTCGAGGAGCCCGGGCGGGTAGTCGGTGAGTGCCGCCGCCTTGTCGAAGTAGCTGTTGACCGTCTCGAAGAAGCTCGCCCCTGGGCTCATCGGCTCAGGCTCCCTTCTATGATCCAGAGGCGCGCCTCCGCCGGCGGGGCCCCAGCCCCGCGACGGCCTGCAGCGCGCACATCCATTCGCGATTGCGCCCAGTATGCGGGGGAATCCCGATTCCCGAAAACTTCAATCGTGTGACGGCCGGCCCAGGAGTGTCACGGCATGTACGAGCCGCCGTTGACGTGCACGGTCTGTCCCGTCACATGGCGCGCGTCCTCGCTGGCGAGGAATACCGCCACCGCGGCGATGTCGTCGGGCTGGGCCATGCGACCGAGCGGGACCGCGTTTCCCATCGCGGCGATCTCCTCCTCGCTGCTCCCGTAGCGCGGCTGGGCGGTGTCGGTCAGGCCGGGTGCGATCGCGTTCACGCGAATGCCGTGCGCGGCCAGCTCGAGCGCCATCGCGCGCGTCATCGCGACCACGCCGCCCTTGCTGGCCGAGTAGTGAACGCCCCGGACCGCGCCGCGAATCGCCTGGGAGGCCAGGTTGATGACCGAGCCCCGCCGCCGGCCGGCGATCATCGCCTGCGCCGCGGCCTGGGCGCAGAAGAAGCCGCCCTTGAGATTCACGTCGAGGACCAGGTCCCAGTCGCGCTCGCGCATCTCGAGAAACGGCACCCTCGGATAGACCCCGGCGTTGTTGACGAGGATGTCGAGCCCGCCGAGCTCGTCCACGACCCGCGTCACCATCGTCTTCGCGTCCGCCGGGCGGGCGACGTCGCCCTGCACGAGCGTTCCGCGCCGGCCCTCCGCCTGAACCTGTCGCAGCACCGTCTCGGCCGCAGCTCGATCGTCGAGATAGTTCACGGCCACGTCCGCGCCCTCGCGGGCGAACGCCAGGGCGATCCCGCGCCCGATCCCTTGCTGGGCACCGGTGACCAGCGCGACCTTTCCTCGAAGTCTCATGGGGACCTCCGCCGCCTTCAGCTTTGTCGACTCACGACGAGTGTGCTAGGGTCGCGCCAGAACTCATCCCGGAGGACGACAATGGACGAAAAAAGCATCGGGCTCTGGCTGAATCTCGGCTCCATCATCCTCGTCGTGGCGCTCGTGATCGACTTCGCGTGGGTCATCTCGACCGCGTTCAGCGCCGCCGGGCACTGATCGCCGACTTCGCCCCCCGCGCCGCCCCCGCCCCTCCGCATGCCCCGCTACGATAGCGCCGTCCTGAACGGTCGCGTCGTCATCCCCTTCGTCGGCGCCGTGCCCTGCGATGTCGGCATCCGCGACGGCCGCATCGCCGCGCTGGCCGATTCGATCGCGTCGACCGAGGCGGACACCGTGGTCGACGCGCGTGACCGGCTCGTGCTGCCAGGCGGGGTGGACTCGCACTTTCACATCGGAATCTACCGCGACCTGGCGACCGACGCGAGCAGCGAGACCAGGTCGGCGCTCACGGGCGGCGTGACCACGGTCATCAGCTACTTCCGCACGGGCCAGAACTATCTCAACAAGAGCGGCCCCTATCGGACGATCTTCCCCGAGGTCGTCGCGGCGACTGCCGGCCACGCGTACACGGATTTCGGCTACCACATCGGCGTCATGACGACCGAGCAGCTCGCCGAGGTCGAGTGGCTGGTCGGCGAGCAGGGCGTTGCCTCGTTCAAGTACTACATGTTCTACAAGGGGCTCAACCTCACGTCCGACTCGACGCACGGCAGCGCGTACACGATGGCCGAGACCTACGATCTCGGCCATCTCTACCTGCTGATGCGCGAGGTGGCGGCGGCCGGTCTCCGGTACGGCAAGCACGGCCGCGTCTCGCTGAGCCTTCACTGCGAGCAGGCCGAGCTCATCCGGGTGTTCATCGAGGAGGTGAAGCGATCGGGGCCGGGCGGGCTGGAAGGCTATCACCGGTCGCGGCCGCCGCTGACGGAGCAGCTGTCGATCGCCGAGGCTCTGGTGCTGACCGACGCCACGCGCTGCCCGGTGAACCTGCTCCATCTCTCCAGCGCCGAGGCTGTCGCGAGCGGCGCCCGGGGACGGCGCGACAATCCCCATCTCGACATCCGTCTCGAGACGACCGTGCACCACCTGGCGCTCACCCACGAGACGGCCGGCGGTATTGTGGGCAAGGTCAATCCGCCGATCAGGACCGAGGCTCATCGCGAGGCTCTCTGGCGGGCAGTCTCGGACGGCTGGATCGACACGATCGTGAGCGATCACGCCTGCTGCGCGGAGACGGACAAGCAAGAGCTCTGGAGGGCGCTGCCGGGGTTCGGCGGGACCGCCTTGCTCTATCCCTACCTGTTCTCCGAGGGACATCTGCGGCGCGAGTTGCCGCTCGCACGCATCGCCGAGCTGGCCAGCGCGAATCCCGCGCGCGCCTTCGGGCTCTATCCGAAGAAGGGCACTATCGCCGTCGGCAGCGACGCCGACCTGGTGGTGCTCGATCCGCGGCGCGAGCAGGTGGTGACGCCCGAGGTTCTCGGCTCGGCGCAGGACTTCACGCCGTTCGCCGGCATGCATGTGCGCGGCTGGCCGACCCATACGCTCTTGAGAGGGCAGCCGGTGTTTCAGGACGGACGGGTTCGCGGGGCGCCGCAGGGGCGCTACGTCAAGCGTCCGGTTGCGCTACACGACGGAGCCGCGCGAGGCGGCTCCTAGCTCGCTGATCCGGGAAGGGCGGGAGGAACTGGGCTCAGGCCGACACGGGCCGACGGCGCGGGCAAGCCTTGTGATACCAGGTCGAGCCGAGCTTGACGTGGTTGCCGTTCTTGCGAATCCTCAGCTTGCACTTCGGACACGTTCCCATTCCTGCTCCTTTGCGAGTTCTGCGTTACGGCGACGTATTATAGCAGGCACCCCTGGGGGATCCTGTTGAAGGACTGCGTGTTCTGCCGCATCGTGGCCCGCGAGACTCCCGCCGATGTCGAGTACGAGGACGACGTGGTTCTGGCCTTCAAGGACATCTACCCGAAGGCGCCCATCCATCTCCTCATCGTCCCCAAGCGCCACATCGCTTCGATCACGACGATGGACGCGGAGGACACGGACGTCATCGGTCGCTGCTTCCTGGCCGCTCGCGCGCTCGGCGAGGCGAAGGGGCTGGCCGAGCGCGGCTACCGGCTTCGCGTGAACTGCGGACCCGAAGGCGGCCAGGTCGTGTATCACGTCCACGTCCACTTCCTGGCTGGCGGACGAGAACGGGGAGCCTAGGCGGCACCGCGCCGAAAGAAGAAGGGCTCCAGGGGATGACCCTGGAGCCCTTGTCGCTCCAGACTGCGGAGCTTTTTCCGAGCTTACTTCATCAGGCCGATGGCCTCGATGGCCTTCGCCTTGGCGGAATCCATGTTGCCGGCCTTGCAAGCAGCCTCAGCCTCACGGACCAGCTTGGCCGCGTCGGCGCCACCGCTCTTCGCGCCGGCGAGCGACCGCGGGGCCTGGACATCCTGGGTGCTGCTGCGTGGGGCCTGGACGTCCTGCGTGCTGCTACGAGGAGCCTGGACATCCTGCGTGCTGCTGCGCGGAGCCTGAACATCCTGCGTGCTGCTGCGGGCACCGGCGAGCGAGCGCGGGGCCTGGACGTCCTGCGTGCTGCTACGCGGGGCCTGGACGTCCTGCGTGCTGCTGCGCGGCGCCTGGACATCCTGGGTGCTGCTGCGCGGGGCCTGAACGTCCTGCGTGCTGCTACGCGGCGCCTGGACATCCTGGGTGCTGCTGCGCGCGCCGGCTAGCGAGCGCGGGGCCTGGACATCCTGCGTGCTGCTGCGCGGGGCCTGAACGTCCTGGGTGCTACTCCGCGGAGCCTGGACATCCTGCGTGCTACTGCGCGGGGCCTGCGTGTCCTGCTGACGGGCGCCCGCCAACGAGCGCGGCGCCTGAACATCCTGACCGCGGGCGGCCTGCTGCTGCGTGGCCGAAGCCTTCTGCAGCATGGTCTTGGCCTGGCCGACCTCGGCCGGGCACTGCGACTGGGCCCCGGCAACCGGAGCCAGCGCCGCGAAGACTGCCACGCTCATGATCGCTGCGAAAAATCTCTTCATCATCAGCCTTTCCATTCCCTCTCGTGTGTGGAGTGCTTTACGACCCACCTGCCAACCAGCCCATTAAACCCACAGCCCGCCCCGGTGTCACCCCCTCGGCATTGAGGTAGACGCTCAACTCTTGAGACGCATGAACGAGCAACTCGGGTGCCACGTCCGGAAATTCCTACAAAAAGCGCCAGATCAGCCACTTATCACGACATGCTCGACTCGTCACACGGCGATGTGCCCTGGACGCTCGCGGAATCCGGTGCGGCATTCTGCCCGCCCGGAGGGCCTGTGATAGCCTGACTGACCATATGCGCCTGCCCGCGAAATTTTTGCTCCCTCTGCTCGTCGCGCTGGCCGTGCAGGGCTGCGCGCGCGCGCAAGCTCCACGGCCTGCTCCCGCTCCTCAGGTGCCCATGCGCCACGTCCTGCCGAACGGCGTGCGGGTCATCATCCAGGAGTTTCGATCCAGCGAGGTCGTCGCGGTGCAGCTGTGGGTTCGCGCCGGCGCTCGAGACGAGACTGCGTCCGAGCTGGGCCTGGCGCATTACCTCGAGCACATGCTCTTCAAGGGTACAACGACCCGGGCGCGGGGATTCGTCGACCGTGACGTCGAGGGCGTCGGCGGACGGGTGAACGCGGGCACCTCGTGGGACTACACCTTCTACCACGCGGTGCTTCCGAAGCTGCGCGCGGTGCCGACGATCGAGATGCTCGCCGACATCAGCGTCAACTCGGTGCTCGACGAGACCGAGCTCGATCTCGAGAAGAAGGTCGTGCTCGAGGAGATGCGGCTCAACGAGGACAGCCCGCAACGCTACCTCTCCCGGCAGCTCTACAACGTGGTCTTCAGCGGTCATCCCTACGGACGCGCGGTCCTGGGGACGCCCCAGATCATTCAGGCGCTCACGCGTGACACGCTGCTCTCCTTCTATCGCCGCTATTACGTGCCGGAGTCGTTCACGCTGGTCGTCGTCGGCCCCGTCGACCCGGCCGAGGCGCTGCGAGCGGCCGAGCGCTCCCTGGGCCGGCTTCCGCGCAGCGGCTTTCAGCGGTTGCCCGCTCCGACGCCGGCCAGTGTCTCGCCGAAGAAGCTCGACATGCCGCGCCCCGGTGCGCTGGCCTACCTGGCCTTCGGGTGGCTCGGCCCGAAGCTCGATCACGCGGACACGCCGGCGGTCGATCTGCTCGTCTCGATCCTAGGCCAGTCGCGGTCCTCGCGGCTACCACAGTCACTGCGCGAGCGGCTCGGGCTCGTGAATTCCGTCAGGTCCGATTACGCGGCGTTGGAGGCGGCGGGCGCGATCACGGTGACCGCTCAGCTCGAGCCGGCGAACCTCGCCGGTGCCGAGGCCGAGGTCATGAGAGAGGTCCAGCGTGTGCGCGAGCAGGGCGTGACCGAAGCGGAGCTCCAGCGGGCCATCACGCTGGCCGAAGCGGAACATGCCTTCCAGAGCGAGACCGCCGAGGGCCGCGCCCGTCTCTACGGCCGCGCCGAGACGGTCTGGCGTCTCGCGGAGGAGCTGGCCTACATCGACCGTGTGCGCACGGTTACCGCCGAGCAGGTTCGTCTCGTGGCGCGGCGCTACCTCGATCCCGAGCGTTACGGGCGGATCGCGTTCGTCCCGCCCAGATGAACCGCATCGGGCTCGTGCTCGCGTCGGCTCTTCTGGCGATGGCCCTCGCGCCGTCCGCCCAGGCGCAGGAGCCCCTGATCTCCCGGCAGGTCCTCCCGAACGGGCTCACGGTGCTCGTGCGCGAGGACGCCGCGGCAGGCGTCGTCGCGATATCGCTGCAGGTGCGAGCCGGCTCCCGCTTCGAATC
>DASRIY010000237.1:0-25192 GCA_035649755.1 Candidatus Methylomirabilota bacterium
CTCCGATCCGCCTGTCATCGTCAGCTCGGCCCACACGGACGATCCGAACGGGACGGTCATGGTTTATTCGGGCCATGGCAAGGACGTCACGGTCGTCTGGGTTCTGGGCCTAGAAGAGTCTTCCGACTAGTCTTCGCGGGGCGGGGGCGGGGGGCGGCGGGCAGCCCTCCGGGACCCGCGCGCCAACCTCGCTCGCGATATCGACTTCGGGTTTCGGCTCTGGTCACCGTGCCTACACGGGTCCCGGAGGGCTGCCCGCCGCCCCCCACCCCCGCCCAGGGACGTTGGTGGTTCTTCCCTGGGCCTTCACCCGACGGGACAGCTGGTGTGGAGTCTGGGCGGGGTTAGCGGTTTTTGAGGGTGGCCAGGCGTTCGCGGGCTAGGTTGGTTTCTTCGGAGCGGGGGAAGTTGTCGACGAGATACTGCAGGCGAGCCTGCGCCTGCGCGGGCTGCTTCAGATCGATCAGGGCGAGCGCTTCCTTGTAGAGGGCCGGCGGCACCTTGTCAGCCCGCGGATAGTTCACGAGGACCTTCTTGAACTCCTGCACGGCCTGCTCGAGCGACTCCGTCGACTTGTCGCCCTGCCCCGAGTCGCTGAATCCGCGGGCGAGTGAGAGGTAGGCCTCGCCGATCCAGTACTGGGCGCTGCCGGCCAACTCGTGGTCGGGGTAGCGCCGCAGGAACTCGCGGAAGCCCGCGATCGCCAGCGAGTAGCTGCCCTTGCTGAAGTCGATGTAGGCCGCCTGATAGATGTCCTGCGGCTGCAGCGACGCGGCCGAGGGACGCTGCGGTACCGCGGCGACAGGGCCCGGCGCTGCCGTTCCAGGAGATGCGGGGGCGGCGGATCCCGACGGAGCCGCTGACGGCGAGCGCGGCGCCGCCGATCCCGAGGTCGCGGGCGCCTGGCCCGTGCGAAGCTGGCGGGTCAGCGTGTCGAGCCTCGTCGAAAGCTCGTCCACGCGTCCGGTGAGCGTCGTCAGCGTCTCGCTCAGGCTGTCGACCTGACGGCTGAGCGCCGCGACCTTCTTGTCGCTCTCGCCGCCCGCGCGATTCTTGAGCTGCGCCGAGACGGCGTCGGCGTCGGCCTTGGCGCGTGTGGCGGTCTGCTGCGCCGCCGCGACGTCCTGGCGAATCTGGAGGAGATCCTGCTGGGTCGCGACACCGGTGGCTTCCTGGACCCCGGCGCAACCGGCGAGCGACAGGACGACGCCGAGGAGGAGCGCGAGCCTCCTCCCCCTGATCTCACGCGGGCTCAGCGCGGCTTGACCAGAAAGTGCGCGCGGCGATTCTTGGCCCAGCACGAATCGGTCTTCTCGTTGCAAACCGGCCGCTCCTCGCCATAGCTAATGATGGTGATGCGGTTGGCCTGGATGCCCTGCGAGACGAGGTAGTTCATGGTCGCCTTCGCGCGCCGCTCGCCGAGGGCCAGGTTGTATTCGTTGGTCCCGCGCTCGTCGCAGTGTCCCTCGATGAGCACAAGGTTCTCGGCGTTCGACTTCAGCCAGGAGGCATTCGCGTCGAGCGTCTTCGCGTCCTCGGGCCGGATGTCGTACTTGTCGAACTCGAAGTGAACGTCCTTCAGCGCGTCGACCGCGGCGAACTCCTTCGGCGACGGCCGCGCCGCCGCGGGTCCGGCGAGCGGCGCGGGCGCGGGAGCGGGCGCCGGTGCGGCGGTGCTCGGGGCGGCGGCCGCCGGCGGTGTCGCGCGTGGCGCCGGCGCGGGGGCAACCGCGGGGGCAGGCGCGGACGTCGACGCGGTGGTTGCGGGCTTCTTCGCGCAACCGCTGATGATCAGACCCGTCAGTAGCAGTGACGACAACGTCGCGTACAGAGCGCGAGTCAGCATGACGCCCCCCTTGGCCTCCTCGAGGTCAACTTTCGGGTCCCAATCCTATCACGGCAGGCGCGGCGACCATGAGGGACTTGTCGCCTCGTTGCTGCCTTGCGTGACTTGTGTCGTCGTCTGTCCCTCGACGGTCATGAAGAACAATTGCCAGCGGCCGGTGCGGTTGGACTGAAACGCGAGATGACGTCCGTCGGGCGCCCACGTCGCGCTCTGATTGTCACCTCCGCCGCTCGTGAGCTGGCGCGGGCTCGAGCCGCCCGGGCTGATCGCCCAGAGATCGTGCGTGCCCGACCGCTGGGTGTAGATGATGGGATCGCCCTTCGGCGACCAGCGGGGCTGCGTGTGAAAGCCGCCCGAGGTGAGCTGGCGCACGTTGCCGCCGTCCTTGTCCATGACGTAGATGCGCGGCTGTCCCGCGCGGTCGGAGACGAACGCGATCTGCTGGCCGCTCGGCGACCACGTGGGCTCGGTGTCGATCCCGGCGTGGCGTGTGAGCCGCTGCAGCACGCCGGTGGCCAGCGTGAGCACGTAGATCTCCGGGTTTCCGTCCTTCGAGAGCGTGAGCGCCAGGTAGCGTCCGTCGGGACTCCAGCCGGGAGACGAGTTGATGCCGACGAACGAGGCGAGCGTCTGCACCGGGCGCTGCCGCTCGAACGGGAACAGCCGGAAGAGGTCGGGATAGCCGTTCATGAACGAGGTGAACGCGATCGAGCGCGCGTCGGGGCTCCAGGACGGCGAGAGGTTGATCGACGCGTTGCGGGTCACGTTGCCGGCGCCCGCCCCGTCGTAGTCGGCGACGACGATCTCCTTGGAGCCGGGCGGGCCCACCACGTACGCGAGCTTCGTGTCGGCGACCCCCGGCTCGCCGGTGAACTGCAGCACGATCTCGTCGGAGATCTTGTGCGCGAGCCGGCGCGACTGCGGCGCCGGCGACTCGAACTTCCGCGACGCGATCAGCCGGTGCTCCGGAGTCGTCAGGTCGTAGAGACGCATCTCGGCCTCGAGGCGGTCGCCCCGAATGGCCAGGAGCCCGTGCACGCCCGCGTGGGCGCCGGCGGCCGCGAACGCGCTCCACGTCTGCGCGAGCGCTGCGGGGTTGTTGGCGGGAATCGAGCCCGTCGCGGCGACGACGCTGAAAAACCCGGAGAGCGTCAGATCGTTGCCGATCACCGAGGCGAGGAGCTTGGGAACCGCTTGGTCGGTGCCGGCGATGAGCGTGAAATCGGGAACTGCGATGTTGATCTTCTTACTCTTGTCGCCTCCCGTGACGTTGATGTAGACGTCGACGGCCTGGGCGCGCGCCGCGGGCGGCGGGGCCCAGAGCGCGAGCGACGTGACGGCGGCGAGCGCGAACAGCAGAGCGGCGGCGGCGAGGCGTCGCACCAATCATCCCCCTGTCGGATCGAAGACGAACTGGAGACCGATCCTCAGCACGGGTTTCTTGAAGTCGTCGGGAAGCGGCGGAAACGGGCTGGCGTCGTTGATCGCGCGGAGCGCGACCTGATCGTAGTAGGCGTTGCCCGAGCTACGGTCGATCGTCGCCACGTTGACCCGGCCGTCGCGGCGAATCTCGAACACGACGGCCGGCTGCTGACCAGGAATGGCGCGTCCCACCCACTTCTCCTGGATCTTCCCCTGGATCTGCCGGATGTACCAGGCGTACGGGAAATCCGAGACGCTGAGCGTGAGCGGACCCGATCCGGTCGCCGTCCCCGACGCGGCGCCGAGCGGCGGGGGCGGTGGCGCGGCCGCGGCCTCGCGACGGATCGGCGTCTGCGGCACCGGCGTCGGCGTGGTGCTCGCGGTCTGGGGCAGCTCCTTCTCGGCCGGGCGTGGCGGGGCCGGCGAGCGGCTCGGCAAGCTCCGATCGGGCAACCCGACGGAATCTCGCTGCGGCAGCTCGCGCGAGGGTAAATCGCGGGCCGGCAGGTCGCGCGGCGCCGCGCGGGTGGGCAGCTCAGTTGGCGGCGGCTTGAGCACAGGCGCTTCCTCGACGCGCGGGGCCGTCGGCGCGCCGCGCGGGGAGCCGATGGCCGCGACGCTCGGCGTCAGCACGACGAACACGGGCTTGGTTCGAGTGTCGGTCCACATCGACGCGCCCAGGATGACGATCGCGAAGAACACGACGTGGGCAAGCGCCGACACGACTGCTGGAGCCAGCGGCAGCCGCAGCCGCCCCAACGCAGGCCCGATGTGAAAGCTGGCGGGAAGAGCCACGGCCTGGGCCGGGGTCTCAGCGCTCCCGAGCCGGCTCGGTCACCATGCCGAGTCGCTCGATGCCCGCGCGCCGGACGCGGTCCATCGTCTCCACGACCACGCCGTACGAGAGTCCGGCGTCGGCCTTGAGGTACAGAGTCTTGTCGGTTCGAGTGGTGAACGCCTGACGCAGCGCTCCCTCCAGACCGTTGGGCGGCACCCGCCGATCGTTCAGGAAGAGCGACTGGTCCTTGGTGACGGTGAGGACCATGCGCTCCTCAACGGCGGTCGGCTTCGACGCGGCCTTCGGCAGGTTCACGTCGATGCCGCGGTACATCATCGGGGCCGTCAGCATGAAGATCAGCAGCAGGACGAGCACGACGTCGACCAGCGGGATGATGTTGATCTCGGACAGGTTGGTGCCGATCCGACGCGTGTCTGACGACTCGGTTCTAAACGCCATCTTTCGCCGTGCGTCCCGCCTTGGCAACGGGCCGGCTCAGGACGTTCAGGAGATCCATCGTGAAGCCTTCCATCTCGACGGCCCAGTGCTTCACGCGGTTGACGAAGTAGTTGTAGCCGATGACCGCCGGGATGGCGGCGCCGAGGCCCGCGGCCGTCGCGACCAGCGCCTCGGAGATTCCGGGCGCGACGACGGCGAGGCTTGCCGAGCCCTGGGCGCCGATCCCATGAAACGCCGCCATGACGCCCCACACCGTACCGAAGAGGCCGATGAACGGGGTGGCGCTTGCGGTGGTCGCGAGGAACGGCAGATAGTGCTCGAGCCGGGCAACCTCGAGCGCCGACGCACGACGCAGCGCCCGGTTGACCGCCTCGAGGCGGTCGCCGTTGAGCCCCTCGTCGAAGTCGTCGAGCACTTTGTCGAGGACCTCGGGAATGCCCGAGACCTCCTGGTAGGCCGCGGAGTAGAGCTGGGCGAGCGGGCTCTGCCGGAGCCGCCGCGCCGCTGTGTGCACGATCGAGGTGCGTCGGGCCTCGCGGAAGACCCTCAAGAATTCCAGCGTCTGCCGGCGAACCCGCCTGAACTGGAACGCCTTCTCGACGATGAGCGCCCAGCTGACGATCGAGAAGACCATCAGCACGACGAGAACGCCCTTCGCGATCGGGCCCGAGTTCCAGACGAGGGCCAGGATTCCAGAGCTCAGCGAATCACTCGGCACGGGTGCTCCTTGGGGTTTGCGTTCAGCACAGCTAAGGCATTATAACCACATCCGTGCGGCGCGCCGTCGTCCTCCCGCTCCTCTTGGCCGCGATCGGCGTAAGCGTGCCCGTCGCCTCGGCTCAGGACGGCCGGGCCGCCGCCGAAGCCTTCGTGGCCCGGTTCTCCAACGTCCAGATCGGCGACGTCGTCATCGATCAGAACCTCAGCCTGTACCACCCCGACGGCCAGCGTCCCTACCTGTCCGGCGAGCAGCGCATGTTCTTCAAGGTCCCGCAGCGCCAGCGCGTCGAGCAGACCCTGGACGGTCAGCGCGAGATCCAGATCACCGTCGGCAACAAGGTGTGGGTCCGGCGAGCCGACGGGCGGGTGGTGGAGCTCCCGGCCGTGGAGCCCTTGCGAGCGCTTCCGACCGTCCTGGTTCCGGTGAAGCGGCGAGCCGAGGAGCTGCTCGACGAGTGGCGGGCGCGGGGCGTGCGGACCGACGTGAGCCACGTGACCCACGTGGGCGCTAGGACGGTGACCGTGATCGGCTCCCGACCGGGCGACCGCGACGTCCCCGCCGTGTGGCTCGACCCCGATTACGGCGTTGTGCGGCTCATCACGCGCGAGCAGCTTCCGAATGGAGCCAAACTGGTCGACCTCACGCTGTCCGAGCACCGGCCGCTGGCCGGCCGGCTCTATTTCCCGTATCGCCAGGAGATGTTCGTTGACGGCAAGCTCCTCATGCTGTTCACCGTTCGCTCGATCGCGATCAACACGAATCCGGCCGACGCCCTCTTCGAGCCCGCCAGTCTGAAATCGCGCTGATGCATTTCGCGTTTCTCGGCACCTCCGGCTCGATTCCGTCGGCCGTGCGCGACACGACGTCGATCGTCGTCGCCGCGCCGGAGGGGGCCGTGCTGCTCGACTGCGGCGGAAGCCCCGTCCAGAAGCTCCGGCGCGCCGGCGTCGATCCGCTCGCGCTCGTCGCGGCCGTGATCACCCACATCCATCCCGATCACTCCTACGGGCTTCCGGCGCTCGTGAGGAACCTGGCCGTGCTTGGGCGCCGGACGCCCATGGCCGTCTACTGCCGGCCGGAGCACGTCGAGCCCCTGCGGGGGCTATTGACCCTGTTCAACACGCTCGAGCGCCCGGGGATGTTCAAGCTCGATGTCCGCGCGATCGAGCTGGCGGACAACGCGCCCCTTCTCGACCTGGGCCCGCTCGGCTTTCGAACCTCGCCGAACGACCACGGCGCCATGCCCAATTTCGCCGTGCGCGTGAACGTCGCCGGGCGCCCGGGCTTCGTCTACTCGTCCGACACCCGGCCCTGCGACACCGTGGTCGCGCTCGCCCGCGGCGTCGATACGCTCGTTCACGAGGCGACCTATTCCGAGCGCGATCCCGGGCGCGTCGGCGGCCATGCGCACTCGACGGCTGCCGAGGCCGGGGAAGTGGCGGCACGCGCGGGCGTGCGGCGGCTGATCCTCACGCACATCGGCGCGGAGTATCACGACGCGGTCGAAGCCCTCGCCGAGGAGGCGCGCCAGCGGTTCAACGGTGAGGTCGAGATCGGCCGGGAGCTCGTGCCCTATCCGTTGTGATGCCCGGGGGCCGCGGTGACACGGCCCGAGCTATCGCGAGACGAAGCGGTTCCGGGCGATCCAGAAGCGCAGACGCGGCTCGCGCGCGCGCGTGATGCCGATGCGTGGTCCCGAGGCGACGCGAAACGCTCGGGGCGCCTCCGGAGGCTCGACGGTGAGCCGCCCGCGCGTCAGGTCGGCGCCGTTGTCTTCGAGGGTGATGCCGAGCGCGCGCGTGAGATTGCCGGGTCCGCTGGCCATCCGAGCCTGGTCGCGAGGGACGCCGCGCCGCCTCGCCATCGCCGGCAGGCCGCGCAGCGGCTCCACCGCGCGAATGAGTACGCACCCCGGACGTCCGGCCGGGCCGGCAATCGCGTTGAGGCAGCGGTGAATCCCGTAGTTCAGGTAGACGTACGCGAAGCCGCCGTCGCCGTAGAAGAGCGCATGGCTGCCGGGCCTGAAGGCGGCGTGAGAGGCCGCGTCCTCCGGCCCGAGGTACGCTTCGGTCTCCACGATCCGTCCCGCCGTGACGACCCGCCCGCGCCGGCTGACGAGGACGCAACCGAGCAGCTCGCGCGCGACGCGCCGCGCCGGCCGACGGTAGAAGTCTCGGGGCAGCGCCACCTAGCCGAGACGCTCGGTGACGAGACGCTTGAGCGAGTCGTAGTCGAAGGCGACCCCAACCCGGCTCGGCGGCGCCGCCTCGGTCTTCAGGCCGGTCTCGCTGATGATCGCGCAGAAGACCTGCGCCGGATCGAGCCGCTTTTCCGCGAGGAGCCGCGCGAGGACGGCCAGCGTGGCGACGCCGGTCGGCCCGGCCCAGATCCCCTCGACGCGCGCCAGGCGGCCCTGCATCGCCAGGATCGCGTCGTCCTCGGCGTCCGCGGCGAGGCCCTTGTTCTCGCGCAGGAGCCGCAGAGCCCACGCGCCCTTCTTGCCCGGGTCGCCGGCCGCCAGGCCCTCCGCCACCGTGTAGCCGATCTTGAGGGGGGTGATGGCCGTGCCCTCGCGAAACGCGCGCGCGACGGCGTTGGCCCGCGTCGCCTGGGCGGCCACCATCAGCGGAGCGCGCTCGATCCAGCCGGCCGCGCGCATCTCGCGAAAGCCGCGCGCCGCGGCGATGAAGGTCTCGCCCACCGCCAACGGCGCCACCACGACGTCCGGCGGCGTCCAGCCGGTCTGCTCGGCGATCTCGTAGGCGAGGGTCTTCTTGCCTTCCTGCTTGTAGGCGTTGCGCGAGGCGCCGCAGTCGAAGAACAGGCGCTCCTCGACGAGCCGGTCCCAGACGGTGATGAGGTCGTCGTAGACGCCCTTGTAGATGATGAGGTTCGCGGTCGTCGCGGCCATGTGCAGGAGCTTCGGCGCCGATGCCCGCTCGTACGCGAAGATCAGGGACGGAAGCCCGGCGCGCGCCGAGTAGGCGGCGATCGACGACCCTGCGTTACCGGAGCTGACCACCGAGGTCGCGCGGTAGCCGAAGCGCAGCGCGGCGGCCACGGCCGTCGCCGACGACCGATCCTTGACGGTCCCGGTGGGATTCGGGCCGTCGAACTTGAGGAGCAGGCGGCGCACTCCCAGCTCCGCGGCCAAACGCGGGCAATCGAGGAGCGGCGTGCCGCCCTCGCCGAGAGTCAGCCGGTGAGCCGGATCGGCGATCGGAAGGACCGGCGCGTAGCGCCAGAGCCCCGAGCCCGAGAAGACCTCGGGGCCGAGCGCCCGCAGTCGCCCGATGTCGTAGCGGAGCTCGAGGAGCCCGTGGCAGCGCGCGCACTCCAGGCGATAGGTGAGCGGATAGTCCGCCCCGCACTCGATGCAGGTGAGGCGCTCGGCCAGCGACTCGGCCGTCACAGCTGGGGTTGCGGCGCTTCCGGCCCCGACGGACGGCCGACGTTGCCGAAGCGGTTGTTCACGGTGGCGATCATCTCGTCGATCCGGTGGCGGAGAGTGTGCTCGGCGAGCGCGCGCCGGCGCGCGTTCTCGCCGATTGCGCGCGCCTCGTCGGGATGCGCCAAGTAGTAGTCGAGCTGGCGCCGCAGCTCGGGGAGGTCGCGATAGCCCACGATCTCCTCGCCGGGCTTGAACAGGTGCTGGAGGTCTTCCTTGAGATCCACGATCTGACACGCCGCGGCCGCGGCCAGCTCGAAGGCGCGGGTATTCACGCCGACGATGTCGTTCATCGGATGGTGGTGGTTGAGCGAGAGCGCGGACGCCGAGTACACGAGGAGCTTCTCGCGGCCGAAGACCGCCGGCCCGGCGACCGCGCTGACGGCCGGGTCCTTGGCGGCGGACCAGCCGGCCCCCCAGAGCCGCAGCGGGTAGTCGCGCAGCGCTTTTACGAAGTGCTCGCGGTACGGGTATCGGTTACCGACGAACGAGATGGGCCCACCGTAGCGGCGCGCCTCCTCCGTCGTCGGCGTCACCGGGTAGTGCTCCGAGGGCACGCAGTACATGGGCAGGTACGCCAGGTTCCGGATCCCCACCTGCTGGAGGCTCCGCATCGCGTAGCGCTCCTTGGTGAAGAAGACGTCGTAGGCCTCGATCGCCGCGAGCGGCATCATCCAGAGCGGGTTGTCAGGGAAGAAGTTGATGAACACGATGTCGCACTTGCGCTTCACGCGGTCGATCAGCTCGGCCGTGATCGGGGTGCCCTTGACGACGAGGACGAGGCTCGGGCGCCACCGGACGCACGTGCGCTCGAGCGAGCGCAGGATGTAGCTCTGATAGGCGGCCTTGGTTCCCCGATTCTTGTAGAGCGGATTGTCCTTGCGGTACTCGAACGTCCGGACCTCGTGACCGAGCCGGCGCAACTCGTCGGCGAAGTCCATTCCCGTGAGCCCAGGCCGCTCGAAGGGAAGTACAACGAGCCAGCGCACGGGGCGTAGGGTAGCACACGCGTCAGACGCCGGGGCGGGGCCCCGGCTGCGCGCGCGCCGGTCAGGCGACTTCCGTCGCGCGCGTCTGTCGGAAGCGGACTGCGAGCAGCGGATCGAAGAAGGCGGTGGTGGCCACCAGCGCGGCGTCGGCGCCTTCGCGGAGCAGATCGTGTGCGCGCTCGGCGGTGGAGATTCCACCGACGGCCAGGACGGCGCGGTCCCACGCGCCCGCCTTTCGCCAGGCGAGCATCTCCACGATCTGGCGCGAGGCGACTTCGAACGTCTGCGCGCCCACGACTTCGGCGCGCTCGCGCCCGGGCCCCTCGAAGCCGGGGGCGCCCTCCTCATCCAGCACGCGGCGGCTGATGCTGTTGACCAGGACGAAGCCGTTGGCCCACGGCGCGAGCCTGGTCGCGGTCTCGTGGAGCAGGCGGGGCGTCCTGAACGCGCCGAGCTTGGCCAGCACCGGGACGCCGATCGTCGTACGTACGCGGTGAAGGATCTGCGCGGACAGCGGCACGTTCTCGTAGACCATCCGGACGTGCTCGGCGAAGGGATCCGGCGTGGCCAGGTGGATCTCGACGGCGTCAGCGCCGCTCTCGGCGGCCCACGCAGCACACTGAGCGTAGTCGGTGACGAGCGCCTCGGCGTCGCAGCCGGGGAACGGCGTGCCCATGACGCTCACGATCAGGATCTGGCCGCGACCGATGCGCTCCTTGGCGCGCCGAACGTCCTTGCGCCACACCTCGGGCTCCACCGAAGGCTCGCCCAGCGAGACGGCGAGCGTCGCGTCGCCGTTGGCGGCGGGTCGGCGGGCGACGACGGCGGCCACCTCGCGGTTATCCACATGCCGGATGTTGGGGAGACCGAGGGCCGGCCTGGCCGAAGTCCGGACCGTCGCGTAGGTCAGGACGTCGAAGCCGAGTCGAGCGTAGCCCTCCACCCACTTGGAGTTCATGAGCGGGCCGGCGGCGATGCCCAGGCTCGAGTTCAGGAAGTGACCGAAGAGCCGACCCCCAGGCCCCGGGGGCAGATGGCGAACCCGCGGGAGCACGGGCGCGTGCGCATAGTTCCACTGGTAGGAGCGGTCGAGGCGATAGGCGCTGCTGTGAATCGGAATCACACCCCTTTTCGCCCGGCAGGACCAGGCAAGCGCCTAGTATATCAGATACTTACGTAATCTGCCTCAGGAAAAGGAATCTGCCTCAGGAAAAGGCTGGCGCCACCTCCCGCGCGAGAAGCTCGAGCGCTCGCATGATGTGCGCGTGCGGCATGCCCGGGAAGAAGGTGCGGCAGATCAGATGGGTCATCCCGTACTCTTCGACGAAGCGCCGGATCGCCCGGATGCACTGGTCGGGGCCGCCGATGATGAATCGGTCCTTCATCAGCCCGTCCAGGTCGGTCGCCACCGAGGCGTCGATGAACGGATGGCGCCAGCCCCCGGCGTATTCCCGGCGATACGCGACCATGATGTGCTCCTCGGCGAGCTCCCGGGCCTTCTTGTCCGTGTCGGCGACGATCACATCACGGGTCAGTGGCCACTCGGCGATCGGCTCGGCCCGGCCTGCGCTCCGCCGGTTCTCGAGGAAGCGTCTCTTGCCGTCGAGGAGACGTTTGAGATCGGCCGTGGGACCGGGGATCCAGTTGTCGGCGAGAGTTGCAGCGCGCTTGAGGGTGATATCCCCCCAGCCGCCGATCCAGATGGGCGGGTGGGGCTTCGCGACCGGCTTGGGCTCGAGGCGCCCGTCGACGGTGTAGTACGTCCCCTTGAAGCTGACCCGCTCCTGCGTCCAGAGCGCCTTGACGATCGCGAGCTGCTCCTCGAACCGCGCACCGCGCTTCTCGAGTGCCACCCCGTACAGGCTGAACTCGTCAGGCTTGTAGCCGATGGCGATGCCCATGGTGAAGCGCCCGCCCGACATGACGTCGAGCAGCGCCGCGTCCTCGGCGAGCCGCACCGGATTGTGGAACGCCGCCACGAGGATGTCGGTGCCGAGCGTGAGCCGCGACGTTCGGGTGGCGAAGCCGGCCAGCACCACGAGGGGCGAGGGCCAGTAGTGATTCGCCACGGAGTGATGCTCCTCCATCCACACCGAGTCGAAGCCGAGCTCCTCGGCCCGCGTCACTTCCTCGAGCGCCTCCTTGTAGTAGTGACCGCCCTCGATGGGAATGAAGCCGATCTTGAGCCGTGCCATGGGGCGAGAGCCTAGCACGGGCCTCCGGGCGAGTCACTTGACAGGCCGCGCGCGGACGACTACACCGTGACCATCGGACGAGAGAAGGAGGCCGACCCATGCCCAGCATGAAGGGCTTTCACGCGCTCAAGCACCTGCCGGAAGAGAAGGTCACCGACAAGATCTCGCGCCGGGTCCTCGTCGGCGACCAGGAGATGGTCGTCTGGTGGTCGATGAAGGCGGGCGCCCATGCCGCCGCCCATCGGCACCCCAACGAGCAGATGTTCGTGATGCTGTCAGGCCGGATGGAATTCCGTCTGGGAAGCGACAAACGCATGTGTGGCCCGGGCGATCTCGGGGTGATTCCGGGCGGCGTTGAGCACGAAGCGTGGTTCCACGAGGACACGGAGGTGATCGACGTCTTCGCGCCTCCCCGCGAGGATTTCCTTACGTCCGAGATCCCTGCGTACATGCGAAAGGGGTGAGCGGGTCGGTCGTCCGCAGAGCGCGCGAGAGCAGAGAACACCAGGACGAGGAGGCGAGCGATGCAGCCCGGTTGGCTCAAGCAGTACTTCAAGCCTCAAGACGAGAGCGACGGCGAGCAGGCCGGCGAGCGTCACGACGAGACGGCGCCGGACGGTGACGTCTCCCGACGGGACTTCGTCAAGACGGGGTTCGTCGCGGGGATGACCGCGGGCATGGCGGCCGGAAGCGTCGCGGGCGGCGTGGCCCCCGCCGAAGCGCAGACCGCGAACCCGCTGGGCAACCAGTGGTGGCCGTCGCCGTGGGGTGCTCAAGATCAGCGCGGCGCGAACAACCGGATGACGCCGGCGAAGGCACTCGAGGCGGCGAAGCTCGTCAAGACGGGCAAGGTCTACCAGCTCGGCTACGTGCTGGAGAAGGGCATCCCGCTCTTCGGCGAGCGCCTCGGCGCTCACGTCGTGCTGCCCGGCACGCCGACCGGCGGGCCGTTCGGCAAGCACCACCTCTACTATCATGACGAGCTGTTCGTGGGCGAGATCGGGCAGATCGGTTCGCAGTTCGACGGGCTGGGCCACATCGGAATGGTCGCGGGCGACGGCAAGATCCGCTACTACAACGGTCTGCCGCAGGAGGAAGTCGGCGGCGCCTATGGCCTGAAGAAGCTCGGCGTCGAGCACCTGAAGCCGTTCTTCACCCGCGGCATCCTGCTGGACGTCCTGGCGGTGAAGGGCGGCGATCGCCTGCCGATCGGCTACGTGATCACGATGAACGACGTGCGCGCGACACTCCAGCGGCAGGGGATCCGTGAGCCCGGCGAGGGCGACGCCGTGCTCTTCCGCACCGGCCACGCGAAGCTGTGGAAGAAGGACAACGCCGAGTACAACAAGGGCTGCCCCGGGCCGGGCGCAACGGTGGGCAAGTGGCTCGCCGAGCGCAAGGTCGCGGTGGTCGGCGGCGACACGTGGCCGGTCGAGGCCGTGCCCGGCGAGGACGCCGACATTCCGTTCGCGTGCCACGCGATCTGGATCACGATGAACGGCATCTTCATCAACGAGAACCTCAACCTGGAAGAGCTGGCGGCGGACAAGGCGTACGAGTTCGCCTGGTCGTTCAACCCGGTGCCCATCAAGGGCGCGACCGGCTCGCCCGGCAACTCGGTGGCGATCGCGTAGCGCGCATCTCGACGCGACCGGCGCCCCGGCCATGCCGCGGGGCGCCGGTCGATCTGATACCATCGGCATGGGATGGCCGAAGAGTTCAACCCGGAGGAGCGGGCCGCTCTCGCGCCGTACGTCACCAACCTCGACGGCCCGGTCTTCGCGCTCGTCAACCTGCCCGAGGTCGTGAAGGGCGCGTTGTTCGCGCGCTATTCACGCTCGCCCAAGTCGCTCCGCCGCCTCTTCGTCGATGAGTTCCTCGGCGCCGGCGGCCTCGCGTCGGCCGCGAGCCGCGGCGCGACCGACGCCGACGCCGGCACGCGGCGGGCCGAGCAGCTTTACGAGCGCGTGTTCGTCGAGTACGGCGACGACTCGGTGGCCCAGCTCGGCGGCGTGCACCTGGCCTGCGAGGGCGCCTCGAACCTCTTGACCAAGGTACTCGAGTGGGGACGCCTCATGTCCTATCTCGAGCAATCGACGCGCTACATTCCTTACGACGATCGCCCCGGCGGAGCCTATCGCTACCACGTTCCGGACGAGCTCGCCGGGGCGCTGCGCGAGCGCTACGTCGCGACGCTCGACCAGAGCTTCGACGTGTATCGCGCGTGGCTCCCGAAGCTGCGCGCGTTCTTCGAGAAGAAGTTCCCGCGCGATCCGGCCGAGTCCGAGAGCGTCTACCGGATGACGATCCGCGCCAAGGCTCTCGATACGCTGCGCGGCCTCTTGCCGGCGGCGACCACGTCCAACGTGGGCATCTACGGCACCGGCCAGGGCTACGAGCAGCTCCTGCTGCGGATGCGGGCCCATCCGCTGCGCGAGGTGAGGGCCTACTCCGACCTGATGCTGGTCGAGCTGCGCAAGGTGATTCCGGCCTTCCTCAAACGGGTCGACATCGCGGAGCGGGGGGGCGCCTGGAGCGCCTACCTCGAGGAGACGCGCCGGGAGACGCGTGAGATCGCGCGCCGGCTGATCGAGCCCGCGCGCGCCGCGGCGTCGCCGACGGCGGCGGTCGCGGACCAGGCCCAGGAGATCGCGCTCACCGACTTCGATCCTGACGGCGAGCTCAAGGTCGTTGCCGCGGCGCTGTACGCGGTCTCGAGCCGCGGGGACGCCGAGCTGCTCGAGGCGGCGCGCCGCATGACGCGGGACGAGCGCGCCGCGGTGCTGGCGGCCTATGTCGGCAAGCGGCTCAACCGACGCCACCGGCCCGGCCGGGCCTTCGAGCGGACGTCGTATCGCTTCGACGTGCTCGGCGACTACGGCGCGTTTCGCGATCTCCAGCGGCACCGGCTGCTCACGCTCGAGTGGCAGCGGCTCACGCCGCGCCACGGCCACGTGGTGCCGGACGCGATCGCCGAGGCGGGCGCGGCGGACGACTGGCGCGGGGTGATGGACGAGTCGGCGAAGCTTCACGACGCGATCGACACGGCCGGGCTCCCGGAGGTCGCGTCGTACGCGGTAGCGATGGCGTATCGCGTGCGCTTCTACATGGAGATGAACGCCCGCGAGGCGATGCACGTGATCGAGCTGCGGACGGCGCCGCAGGGGCATCCCGCTTATCGCCGTATCTGCCAGACGATGCACCGGCTCATCGGCGCGCGCCATCCGGCCATCGCCGAAGCGATGACCTTCGCCGATCACTCGGTGGTCGAGCTCGAGCGGCTCGAGGCCGAGCGCGCCGCCGAGCGCCGGCGCACCGCTTCTCCGTCCTGAAGTGCGCGCCGCAGGCCGTCGCGGGGCTGGGGTCCCGCCGGCCGAGGCGCGCCTATAGAGTGGAGGACGCCGATGGGCAAGCTGATCTTCGCGTTGCCGGTGCGCATCAAGGGCGAGGCCGAGGCCGCGTACAACGCCCGGGTCGCCGCGTCCCTGACCCCC
The DNA here is from genome assembly GCA_035649755.1 of Candidatus Methylomirabilota bacterium. Lineage (GTDB taxonomy): Bacteria > Methylomirabilota > Methylomirabilia > Rokubacteriales > CSP1-6 > AR31. The sequence continues at coordinate 15,353 of DASRIY010000237.1, forward strand.
GTGCTGATCCAGCAGCAGTACCTCGCCCGCTGGGACGGCAAGCTGCCGCAGTATGCGTTCGGCGGCAACGCCGTGCCGTTCGTCCAGATCCCCGGCACGAGCCGCTAGCCCGCTCGCGAAGATTCACTCGCGGTTGACGGAGCGGGCCCGCTCAAAGATAATTGGTCGTCCAATCAAATATGAGGAGGCCGTGTGAGCCCCAAACGCGGCGTGGCGCCGCTTCGGCGCGCCGAGATCGTCCGCGCGACCATCCGCTGTCTCGCCCGCGACGGCTACTCCGGGCTCACCATGAAGAAGGTCGCGCGCGAGACCGGCCTGAGCCAGGGCATTCTCCACTACTACTTCGCCGACAAGCGGGCGATCCTCGTCGCCGCGCTCGAGTCGGTCACCGCCGATCTCGACCGCCGGGTCGCCGCCGCCCAGGCGCGGGGGTCCCGGGACGCGCGGGCCCGGCTCCTGGCGCTGGTCGAGGCCTGCCTCAGGCTCGCCGTCGAGGAGCGCGCCTTCTGGATCGTGTTCGTGGAGTTCTGGGGCGAGATGATGCACGACCGCCGCCTGCGCGAGATCAACGCGGCGCTCTACGATCGGATGCGCCGGTTGATCGGGGCCGTGGTGGCGCAGGGGGTGCGGGCCGGGATCTTTCGGCGCACCGACGTGCGGCGGGCGGCCGCGGTGGTCCTCGGGCTGGTCGACGGCGTCTCCCTCCAGCTGACGTTCGATCCGGCCGCGTTCGGCGTCGCCGAGGCGTCGCGATTCTGCGGCGAGGCCGTCACGCGCTACCTGGCGGTGGAAGTGCGCGCCGCAGGCCGTCGCGGGGCTGGGGCCCCGCCGGCCGAGGCGCGCCCATAGATTGGAATTGAAGGAGACTGCATGAGCCCCGACCCGATCGAAGCGGCCAAGGCGAAGGCCCGAGAGTATTTCGCCGCTCGAGGCACTCAGGCGCCGGCGGGCGAGCTGCGCGAGCGCATCGCCGAGGCGTTCGAGTCGCTCGAGACCTTCCTGGACACGGTTCCGCCGGCGGCGGCCGCGCGGACCTCCATCGCCGGGGAATGGACGATTCACGAGATCGTCGATCATCTGGTCGAGACGCACCGGCCGGGCCTGGACGAGCTCTGGTGCCTGCTCGCCGGGCGGCGTCCTCCGGGCGAGGCGATCCCGGCGGGGCTCTCGTCGAAGGCTCCGCTCACCCGGCCCTGGCCCTGGCTCCGCGCCGAGCTCGCGCGCATTCACGGCGAGATCCTTCGCACGCTCGACGCGGTGCCGCCCGACTTCGCCACCGACGCCCGCGCCCCGATCGTGATGGTCGTCAACGTCGCTGACGAGCGGGGGAAGCTGGTTCCGGTGCACTGGATCGAGGACCTCGACTGGAAGGCCTATTCGATCACCTGGCGGCTGCACGTGATCGATCACCTGAAACAGGCCAGGCGCGTGCTGGCGGCCCTCGCGTGACCTCACCGATGGATCTCGCCGCCACCGAGGCCGAGCTCCAGCGGGTGCTCGACCAGGTGGCGTTCGCGCGTGCCTACGGCTTTCGTCTGCACGCGATCGCGCCAGGGCAGTGCACGCTGGACGTGCCGTTTCAGCTGCTCTTCGAGCGTCCCGGGGGCATCGTGGGCGGCCAGGTGTTCATGGCGGCCGCCGACGTGGCGATGTGGCTGGCGATCATGACTCGACTCGGAGCGGACGACGGGTCGGTGACGTCAACCATGACGAGCGCCTTCCTGGACGCTGCCCGGCACGAGCCCTTTCGCTGCACGGCCCGCGTCGTGAAGCTCGGCCGGCGCCTGGTGTACGGCGTCGCCGAGAGCGTCAGCGGCGAGGGCCGGCTACTGACCCACCATACCCTGACGTACGCCCGCCGCTAGCGAGCGCGCCGCTGATGCATCCGCACGACGTGCCAGCCAGCGCGCTCGTCGTCGGTCATCTCGGGCGGAGCGGCGCGCGAGTCGAGCCAGTAGGCGAGGTCCCACAGCTCGTCGTCCTCCAGGACTTGATGGTAGGAAGGCATGGGCGTGCCATCGAGCCCGGTCAGGAGCGTGCGGACGATGTCGCCGGCGGTGGGGCCGCTCTTGAATGGCCGTTGCGTCAGATCTGGCGGCCGAACGGAGAGATCCTTGGCCGAGGGTCCGTCGCCGCGCGCGTCCTTGCCGTGGCACTCGGCGCACTCCGCCTTCACGTACACGCGCGCGCCCCGCGCGACGGCCTCGGCTATCACGGGTGGCGCCGCCGGGATCGGCAGCACCCTGGGCGGCTTGCTCTCGGCGAAGCGCGGTGACAGGCTCTTCACGAACGCGACCACCGCCCGGACCTCGTCGTCGCTCAAATGATCCTGCGGCACCATGCCGGTCGACGGGATGCCCCGAGCGATCGTCCGGACGAGATCCGCGTCCGTCGGAATCTGTCCGGACGCGGTCGAGCGGAACTTGAAGCGACCCCGGGTGAGGTCCCGCGGGGGGGTCTTGAAGTGATGCGCAGCCATGCCCTGGCCATCGCCGGTCGCGCCGTGGCAGACGGCGCAGTTGTCACGGAACACGCGCGCGCCCGCCGAAGTATCGGGCTGTCCCGAGGCCGCCACCGCGAACCCGAGCCCGAGAGCCGAGGCGAGCAGGCCGATCGCCCCGGCACGCGCCGTCAAGCCGGAGTTACTCGAGGACGACCAGCTGGCCGACCACGTGCGCGGGATGGAGCTGGCACTTGATCGGGAACACCCCGGCCTTGTCCGCGACGAAGCTGACCGAGGCGGTCTTGTCGCCGGCCACGACCTCCTTCACGCCGAACGCCGGGATCTCGTAGCCGTGCTCTTCCGTGTGCTTGTTGACGAGCCGGAGCGAGACCTTGTCGCCCTTCTTGGCGGTGATCGAGGTGGGCTCCCAGATCTTGACGTCCTGCGGGGTCACGACGTTGACGATGGTGAGGCTGACCTCTCCTGCATACGTCACCGCGGCGATGCTGCCCAGCAGCGCGACCGCGATGGCTAGCGCGAGGAATCTCATCGGGCGAAGTCCTCCTTGGCTGCCGCGAGCTTGTCGGGCGAGGCGAGCAGGTCCAGCGCGGTGAGCGCCAGGGCCTTCGCTCCCGCGACCATTCCGACACGGGCCATCGGCGAGCGCGCCCACTCCGCGAACTCGCGGGAGTGTCCCGGCACGCCGTCCGGGGAGATGCGGATGTACGGATGGATCGTCGGGAGCGCCTGGCTGACGTTACCGCAATCGGTCGAGCCGTATCCCGCCTCACCGTCGTCCGGGTCTACCGGGAACCCGATTATCCCAAGATTGCGCTCGAAGAGCTCGGCCATGGTCGGGTTCGGCTTCATCGGATCGTGGATCGTCGGATCCGCCGTCACCTCGACGCGGCAGCCGGTCGCCGCCGCGGCGCCGTCGGCGCAGGCCGTGAACCGGCGCAGAAGCTCCTGGCAGTAGTCCTTCGTGAGAGCGCGCAGGTAGAAGTCGGCGCGTGTGTACTCGGGAATGATGTTGGGCTGGTCGCCGCCCTTGACGATGATGCCGTGGACGCGCGCGTCGGGGCGGAGCTGCTGGCGCATCTGGTCGAGCGCGACGAAGAGCTGGATGACCGCGTTCAGCGCGTTCACGCCCCGCCACGGCCACGACGAGGCGTGGGTGGCCTTGCCGTGGAACTCCGCCTTCACCTTGATGATGCCCAGGGTCGGCCGCCACACCTGCGTCCCGCCCCGGCCATGGATCATCAGCGCGGCGTCGACGTCCCGAAAGACGCCCGCCTCCATCAGACGCACCTTGCCGGCGCCGCCTTCCTCGGCTGGCGTGCCGATCACCTGGATGCGGCCTGCGAACGGGATCCGGCCAAGGGCCACCGCCAGCGCCGCCCCGGCGCCCGTGCCGGCGGTCGCGATGACATTGTGGCCGCACGCGTGACCGATGGACGGAAGCGCGTCGTACTCGGCGAGGATGGCGATGGTGGGCCCGGCGCCGGATCCGTTGATCGTCGCCCTGAACGCGGTCGGCAGACCGCCGACGCCGCGCTCGACCTGGGCGCCGTGCTTGTCGAGGAACTCGGTCAGCCAGGCGTGAGCCTTCTCTTCCTTGAAGCAAAGCTCCGGAGTGTCGTGGATCCGGTGGGAGAGAGCTTCCAGGTCGTCCGCCAGCCCATCCACCGCGCCCGCGACCTTGCGCTTGGCACTCGCGATCGTGTCGTCAAAGGCTGTCACTGTTGTCTCCTGCCCGTGCGGGATTCCGAATCCGGGGCCGCCGACCGCGCACAACTATATCATCGGGGCTGTCGAGGAAATTTACACAGTTCCGGAAAGCGTCGACGGGTCTCGCTCACTCCTTCTCGAGCGGGGTGATCGGAACGGGGCGGGCGATCTCGAGCCCGACGCGGCGGCCTGCGACGTATCGCACCTCGCCGGCGACGGTGAACGAGCCGAGCTCATCGCTCATCACGTCGATCCAGCAGGCCTTTCCGAGCTTCAGCACGGTCGTCGTGGGCACAGTGACCCAGAGCCCGTGGCGGCTGGCGTCCTCGGCGCGTCCCAGGACGGCCTCGTCGTCGATCCATACGCGAACGGGCCACGACACGGAGATGCGTGGATGACGACGGCGCTCCCGTATCGCGGTCATTGTCCACGTTCTCGTACATCTTCCGTGCCATGGCCAAAGCGCTTGCGGCTCGCGCAGTTCTGGCGCACGACCCGCTCGGCCCGAGCGGATCGTAAGCTTCCTCGACGCTCGACGCCTTGGTAGGTACCGTGGCGGAGTCCGTCATATACTGCCTGAGTGACCAAACGAGTCCTGATCGTCGACGACGAGCCCCCGGTGATCGAGGTTCTGAAAGACTTCTTCCGCCAGTTCCGCCACACGCACACGTACGAGACCGAGTCGGCGAAAGACGGCGCGGAGGCGCTGATCGTCCTGCTGCAGGGCAAGTTCGATCTGATCCTGCTGGACATGCACATGCCGCGCATGGGCGGCCTCGAGCTCCTCAAGCAGGTCCGCGGTCTCGGCGTGAACGTACCGGTCATCATGATCACCGCCAATGCGGACACCCGGGCCGCGGCCGAGGCGCTGAGCGGCGGCGTGTTCGCGTACATCCCCAAGCCGTTCGACATTCGCCACCTCGACCACCTGGTCGCGCTCGCGACGTCGACCACGTCGTAGGGCCCGGTGGCAGAGTCCCCCCGCTCCGGCGTCGGCGCCGGCGGGCGTGTCGTCGTCATCGGCGCGACCGGCCAGCTCGGCTCCGATCTCGTTCGCACGTTCGGCGGCCCGGCCACGCTGATCCCGCTCGGCTCGCGCGATCTCGACGTGCTCGACGCCGCCCGGGTTCGGTCGACGCTCGCGGAGCTGCGACCGACCGTGGTGATCAACACGACCGCCTACAACTTCGTGGATCGGGCGGAAGAGGAGCGGCCGCAGGCGTTCGCGCTCAACGCCGAAGCGGTCGGCTCGCTCGCGGCCACGACCCACTCGCTCGGCGCGGTCTTCGTTCACTTCTCGACGGACTACGTCTTCGACGGCCGCAAGCGGACTCCGTACGTGGAAACCGACGCGCCCGGTCCTCTGAGCGCGTACGGTGAGTCGAAGCTCGCCGGGGAGCGGCTGGCCCTCGAGCGCTGCGAGCGAACGGTCGTCTTCCGGGTGTGCGGGCTCTTCGGGATTGGAGGCCGCTCGGGGAAGGGGAACTTCGTCGAGACGATGCTACGCCTGGCGCGAGAGGGTAAGCCCCTCCGCGTCGTGGCCGATCAGGTGCTGGGGCCGAGCTACACGCTCGACCTGGCGCGCAAGGTGTGGGCCGTGCTCCCGAAGGCGACCCACTCGCTCTATCACCTGACGAGCGGCGGCCAGACGAGCTGGTACGATTTCGCCCGGCGCGCGTTCCAGCTCGCGGGAGTCACGGCGGACATCACGCCGGTGACCGCCGCGGAGTTCGGCGCCAGGGCCCAGCGGCCCGCGTACTCCGTGCTGGGGCACGCGCACCTCGCCGCGCTGGGCGAAGACGACCTTCGTCCCTGGGACACGGCGCTCGCCGCCTACATCGCCGAGCGGTCGTCGCCCCGGTAACGCTCCGTCCGCGCTTCGGTCACGCCGAGCCGGCTCTCGCCCTCTCGATCCTCCGCTCCAGCGCCGGATGGGAATAGAAGACGATCTCTTTCAGGCGATTGGGACGTCGCTCGGCCAGGTTCAGCTGCGCCAGACGCTCCATCGCGCCGATGAACGCCGGGGCGTTGCCCGTCGTGGCCAGGGCGAAATCGTCCGCCTGGCGCTCGATCCACCGCGAGAACCCGTTGCCCAGCGGCAGCTGGATCAGCCCCAGCGCCATCAGCACCAGCGCCAGCCATGGCAGACCGGCCAGGTCGGCGGGCCCGGTGAGACCGAGGAGCGGCACGCCGGCGTCGAGCCCAAGAGCGGCCAGTCGAGCGGTGACGAGCAAGAGCGCGCCGTGGACGAGAAGACCGCGCCGGATGTCGCCGTGGACGTGATGGCCGAGCTCGTGGGCAAGCACCGACTCGATCTCCTCCGGGGTGAAGCTCTGCAGCAGCGTGTCGAAGACGAGGATCCGCCGCGTGCGCCCGATGCCGACCACCGCGGCGTTGGCCGTGCGGCTCTTCCGCGACTGGTCGGCGACGAAGACGCCGACCGCGTCGACGCCCGCGCGGCGCGCCAGGCCGAGCAGCCGCTCGCGGAGCTCCACGTCGGCCAGCGGCGACAGCCGATAGAAGAGCGGGACGATCCAGACCGGCACCACGGCGGTGAGCGCGATCTGGACGACGAAGAACACGCCCGCCGCCACCAGCCACCAGTAGGGCGTGAGCGCGATCAGGGCATAGGCGATCTCGACTGCCGCGAGGCCGAGCGCCCCGCCGATCAGCAGGGCCTTGAGGCGATCGACGAGCCACGCGCCGAGCGGCTGGTGGAGAAGCCCGAAGCGCCGCGGAAGCCAGTATCCTCGCGCGAGGGTCACTGGCAGGCCGAACGCGCCGTGCGCGAGGCCGAGCGCCAGCGCGACCAGCGCGACCCGGGCCCACGCCGCCCCCGTGATCCGCGCCGCCCAGAGTGCGACGGCATGTCCCGCGCCCGTCAGCAACAACGCCACCAGATAGGCGAGCGAGATGCAGAAGCCGGCGAGCCCCAGCCAGAGCTGCAGGCGGTGGTAGCGGTCGGCGTCGGCCATGTGGCATTGTACCCGTCGGCGCGCTGGCCGCCCCCGGCGCGGATGTGCCTGATACAATGGCGGAACATTTAGTTCGAGCAAAGGGAGCCATCATGTTCGAGTCCGTCGAGGAGGTCCAGCAGCGGTTCCGGGACGCGCGGTACATCGCGAGCCGCCGTGTGTCCACCGTCGTGTACCTGGCCGCGCGCATGGGCCGTCCGGTGCTCATCGAAGGGCCGGCCGGTGTCGGCAAGACCGAGCTAGCCAAGACGTTGTCCGACATCACCGGACGTCCGCTGATTCGGTTGCAGTGCTACGAGGGGCTCGACGAGGGCAAGGCTCTCTACGAGTGGAAGTACGCCAAGCAGCTTCTGTATACCCAGCTTCTCCGCGAGCGCATCGGCGAGCTGATCGCCGACGCGCCCTCGCTGCCCGACGCGGTGGCGAAGATCGCGGGCGAGGAGGACGCGTTCTTCTCGTTCCGCTTCCTCTCGCCCCGGCCGCTCCTCTCGGCGATCCTGGCCGAGCAGCCGGTGGTGCTGCTGGTCGACGAGATCGACAAGGCCGAGCCGGAGTTCGAGGCGTTTTTGCTCGAGGTGCTCTCCGACTTCCAGGTGTCGGTGCCCGAGCTCGGGACGGTGCGGGCGCGGCACGTCCCGCTCGTCGTCCTGACCTCCAACAACGCCCGCGAACTCTCGGACGGGCTCAAGCGCCGTTGCCTGCACCTGTTCATCGACTTTCCGTCGCCGGCCGACGAGCTACAGATCATCCGGCTGAAGGTGCCGGAGATTCCCGCGGAGCTCGCAAGGGCCGTCGTCTCCGCCGTGCAGAAGATTCGGGCGCTGGACCTTCGCAAGCTCCCGTCGGTCTCGGAGTCCCTCGACTGGGCGCGCTCGCTGGTGATCCTCAACGCCCGCGAGCTCGACGCGGCGCTGGTCGAGTCCACGCTGACCCTGCTCGTGAAGCACGAGAAGGATCTCGAGCGCGTGAAGGGCTCGCTGGACAAGGTCCTGGCGGAGTAACCCCTGGACGAGCGCATCCTCGAGTTCATCGGCGATCTGCGCCGGGCCGAGATCCGCATCTCGCCCTCGGAGGCGCTCGACGCGCTCGCCGCCAGCGCGGCCGTCGGCCTCTCCGACCGCGAGACCTTCAAGGCGACCCTCGCGGCGACCTTGATCAAGGAGTTCCGCGATCACCCGACCTTCGATCGCCTCTTCAACCTCTATTTCCTCGACCTCGAGGCGCTCGGCGAGGGGTTGAAGAAGGCGCTCGGTCCCGAGGATCCGCGCGTGCAGGAGATGCTCGACGACCTCATGGCCAACGAGGACATGGAGCTCGACGACCTGACCGAGCTCTTGATGCGCGGGCAGGGCAGCGAGATGGAGATGGCCATCCGCTCCGGCGGCCAGAACGCGGGCCTCGAGCGACTCATGTACTTCCTGCAGGTGGGGTTCTTCTCGCGCCGGATCTCCGACAACTTCGACTGGTCGGCCATCGAGGGCGACCTCGAGCGCATCATGAAGGCGCTCGAAGAGAAGGGACTGGATCCCGGCCAGCTGGCGCGGATCCGCAACTATCTCGAGCTGCGGCTCGAGGCGTTCAAGCGCATGATCCGCCAGCACGTCGAGCGCGAGCTGGAGCGCCGGGCGTACCGGCAGGGGGAGAAGCTCACCCGCGAGGTCCTCGCCGAGAAGCCGCTCTTCGCGCTGACGCCCGACGAGATCGCCCAGATGAAGAACGTGGTCGCCCGTCTGGCGCGCAAGATCAAGGACGCGCTGGCGTTGCGCCAGCGCCAGGAGCACCGAGGGCGCCTCGACACCCGGCGCACGACCCGCAAGAGCCTCCAGTACGGCGGGGTGCCGATGGAGGTCTTCCTCAAGCGGCGCCACCGGGAGAAACCGAAGCTCATCACCATCTGCGACGTGTCCGATTCGGTGCGCAACGCCTCGCGCTTCATGCTGCAGCTGGTGTGGAGCCTCCAGGAGTGCTTCAGCCGTGTCCGCTCCTACGTGTTCGTGTCGGAAATCGCCGAGGTCACCCAGGCCTTCAGCACGTTTCCGGTCGAGCGCGCGATCGAGTGGGCCCTGAAAGGCGCGCCCGTCGATTATCACTGCCGATCCGACTTCGGATTCGCGTTCAGCCGGTTCGCCAAGACCGAGCTCGACTCCCTCGACCGGAAAACCACGATCCTCATGCTGGGTGACGCGCGCAACAACTACAACGACCCGCAGGCGTGGGCGCTAAGGCTCATCCGCGAGCGCGTGAAGGGCATCATCTGGCTGAATCCGGAAGGCCAGTGGGGCTGGGGCATCGGCGACAGCGTGATGCCGCTCTACGCGCCCTCGTGCGATTTCGTGCGCGAGTGCCGCACGATCGGACAGCTCGGCGAGGTCGTCGACAACCTCGTGCATCACTGGTGGCGCCGCGGCCGCTAGCCGCGTGCGCGCCACTCGTCCAGTCTCGACGTAGCACGAATCGGCCACTGGCGAATTTCCGGCCGCGCGCGCGACTGACGAATTTCGCCAACCGACTGCCGTTCCGTCACAACTCCTGACCAGTTTGTCGGAAATGAGGCACTGGCAATTCGCTGAACCTACGTCGATTCTCTCTTGGCACTTCGTCTGCACTGTTCGTGGCGCATGAAGACTAAACGCCCGCTCCCCAAGAGATTTTCCGGAACAATATGTGTTTCCGGAATTCTGATCGGCCTCGTCG
>DASRIY010000238.1:0-9604 GCA_035649755.1 Candidatus Methylomirabilota bacterium
GACGGGACGCTCGAGGTTGCGCGGCAGCTCGGCCTCGAGATCTTCGTGCACAACCGCAACTACGGTTACGGTGCGAACCAGAAGACGTGCTACGCGGAGGCGCTGCGGGCGGGGGCCGACATCGTGGTGATGGTGCACCCCGACTATCAGTACGACCCGCGGCTGGTTCCGCAGATCATCGAACCGATCGTGCGTGGGGAGGCCGACGTCGTGTTCGGCTCGCGACTGAAGAGCGGTTCGGCGCTGGCCCAGGGGATGCCCTGGTGGAAGTACTTCTCGAACCGCTTCCTCACGAGCCTCGAGAACAGGATGTTCGACCTGAGGCTGTCGGAGTACCACACGGGCTACCGGGCCTTCCGCCGCGAAGTGCTGGAGAACGTCAACGTGGCGCTGAACTCGGACGGCTTCATCTTCGATCAGGAGATCGTCGCGCAGGTCGTCGCGTCGGGCTACCGCATCGCCGAGATCGCGGTGCCGACGCGGTACTTCCCGGAGGCGTCCTCCGCGAGCTTGAAGGACTCGACGGTGTACGGTCTTCGCATCCTCTCGCTGCTCGCGCGCTACGGTCTGCACCGTCAAGGCGTGTGGCACTCGCGCGCGTTCGACAGCCTGCGCGCCCGGTACGCGCGCCTGGCGCCGGCCACCTCGACGCCGGCGCGCCGGCCCGTCGCCGAGCCCCGGACTGCTCCGGCGCTCGGTCGCTGAGCGAGCGTCCCGCTCTTATCCCGCTTCGCATCTCGCGCGCCGCGCGCCGGCGCGCTTGACGATTCCCGCGCTTCTGCCCGATCATTGCGCGTCGCTCTCCAGATGTGCGCGCCGCAGGCCATCGCGGGGCTGGGGCCCCGCCCGCCGAGGCGCGCCTACGGATTAGGGAGGCGCGCAATGGCGCTCGTGAACACGAGGACGCGCATCGTCACGGCTCTCACCACCCTGATCGTCATCGGCTCGGCCGCGGTCTACGTGCTCGCGCAGCCGGCGGGCGACCCGAAGAAGAGCCCGACGCTCGTCATGGGCAAGCGCCACACGCTGGCGGCCACGCTCGAGACGGTGCAGTGGGGATGGCTCGACCCGAAGGAGCCGCCGAAGCTCACCGTCGACTCGGGGGACATCGTCGCGGTCGAGACGATGATGCACTCACACGACAAGGTCCGGCCCGGAATCACGATGGACGAGATCGTCGCGCTGCGCCGCGCGAACCCGGGCGGCGGGCCGCACTCGATGACGGGCCCGATCTACGTCAACACCGCCGAGCCCGGTGACGTGATGGAGATCCGCATCGTCAAGATCGTCCCGAAGGCGTTCGGCATCAACTTCAACCTGCCCGGCAAGGACTTCCCGACGATCGGCGCCCTGGCCCCGGAGATGCCCGACGGGTTCATAAAGTTCTTCACGCTCGATCTCAAGAAGCGCCAGGCGGAGTTCAAGCCCGGCATCACGCTCGACCTGCGGCCATTCCCCGGCACGCTGGCGGTGGGCATCGATCCCAACGATCCGTCGCCGCGCAAGGGCGGCGCGACCGACCCGATGGCGCCGGTCTCGACGCTGCGGCCGTGGAAGAACGGCTCGAACATGGACATCAACGAGCTCCAGGAAGGCGCGACGATCTTCATTCCCATCTTCCTGAAGGGCGGGCTCGTGTGGACCGGCGACTCGCACTGCCGGCAGGGCAACGGCGAGGTCAACCTCACCGCGCTCGAGTGCTCCTATAAAGAGATCGCGATGCAGCTCATCGTCCGCAAGGACATGAAGCTGGAATGGCCGCGCGTGGAGACGAAGACCCACTGGATCGCCATGGGATTCGACGAGGACCTCAACAAGGCGATGGTCAACGCGGTCCGTGAGGCGGTCGATTTCCTGGAGCAGCAGAAGGTCGTGCCGATGAGCCGCTACGAGGCGTATTCCCTGGCCTCGATGGCGGCCGACTGCCGTGTCACGCAAGTGGTGGACGTCCGCAAGGGCGTTCACTGCATGATTCCGAAGTCGATCTTCGCCAAGAAGTCGTAGTTGCTCCGGGCGCTCGGCCTCGTCCTGGCCACCGCCGCGTCCGCGTGGGCCGCGGCGGCGCCGGACGTGATCGCCGTGGTGACGACGTCGACCGATCTCAAGGCGCTCGTCGCCGCGGTGGGCGCTGGGCGCGTCGCGGTCGAGAGCCTGGCTCCGCCCCTTCACGATCCTCACGCGGTCGAGATCACGCCCGGTCAGCTGGCCAGGCTCAGGTCGGCGGCCTTGCTGGTGCGGATCGGTCTCGATCACGAGCCGTGGCTCGGGCGCGTTCGCGCCGCCGTGAACGATCCTCGCTTCGCGCCCGGCGGTCCAAACGACCTCGACCTGTCGCGTGGAATCGACGTGCTCCAGTCGGAGTCGCCTCGCGTCCGCAGTGAGCGCGGCGTCCACGTCCACGGGTTCGGCAATCCCCACTACTGGCTCGACCCGATGAACGCTCGCCCGATGACCCAGGCGATCGTGGACGCGCTCGCCCGCCTGGCCCCCGGCGAGCGGGAGACCTTTGCGCGAAACCAGGCGCGCCTGCTGGCTGGGCTCGACGCCGACCTGGCGCGATGGATTGCAGCCCTCGCGCCCGCCCGCGGCGCGCGCGTCGTGGCCTATCACGACACCTGGCCCTACTTCGCGCGCCGCTTCGGCCTTGTCGTCGTCGCGACCATCGAGCCGGCGCCCGGCGTGCCGCCGTCGGCGGCGTCGCTCGCCGAACTGACCGCGCGCATGAAGGAGGCCGGCGTCAAGCTCGTCATCGCCGAGCCGTCGTCCAACGCGTCGATCGCCGGCCAGGTGGCCGCGCGAAGCGGCGCGCGTCTGGTGACGCTCGTGCCGTCCGTGGGCGGCGACCCGGAGGCGCGCGACTACCCTGGCCTGTTCGAGGTCAACGTGCGCCGCCTCGCCCGGGCGCTGGCCGGCGCTCCGTGAGAACCGCCGGATGATGGAGCTGCTCTGGGCTCCGCTGCTGGCCTGCCTGGTCCTGACGGCGATTCACGTTTATCTCGGGCTCCACGTGCTCGCGCGCGGCGTGATCTTCGTCGACCTGGCGCTCGCCCAGGTCGCTGCGCTCGGCGTAACCGTCGCGTTTCTCGCCGGCCACCCGATCCAGAGTGAAGCCGCCTACGGCTACGCGCTCGCCTTCACGCTCGGTGGCGCCGCGCTCTTCGCCGGAAGCCGGGCGCGGCGCGCGCCCGTGCCCCAGGAGGCGATCATCGGAATCGTCTACGCGGTGTCGGCCGCGGCGGCGGTGCTCGCCGTCGACCAGGCACCTCAGGGCGGTGAGCACATCAAGCAGATCCTGGTGGGCAGCATCCTCACCGTCACGCCGGCCGAAGTCGGCACGCTGGCTCTCCTCTACGCGTCGATCGGCGCGCTCCACTGGCTCGTCCGCCGGCCCCTGCTCGACATCTCGTTCGACCCGGACGGCGCCGGCGCGCAGCGCGCGGTACGCCGCTGGGATTTCGTCTTCTATGCGTCGTTCGGCGTGGTCGTGACGAGCTCGGTGCGTCTGGCCGGTGTCCTGCTCGTCTTCGCCTATCTGGTGGTGCCCGCCACCGCCGCGGCGATGCTGGCGCGGTCGGTGCGGGGCCGGCTGGCGCTTGGATGGGCGCTCGGGGCGCTGGTGAGCATCGGCGGGCTCGCGGCGTCGTGGGCCTGGGACTTGCCGACGGGCGCCACCGTCGTCGTCGCGTTTGGTGTGGCGCTGGCGGGCATCGGCCTCGGCCTCGCCGCACGCGCGCTCGCGCTGGCGACGCGGCAGCGAGGCCCGGGCGCGCTCCGCGGTGTCGCGATCGCGCTGTGCGCGGCGGCGGCGCTCGCCGGCCTCCTGCTGGTGCTGGCGCCGCGGATCGACCACTGGTGGCTCGACGGGCTCGAGGCGGCCGTGCCCGCCGCCCGCACGCTGTTCCTGGACGCCGACGAACGCGAGACGTACCGGGATAGCCTGGAAGGCGCCGGACGCAGCGCCGCCGAGCTCGCGCGCGTTCGCGCGATGCAGCGTGAGGCGCAGTGGGGCACCCGGCCGATGACGGAGGAGATGCAGGAGCGGGCGCGGCAGTACCTGGCCGGGCGCGCCGAGCTCCTCGCCGGCGACCGGATGGTCATTCAGGCCTTGCGGGCGCAGGCGCGAGAGCGCCAGCGGTGGTGGCTCGGACTGCCGCTACTCGTCGCCGGAGCGGGCGGTGCGCTCGCGCTCGCGCGCCGCGGACGGGCTACGTAGTGGAGTAGCGGTAGAAGCCCTGCTTGGTCTTCCGGCCGAGCTGACCGGCCATGACCATGCGCTTGAGCAGGGGCGGCGGCGCGTAGCGGGGCTCGCGGAACTCCTCGAACATCACCTCGGCGACGTACATGGCCGTGTCGAGCCCCACCAGATCGAGCAGGGTGAACGGTCCCATGGGATAGCCGCAGCCGAGCTTCATCGCAGCGTCGATGTCCTCGAGCGTGGCGAGCCCGCTCTCGTAGACGCGGATCGCGTCGAGCAGGTACGGCACCAGGAGCCGATTCACGATGAACGCGGTCGAGTCCTTCGCCTGCACCGGGGTCTTGCCGACGGCCCGGACCCACTCGAGGGCGGTGGTGACGGACGCGTCGTCCGTCAGGATGGTGCGCACGACCTCGACGAGCTTCATCAGCGGCACCGGGTTGAAGAAGTGCAGGCCGAGCACCTGGCCGGGGCGCTTGGTGGCGGCCGCCATCGCGGTGACGTTGCACGAGGAGGTATTCGAGGCCAAGACGGTGGTCGGCGGGCAAATCCGGTCGAGCTTCGCGAAGGTCTCGTTCTTCAGCGCCTGATTCTCGGTCATCGCCTCGACGACCAGATCGGACGACTTGAGGTCTTCGAGCCTGGTCGTGCCGGCGATGCGCCCCACCGCGGCGTCCCGGTCGCGCGCCTCTATCTTGCCGCGCTTCACGAGCCCCTCGAGCGTCTCGTGTAGCCGCATGAGCCCGCGCTTGACGAGCTCGTCGTCGGCCTCGACGAAGAGGACCTGGAATCCGGCCTGCGCCGCGACCTGCACGATGCCAGAGCCCATGAGACCGCATCCGACGACCCCGACGTTGGTGATCGGCATGCGGTGAGAGCGGCTACTTCCGGACGACGCGGCCCGGCAGTGGCGGCGGCTCGTAGTGGACGGTGCCCGGCGGACACGGGTTTCTCACGGTGATCACCGTGGAGCCGTACCGCACGCTTCCGTCGGGCTGCACTTGGCCCTCGGAGAGGTCGGATCTCGGACCTGGACCCGGCTCCTTCATGGCCCGGTCGAACGCGGCGTCGCGCGATTCGGTGGTCGACGGCGCGAGCATGTTGAGGAGCAGGGCGGCGTTGATCGGCGCTTTGGCCTCGTCGGCCCGGGCCGCGGCGGCCCACCCGCCGATCAGAGCGAACGCCACCGCGACCGCGGCGATTCTAATCATTGATGGAATCCTATTCATAGGTGATGAGTGCATGGACCGGGTGGTCCTTGAGCTTGTCGCGGCCGCGAAGGAACGCCAGCTCGATCATGAACGCGACGCCCACGACTCGCCCGCCCAGCTGATCGACGAGGCGCAGCGTCGCCGCCATCGTGCCACCGGTGGCCAGCAAGTCGTCCACGACGAGAACGCGCTGCCCGACCTTGATCGCGTCCTCGTGAATCGCAAGCGCGTCGCGGCCGTACTCGAGCTCGTACTCG
Organism: Candidatus Methylomirabilota bacterium; assembly: GCA_035649755.1. Lineage (GTDB taxonomy): Bacteria > Methylomirabilota > Methylomirabilia > Rokubacteriales > CSP1-6 > AR31. The sequence continues at coordinate 5,664 of DASRIY010000238.1, forward strand.
ACCGCGATGGTCTTGCCCGGCAGCTTGCCCAGCTTGCGAACGGGAACGAAGCCCGCCTTCAGCTGATGGGCGAGCGCGCCGCCGAGGATGAAACCGCGCGATTCGACGCCGACGACCACGTCGACCCCCTCCGCCTGATAGTGGCCGGCGAGGCTCTCGACGACGGAGGCAAACGCGGGGCCGTCCTTCAGCAGTGTGGTGATGTCCTTGAAAAGAATGCCCTCGGTGGGGAAGTTCTCGATGTCACGAATCTTCGACTTGAGTGTCGCCACGTCCATCGCCCGATATCTTAACCCTATTGCCGCAATGCGCCAGGGGCCAAAGTGTCCGCGGAGCGGTGGCACGTTGACACCGGCGACCCGAACGCGCACGGGAGCGCGAGACCGCATTCGCCTCGACGGCCGGGCCAACCCACGGATTTTCGGCCTCGAGATCGACGTGGGAATCGCCGTGGCACCCGACTTGCTCAGCCTCGGGGCAGCGTCCTTTGAGGAGGGCAGCATGTTGCTCCCGGAGCAGGTGCAGCGATTGGTCGAGCTCGCTCTGGCCGAATTCGCCCCAGAGTGGCAGGTGACCGGCCTGTGCTCCGAGCTCAACCTGCACAACCCCGATCACTGGGTCTCCGGGCTGGGGACGTTCGGACTGGTGCTGCGCAATCGCAAGAGCCGGGCCGCGAAGGTGCTCGGCTGGCGAACCGGCGACTTCAGGAGCGCGTCGTATCACCGCGGCATCTCGTATCGCGTGCTCGAAGCGTACGCCGACCGCATCACGGATCCGATCCGCCGCTACTTCGAAGAGATCGGCCTACTCATCCCCGGCAACGTCACGACCACGCACAGCGTCTGAAGACTCATCGGCTCACGACTCCAGCTGTTCGATCGCCTCGGGTAGCTCCGCCAGCCGCGAGATCGTGAGGTCGGGACGCGGCCCGCGGGCCGCGCCCGAGGAAATCACCTGGATCACCCGCATCCCCGCCCCACGGGCGCCCTGCACGTCCAGGACCGGATCGTCGCCGACGTGCACGGACGTCCCGGGCTCGCCGGCCACCGCGTGCAGCGTGAGATGAAAGATCTCCGGGGCCGGCTTTCGAATCTGCACCTCGTCGGAAAAGGTCGTGTGCCGGAAGTATCCGAGCAGCCGAAACCGCTCGAGCATCCGGCGCAGCGCCGCGCCGGGCGTTCGCATCACGTTCGAGATCAGCGCGAGCGTGTAGCCACCGCCGCTGAGCGACTCCAGGGCCGCCAGCGCGGTGTCGTCGACGGCGGGCGGGACGACGAGAATGGGCCGCGAATAGGCCTCGATCAGCGCGGTCATCAGCGTCGGTGTGATACGTGTGGGCAGGGCGGGATCGACCGCCGCGAGAATCGCGCGGATGTGGTCGTCGACCGGCACGTCACGGTGGGTGGCCCAGATCCGCTCGAGGTAGTCTCCCGAATCGTTGTAGGCGCGGTCGAGCGCCGCCGGCGATACCGCCACGCCTGCGCCGCTCAGCAGTGTTTTGATATCCGCGAGACGCTGCTTCTTGTAGCGGTTGTCGGTGGACGGCCGGTCGAACAGCAGCGTGCCCCAGAGGTCGACGGTGATCGTCTTGACCTTCACCGGGTCACGCTCTGAAGTTCGGGCGGCGCTTCTCCAGGTAGGCGGTCATTCCCTCGCGCGGCTCGCCGGTGGCGTACGCGGTCGCGAACGCGTTGATGCCGTAGCGCACCGCGCTCGCGAGATCGCTCTCGCGCCAGCGCACGATCAGTTCCTTCTGGAGCCGGATCGCGTCCGGCCCCGCCTGCAAGATCGACGTCGCCATCTCCTCGGCCGTTGCGCGCACCCGGTCATCCGGCACCACGCGGTTCACCAGACCCCACTCGAGCGCCGTCGCCGCGCTGACCGGCGCGCCGGTCAGCAGCATCTCCGCAGCGCGGCCGGGCCCGATCATCGGCGGCAAGAGCGCGGCCTGGATCACCGAAGGCACGCCGACGCGCACCTCGGGCAGCCCGAACACCGCGCCGGCGGCCGCCACTCTTAGATCACACGCCAGGGCCAGCTCGAACCCGGCGCCGAGGCACGCACCGTTGACGGCGGCGATCACCGGGAACGGCGACCGGTGCACGGCAGCGATGGCATCGTGGAGGTCGCTGATCAGCGCGCGCGCCCGGGCCACGTCGAGATCGCGCAGCACGCGGACGTCCATGCCGGCGGTGAACGCACGGCCGCTCCCGACGAGGATCGCCACGCGCGTCGAGCGGTCGGCGGCGAGCGTGTCGAACGATTCGCGCACGGCGTGGATGAGGGCGGGTTCGAAGAGGTTGAGCGGCGGCCGATCGAGCGTGCACCAGATGATGTCCCCCGCCCGCTGAATCGAGATCGGCGATGCCACTAGTACCGGCGCATCGTCGGATCGACCGTCCGGGCCCAGTAGTCCAGCCCGCCGAGCAGATTCTTCACGTTCTTGAAGCCGCGCCGGCGCAGATAGTCGGCGACCGCCGCGCTCCGGACGCCCTGATGGCAGTACACGACGATCTCATCGTCGGCGTTCAGCTCGTCGGCGCGCAGCTCGATCTCCTCGATCGGGATGTGGACGGCGTTCTCGAGGCGGCACAGGCGCGTCTCCCAGTCCTGGCGCACGTCGAGGAGGAACGGCCGATTGTTGCCGGCCAGGCGGGCCTTCAAGTCCTGCGGGCTGATCTCATCCATCAGGTGCTCCGGCTAGCGGGGCGCCGGTCGCCCGACCAGAAAGTCGACAAGCCAGCCATTCACCGCCTCGGCGTGCTCGATCTGCGGGAAATGCCCGCAGGCGTCGACCCGGCGCACCGACGCGTGCGGCACCAGGGCGGCGACCTCGTCGCAGTGCGACGCCGGCACGACCCGATCCTGGCGGCCGTGGATGAGGAGCACGGGAAGCTCGAGCGTGGCCATCGCGCGGCGATAGTCGTGCGCGTGCGTTTCCATGTCGATCCGCACGTCGCGCAGCGTCGACAGGTAGGCGGCGCGCGCCGCCGGCTCGGTGCGGGCGGCGTAGCGGTAGTCGACGAAGAAGTCGACCTCGGCGCGGTCGGGTATGTGGAAGCACCGGGCCAGGCACGCCTTGTAGAGCCCGGCCCACGCGAAGCTCGAAGCGATCTCTCCGAGCCCGCGTATCGCCACGGCGCGAAATGCCCACGACGGACGGAAGCTGCACCCGGGAACCACGGCGCCGACGAGCGCGAGCCGCTCGACCCGCGAGGGATGCATCAGCGCGTACGTGACCGACACGGCGCCGCCGAGCGAGTGTCCGACCAGCGAGGCCTGCGCGAGCCCGAGCCCGTTCATGAACCCGCGCAGCGCGCCGGCGAAGTTCCCGAGGCGGTAGCGCGAGCGCGGCTTGGCCGAGGCGCCGAATCCGGGAAGGTCGACGGCGTAGACGGTCGCGCGCCGAGCGAGCGGCTCGATGTTGTGGCGCCACGTCTCCGCGAAGCCGCCCAGACCGTGAACGAGGATCACCGCGGGCCCGCGACCTTCGACCACATAGTGCAGGCGGAGCCCGTCGACCTCGCCGCCGCGAAGCTGCAGTTCCGGCATGGGAGTCTGATTCTACCAGAGGCTCAGGCGAATAAATCGCCCGTCGCGCCTTCGGCGGGAGTCGGCTGACCGAGGAGCCGCTTCATCATGAGAGCGTTCCGGACGGGGTAGTCGCGGTTGTTGTTGTTGAAGGAGATGAAGACCTCTTCGGCCTCCGCGCCGACGCCAGCGATTTCCGGTAATAGCTCGCGCAGCTCGCCCTCGCTGTAGAGGTAATCGTATTTTTCCCGCACGGCCGGCTCCTCCCGGCGGAGCTGCCGGAGCCAGCCTTGCGCATTGCGGCCGTGGACGCGAAAGATCGCGGTCGGCGCCGTGACGGTCGTCACCCGCGGCACCGCGTGGCCCTCGGGGCCGTCCACGATCACGTGCGCCAGCCCCGCGTCCTTCAG
>DASRIY010000239.1:0-12158 GCA_035649755.1 Candidatus Methylomirabilota bacterium
CGGATCGGCTCGAGCTCGGCGTCGGTCCACGCGAACCCGCCGGCCGCCGCCATCCGCTTCATGCCCTCGAGTCCTATTTCCATGGGCGCGAGCATACCACTAGAATGTGAAGCCATGGCCGTCGCGCTGACGATTCTCCACGGTTCCGGCGCCGCTCCCTCGAGCCGGACGCTGAGCGTCGCGCCCGGCACCACCATTCTCAAGGCCGCGCACGCCGGCGGCGTCGACGTCACCGCGACGTGCGGCGGACGCGGCCGCTGCACATCGTGCCGGGTCAAGTTCCTGGCCGGCCTGCCGCCGCCGCCGACGATCATGGACGAGGTCCAGCTCGGCGCCGACCTCGTCCGTGAGGGCTATCGCCTCTCCTGTCAGTGCGTCCTGCAGGAATCCGTCACCGTTCAGGTCGCGCCGCCGCTCGAGGAGCGCTCGTTTCAGATGCTGGGCGCCGGCCCCGGCGTGAAGCAGCTCGGCCGGATCACGCTCGACTCCGGCATCTCCAAGCAAGTGGTCAAGGTCACGCTGCCGCGCCAGGAGCATCACCAGACCTCGGATCTCGAGCAGCTCCTGGCCGCCGTGGGCCTCACCACCGCCGACGTCGGCCCCGCAGTGCTCCAGGGATTGCCGCAGGCCCTGCGTGACGATGCCGCCGGTGTGACCGTGACGACGTTCGCCGCGGGCGGGCGAGAGCGAATCCTCGCGGTCGAGCGCGGCGACACCGCCGTGATGAAGTTCGGCCTGGCGATCGACATCGGCACGACGAGCGTGGTGACGACGCTGGTCGAGCTCGAGTCGGGTGAGCAGCTCGCGTCGGTGTCGAGCCTGAATCCGCAGGCGGTCTTCGGCGGCGACCTGATGTCGCGTATCGCCTTCGCCCAGTTCAATCCCGGCAACCTCCGCAAGCTCCACACGCGGATCCTCGGCCTGCTCAACCAGCACATCGAGCAGATCTGCCGCGAGTCCGGTGTGCTCGCGAAGTGGATCTACAAGGTCGTGGTCGTCGGCAACACGTGCATGCACCACATCCTGCTCGGGATCGACCCCTCGCACGTCGGCCTGGCGCCGTACGCGCCGGTCATGCGGCACGCCCTGACCCTGCCGGCCCGCGATCTCTTCCTGAAGGTCGCACCGGAGGCGCGGGTGTGCCTCTTGCCGCTGGTGGCCGGGTTCGTCGGCGCCGACGCGGTCGCGGTCGCGCTGGCCACGCGCATCGACGAGAGCGCCGAGGTACGCATCGCCGTCGACATCGGCACCAACGGCGAGGTGCTGCTGGGCTCGCGCGACCGGCTCTGGGCCTGCTCGGCGCCCGCCGGGCCGGCGCTCGAGGGCGCCCAGATCCGCCACGGCATGCGCGGCGCGCTCGGCGCCATCGACCGCGTGACCGTGGACGACGACATCCGGGTGCACACGATCGGCGAGACGCCCGCGCTCGGCATCTGCGGCTCGGGAATCATCGACCTGCTCGCCGGCCTTCTCGGCGCCGGCGTCATCGACTGGACCGGGCTCATCCAGGTGGACGCGCGCGACGCGCTCCCGCCGCGGCTTCGCGACCGCGTCGTCATGCGGGGCGAGGAGCGCCAGGTGATCGTGCTCCGCCCGGGCGAGGCCGGCGCCCTGCAAGAGATCGTGCTGACCCAGGACGACGTGCGGCAGGTGCAGCTGGCCAAGGGCGCGATCGCCTCGGGCGTCGCGATGCTCCAGCGCGTCGCCGGCGTGGCGTCCGAGCAGGTGGCGGAGCTGATGCTCGCCGGCGGCTTCGGCAACTACGTCTCGATCGAGAGCGCCGTGCGGATCGGGCTGATTCCGCCCCTGCCCCGCCAGCGGATCCGCTACGTCGGCAACGCCGCCTCGCTGGGCGCCCAGCTTTGCGTGCTCTCGGAGACCGAGCGTGCGCGTGCCGAGGTGGTGGCGCGGCGCATCGAGCACGTCTCGCTCGCGGCCCACCCCGATTTCGAGGAGATCTTCGTGGACGCCATGAACTTTCCCCGGCCGTCATGAGCGTCGCCGCGACGATCCCCGGAACGATCGTGGGCACCGAGGTCGGCGCCCTGAGCACCTCGCTCGACGCGCGCTGGGTCATGGCGTACTCGGCATCGCTCGGCCTGGACGACCCGCGCTACTACGACACGCTGGCCAAGGAGGGGCCCGTGGCCCATCCCCTGTTCTCCGTGTGCTACGAGTGGCCGGCGGCGGTCGCGCTCCGCAGCAAGACGGTCCGGGAGGCGTGGGTGCTTCTGGGCGTCCACGCGACGCACCACGTCGTCATCCACCGTCATCCCCGTGCGGACGATCGCCTTCTGACGCGCGCTCAGATCATCGAGGTGCGGCCGAGCCGGGCCGGCACGCTCGTGGTGGCGCGCTTCGCCACCGTGGACCGGAACGGCCGCCCGGTGACGACGACCGACTACGGCTCCGTGTACCGGGGCATTTCCACCGAGACCGAGGTACGCGCGCCGGTCGATCACCTGCCCCGCGCCGAGCGGCCGGGCGCGGACGAGACGCACTGGACGGTGACGGTGCCGGTGGCGGCGCGCGCGGCGCACGTCTACTCGGAGTGCGCGCGCATCTGGAACCCGATCCACACCGACGTCGCGGTGGCGCGCATGGCCGGGCTGCCGGCCCCGATCCTTCACGGCTCGGCGACGCTCGCCCTGGCGGTGTCGCAGGTGGTCCAGCAGGACCTCGACGGTGATCCCGCCCGCGTGGCCGAGGTCTCCGTGCGCTTCACGGGCATGGTGCCGATGCCGTCGAGCTTCGTGGTGCGAGGCCGCGCGCGCGCGGGCGGCGTTATCGCGTTCGACGCCGTCGACGCGCAGGGCGAGTCCGTACTGGCCGACGGGGTCATCCGGGCGGCCGAAGGAATCGGCTGGTCATGAAGCAGATGAGCCGGCGCGAGCGCGTCATGGCGGCCGTCAACCGCCAGCCCGTCGATCGCGTGCCCTACGCGGTGTGGCGGCACTTTCCCAGCGTCGATCGCTCGCCCGCCGGCCTCGCCCAGGCGACGCTCCGGTTCCACGAGCGCTACGGCTCGGACTTCCTGAAGATCACGCCGCGGGGCGGTTACGCCGTCGAGGCATGGGGATGTGTCGAGGCCGACGCGGTGCTCGAGGACGGGCACCGCGCGTGCGCGAGCTGCGCGGTTCGCTCGGCGGAGGATTGGCGGAAGATCAGAGCACTCGATCCTGCGTCAGCGCCCGGCTACGCCGAGGAGCTCGAGACGATCATCCGGCTCGGCTTCGATCGGCGGATCGGTGATGCGCCCGTCGTGCCGACGCTGTTCTCTCCCTTGTCGCTGGCCAAGAAGCTGTCGGGCGACCGCCTGCACGCCGACCTGCGCGAGCATCCGGCGCTCGTCACCGGCGCGCTCGAGGCCATCACCGAGACGCTCACCGCGTTCGCCCTGCGGGCACTCGACGAGGGCGTGTCCGGCATCTTCTACTCGATCCAGGCCGCGAGCCACTCGGCGAACTCCGAGGAAGACTACGCGCGCTTCGGCGAGCCGTACGACCGGCAGCTCCTGGAGGCAATCCGCTCGAAGTCGACGCTGACGATCATTCACTGCCACGGCGATCGGCTCATGTTCGATCGCCTCGCGCGGCTGCCGGGTCACGCCTGGAACTGGGACGACCGGGCGACACCGCCGTCACTCGCCGACGCCCGGGCTCAGGTGCCGGGCGCGGTCATCGGCGGGCTCCACCAGTGGCGGACGCTGCGAGACGGCACGGCCGAGCAGGCGGTCGACGAGGCGAAGGACGCGATCGCGCAGACCGCCGGAACCGGCTTGATCGTCGGCCCGGGGTGTGTGCTGCCGATGAACACGCCCGACGCGAACGTGGCCGCTGTCGTGCAGACCCTCGGCGGGCCGCTCAAGAAGATCCCGGGAGTGACGACCTAGCGCGCGTTGTTCAGGTCTTTCGCTGATGCCCAAATCAGGGCATCACTCGCCAACACCGGTTTGGTAACTGTCCACCGTTATCCACCGAACATCCTGTGCATAGGCTGACTGGGGCGACTTCCTGTCTGCCCCCGCACTTCCGGCCTACGGACTGCTACGTGAGGGTCAACCGGACGATTTAGCTGGCGAGAAGCGAAAGTGGCAGATCTCCCCGTCGCGTACCAGGTAGTCCTTGCCCTCGAGCCTGAGCTGACCCCGTGCCCGCAGGTCGGCGAACGAGCCTTCGACCGCCACCAGGTCGTCGTAGCTGTTCACCTCGGCGCGAATGAATCCGCGGGCGATGTCGGAATGAACGGAGCCGGCCGCGTCCTGGGCCCGCGTGCCCTGGGCAATGGGCCACGCGCGCACCTCGTCCTCGCCTACGGTGAAGAACGACACGAGCCCGAGGAGCGCGTAGCAGTCGCTCAGCACGCGGTTGATCGCCGGCTCCTTCAGGCCGAGGTCGGCCAGGAAGGCACGCTGCTCGTCGCCGACCAGCTGGGCTACCTCGGCCTCGAGCACCGCGGAGACCCATCCGATCCGGGTCCACGCGCGCTCGGCGACGGCCTCGAGGCCGAATCGCTGCACGACGCGATCAGCCTCGTCGATCGCCTTCTCGTCGAGGTTCAAGCAGTGGAGGATGGGCTTCTGCGAGAGGAAGGTGAATCCCCTCACCGCGCGGGCGTCGTCGGGCGCCAGCGTGACCGCCCGGAGCGGCCGCTCGCTCTCGAGCTCGCCTTTCAGGCGGGCGAGGATCGCCTGCTCCTTGACCTCGGCCTCCTTGCGCTGCTTCTTGATCGACGCCTCCAGGCGCTCGAGCCGACGCTCGATCACTTCTAGATCCGCCAGCATCAACTCGGTCTCGAGGTCCTCGATGTCGCGCTTGGGCGCGGGCGCGCCGAGCGCCTCGTCGGCGAACGCGCGGACCACGTGAAGGAGCGCGTCGGCGTTCCGGAACTCCTTGGTGTCCAGGCCGGCGCGCTCGCCCTTCGCGATGCCGGCCAGGTCGACGACCTCGAAGGTGGCGTACGTGGTCTTCTTCGGCTTGAACAGGGCCGTGAGCCGGTCGACTCGCGGATCGGGCACGCGGGCCACCCCCGTGTGCAATTCGGCCCGGCCGGAATCGTAGCGCGCGGTGGCGACGCTCGAGCCCGTGAGCAGGTTGAACAGGGTGGTCTTCCCCGACTTCCCCAGGCCGATCAGACCGATCTTCATGGGGCGATTATGCCAGGTGTCGTATTCTCGGGAGCGCTCTGATCGCTTCCAGGAAAGACATGGACCTCACGGGCGCGGCCGCCGCCGTGCTCATCTCCCTTCTCTGGGGCGCCAACAGCGTCGTCATCAAGCTGGGCCTCGAGGACACCCCGCCTCTGCGCCTGGCGGGGATGCGCGTGGTCCTCGGGGGCATCGTGATCTGCCTCTGGGCGTGGGCGACCGGCCGCTTCGCCGCTTTTCGCATCGAGCGCTGGGAGTGGCGGCCGCTCGCCGTGCTGGGCCTGCTCTTCAGCGTGCAGATGGGCGCCACCAACATCGGGACCTGGCTCACCAGCGCCTCCCACGCGACGGTCCTGGTCAACCTCTATGCCGTACACACGGTCGTCCTCGCGCACTTCATGATCCCGGGCGACCGTCTCTCGGTCCGGAAGCTCGGCGGCGTGCTCGTCGCCTACTCCGGGATCGTCGCGCTCTTCGTCAGTCAGTGGAGCCACGGGGCGCCGACGCTCCTGGGCGATGTGATCGTGACGATCGCGGGCATCCTCCTGGCCGAGCGCACCGTCTACCTGGCGCGGGCCGTCCAGCGCCTGGACCCGGTGAAGCTGCTCCTGGCCCAGGCGGTGGTGGGCGCCGCCTGCTTCGGGCTCGCCTCGTTCCTCTTCGAGCCGGCGACGACCCGCTGGACGGCCCGCCTCGCCGGCTCCATCGCCTACCAGGGTGTGCTGATCTCCGGCTTCAACTTCGTGGTGAACCTGGCGCTCCTGCGCGACTACCGTCCGAGCGCCCTCTCGGCGTTCTTTCTGACCCAGCCGATCTTCGGCGTCGTTGCGGCGGCGCTGATGGCTGGCGATCCGCTCACGCCCGTGCTCGTGCTCGCCTGCGTCACCGTCGCGGCGGGCATCGGGCTCACCTACCGCTGAGGCCTGGGTATAATCGCCGCATGACGACCGCGCCGTCGAAGACGCTCGAGATCGTGCCCAATCCCCATCCGGACCGCGACTACGAAGTCACGATGACGGTGCCCGAGTTCACGTGCCTCTGCCCGCGCACCGGGCAGCCGGACTTCGCCACGATCCGCATCCGGTACGTGCCCGACCAGCACCTGGTCGAGCTGAAGTCGCTGAAGCTCTATCTCTGGTCGTATCGCCAGGAAGGCGCCTTCCACGAGGACGTCACGAACCGGATCCTGAACGACTTCGTCGCGGTTGCGCAGCCGCGCTGGCTCGAGGTGACCGGCGACTTCAACGTGCGGGGCGGCATCAAGACCGAGATCCGGGTCACGCACGGCAAGCGCCCGGACGTCTAGACTGTATCGCTCGCCTCGGACGGCGGGGCCCAGCTCCGCGACGTCCTGCGGCTCGCACTACCGCCTCACGTCGCGAGCGCCAGCAGCACCATCCCCAGGAGCATCACGACGGCGCCCAGCGCCGACTCTCTGACGCGCTGCCCTTCCCCGAACGCCACGACGCCGATCGCCATCGCGTAAAGAATTTCGACCTGCTTGACCGCCTCCACGTAGGAGGACAGCGTCAGCGTGTAGGCCTTGCCCTGGCTCAGTGTCGTGAGCGCGGCGAAGAGGCCGAGCGCCACGAACTCCTTCCAGTAGCGCGGGACGGCCGCGAAGTGGCGCGCCGAGGTCGTCAGCACCAGCGGAGTCACCATGAGGCTCGCGGTCAGGTACGTGCCGAACGTGCCGACGGCGGTATTCGACGCCAGGATGGCCTTCTTGATCGTGATCACCGACGGCGCGTACAGGAGCGCGGCCAGCAGCGTGTAGCGCTGGCCTCGATCGGTGAAGAGGACGCGGAGCGGCTCCCAGAGCGAGATGTGTGCGCTCCGCACGTTCAGGAGATAGACGCCCAGCGCGCTCAGGACCACGCCCGTCACGCCCAGGGCGCTCGGCCGCTCGCCGATCAGCACACCCAGCCCGAGCAGGATGAGGAGGCTCACCTTCCAGAGCGCCGTGACCAGCGAGATCTGCGAGAGCTTGAGCGCCTTCGAAAGGGCGAGCGTCGAGAGGGTCTGGCACACGCCGAACGCCACGCACCAGCCGAAGAAGCCCGGCTTGAGCTCGGGCCAGCCGCTCAGCACGCTGGCGACGAAGGCGAACGGCAGGAGGAACGTGAAGCGGCCCCAGACGTTGATGTACTCGTCGAGCGCGTGCCCCAGCCGCTTCATGGTGGTGTTGCGGAGCACCTGGAACAGCGCCGCCGCCAGGGACAGGAGGAGCCACATGAGAGCGATCTAGGCGCGCGTGGTCATCAGGCCGGAATTGTCGGGCGGGCGCCCGGGCGTCTCAGCGGGCCTTCCAGCCCAGCGCCTGGACGTGAGTGAATACCCAGAGCGCGTCGGGATGCGAGCCCCAGGCCCGAAGCGCCGCGGCCATCGACTCGATGTCGGACCGCGTGGCGTAGCCGTACTCGACCGGCCGCTCTCCCATCGGTGAGGTGAGGAGCCGGTCGGCGTACGACTCGCCCCACTCGACGGTCTCTTCGCGCGTGGCGTAGCACCACACGCTCGCGGTGATCTCGAGGCTCGCGACGCCGGCCGCGTTGAACAGCGCGCGCAGCTGCCGGCCCACCTGCGGCTCGCCGCCGTTTCTGTACCACGTGCGCAGGTGAACCTCGATGAAGCGGTCGATCCACGGATCGCGCGGAAAGTAGGCCACCGTGCTCCAGTCGACTTCCCGCACCGCGACGACACCTCCCGGCTTCACCACCCGCAGCATCTCGGAGAGCGCGAGGCCGCGCTCGCGCAGGTGCTGGAGCACCTGGTGGGCGTAGGCGACGTCGAACGAGCCATCGGAGAACGAGAGCTCGTAGACGCTCCCCTCCTCGTAGCGGAGGTTCATGAGCCCGCGGGCCGCGGCGTCGCTCCGGGCCGATTCGAGCGTTTCGCGCGAGAGGTCGAGGCCGACGACCTGTCCGGCCGGGAGGCGCTCGGCCAGGCCCCGCGTGATGCTGCCGGGGCCGCAGCCCACGTCGAGCAGGCGCATGTCCGGCCGGAGGTGCGGCAGGAGGAACGCCGCCGCCTCGCCGGCGGTACGCTGGGCGTGCTGCCGCACGACCGCCGGCGCATGGCCATGGGTGTAGAGCTCGTGTCGGAGCGGCTCGTCGGCCATGAGGGTCAGATCTCCAGCGCGACCTTGATCGACGCGGGGTCGGTGTGCGCGGTGAACGCCTCGCCGATGCGGTCGAGGCTGAAGCGGTGGGTGATCAGCGGGCCCGTGCGGACGGTGCCCTCCTCCACGAGCCGGAGCGCCTCGGGGAACTCGTCCTGATAGATCATCGACCCGGTGATCGTGACCTCGCGGCGCACGACCGAGAAGAACGACACCGGCGTGGGCTCGTGCGGAAGCCCGATGAGCACGACACGCCCGCCCGGCCTCACCAGCTCGAGGGCGTGCGTGACGGCCTCGGGCGTGCCGGCCGTTTCGACCACGAGGTCGACGCCCTCGCGGCCCGAAAACCGTCGGGCGGCGTCGGCGAGAGGACCGTCCACGGTCGCGTGCGTCGTCTCGGCGCCGAGCTCGGCGGCGAGCGCGAAGCGCCGGCGAGAGCGGCTCACGACCATCACCCGCGCGCCGCGCGCGCGGAGCACCTGCAAGGCCAGGAGTCCGAGCGAGCCGGCGCCGACGATCGCGGCGCTTTCGCCGCGCTCGGGCTTTCCCCGGTTCACGGCGCGGACCACGACGGCCAGGGGCTCGGCGAGCAGGAGCGCGTCCCGGTCGGCGCCCGCCGAGGTGGGCCGGCAGCACCGCGCCGGCACCCGTACGAGCTCGGCGAAGCCACCGTCGACGTTGATGCCGATCGTGATTCGCGAGAGACACAGATTGCGGTTGCCCTCGCGGCAGAGCGGACACCGGCCGCACGAGTAGTTCGGCTCGACCACGACGGGATCGCCCGGGCGCACCTCGGTCACGCCCGGCGCGACGCTCTCGACGCGGCCGACGAGCTCGTGACCCATCACGCGGGGATAGGCGACGGGCCGGCCGCCGCTCCAGATCTCGTGGTCGGTGCCGCAGAGGCCGGCGGCGACGACTCGCACGACGACCTCGCCCGGCTCGGGCGTCGGATCGCGCGCGTCCTCGACGCGAAGATCGCGCGGCCGGTGGAGAATCGCCGCTTTCATGGCGTCAATCTACTCGACGGCCGGGGGACGCGGCAACTAGGCGGCCGAGTGGCCGCCGTCGAGGAAGAGCGTCTGGCCGGTCATGAAGTCCGAGCCGGACGACGCGAGATAGACGGCGAGCGGCCCGATCTCCTCGGCCCGTCCGATCCGGCGCGCCGGGATGTCGCGCGTCAGCCGCTCGTTGATCCGGGGATTCGCGAAGGCCTCGTGGGTCATGTCGGTCGCGAACCACCCCGGGGCGATCGCGTTCACCTGCACGTTGTGGCGCGCCCACTCCACGCCGAGTGAGCGTGTGAGCGCGATGATGCCGCCCTTGGTCGCGCCGTAGACCGTGTACCCCGGGAGCCCCACCTGGCCGAGGACCGAGGCGACGTTGACGACCTTGCCGGATCTCTGGGCGATCAAATGCGGCGCCGCAGCGCGGCAGCCGTTGAAGACACCGGTCAGATTCACGTCGACCATGAACCGCCAGTCCTCGGGCGTCAGCTCGGCCAAAGGAGCGACCTTCGCCACACCGGAATTGTTGACGACGACGTCGAGCCGGCCGAGCTCTCGGACGGTGCGCTGGATCAGGGCGTCCACCTCGGCGTAGCTCGACACGTCGGTGGGGACCACGACGGCCCGCCGGCCTGCCCGCGTCGCGAGCTCGGCGGTCTCCTCGAGCGCAGCCTTGGAACGGGCCGCCAGAGCCACGTCGGCGCCCGCTTCCGCCAGCGCCACCGCGATCGCTCGGCCGAGGCCGCGACTGGCGCCGGTGACGACGGCGACCTTGCCGGCCAGCGCGCCGGCCCCGGCGCTCAGCGGTAGAGCTCCTCGATCGCGTCCTGGTACTTTTGCGAGACCACCTTGCGCTTCACCTTGAGCGTCGGCGTCAGCTCGCCGCCGTCGAGCGTGAAGTCGGTGGGCAGCACGGTGAAGCGCTTGATCCGGGCGTACGACTGCAGCTGCGTGTTCTTCTCCTCCACCGTGCGTCCCACGCGCTCGACGACCTTCGGATGCTTGACGATGGCCGCCGCCTCGCTGGTCAGGATCCCCTGCTCGCGCGCGAATTTCGAGAGCTCGTCGGAGTTCACGGTGATCAGCGCCACCGGATAGGGCCGGCGATCGCCGTAGACCATCACCTGGCTGATGAACGGATCGGCCTTCAGGAGGTTCTCGATGTTCTGGGGCGCGATGTTCATGCCGCCCGCGGTCACGATGAGATCTTTCTTTCGATCCGTGATGAACAGGAAGCCGTCGCCGTCGATGGTGCCGATGTCGCCGGTGTGGAACCAGCCGTCGGCGCCGAAGACCTCGTGGGTGGCCTCCGGCTGCTTGAAGTAGCCGAGCGTCGCGATGTTCGGCCCGCGCGCCAGGATCTCGCCGTCCGCGGCGATCTGGACCTGGACGCCCGGCAGCGTCTGACCGACGGAACCGAACTTGTAACGGTCCGGCCGGTTGAACGTCAGCACCGGACAGGTCTCCGTCAGCCCGTAGCCCTCGAGAAGGAGAATGCCCGCGGCATGAAAGAACTCGGCGATGTCACGCGAGAGCGGAGCGCCGCCGGACACGGCCCAGCGCAGACGCCCGCCGAGGGCGGCGTGGAGCTTCGAGAAGACGAGCTTGTGGGCGATCTTGCGCTTGAGCTCGAGCGTGGTCGGCACGGGCTGGCCGCGCTGCTGGTGGCGGCTCACGTCGCGTCCGACCGAGACGGCCCAGTTGAAGATCTTCTTCTTGGCGGGCGAGCCCGCCTCGACCCCGGCGAGGATCCTGCCGTAGACCTTCTCGAAGACGCGCGGCACGCTGCAGATGAAGTGTGGCCGCGTCTCCCGCAGATTCTCGCCGACCTTGTCCAGGTTCTCCGCGAACGCGGTCGTGAGCCCGTGCGCGACGCCGAGGAACGACTCGAGCCGCGCGAAGGAATGGGCGAGCGGAAGGAACAGGAGATGCACCCAGCCTTCCTCGACGGGCGTCGCCTGCTTCGAGGCGGTCACGGCGGCGATGTGATTGCCGTGCGTCTGCATGACGCCCTTCGGGGGCCCCGTGGTTCCCGACGTGTACACGATCGTCGCCAGGTCGGTCGGGCGCGTCGACGCCACGCGCTCGGCAAGCAGGCTGCCCAGGGCACCGGTGCCGGCGTTCTCGCGTCCCAGGCGGCGGAGTGATTCCCACGTCATGACCATCTTGGGAGGCTGTGGGGCGTCGTAGTCGCTGATGACGATGATGTGCTCGAGGTTCGGTGTCTTCTCCCGCGCCTGGAGCACCTTCGCGAGCTGCGCTGGATCCTCGACGATGATCGTCCGGGCCCCGGAATCGTTCACGATGTACGCGATCAGGTCGGGCGGATAGCTCGGATAGACCGGGACCGTCACGCAGCCCGCGGTGAAGATCGCGAAGTCGGCCTGGACCCATTCGGCGCGGCTCGACGAGAGCAGCGCGACGGAGTCGCCCTTGGCGCGGCCGAGCGCCAGGAGACCGAGCGCCAGCTCGCGCACGGTCTCGCCGACCTCGCGCCACGTGATCGTCGTCCAGCCCGCCCCGTGCTTGAACTGCTGCGCCGGACGGTCGCCGCTCCGCTCGACCTGCTCCCAGAACATCCGCGCTAGGGTGTCGGCAGCCATGCCGATCCTCCTGGTAAGCCAGTAATCTAAAAGGGATAAGTGACCGTAGCACACGGCTTATAACGCGGTGCGCTAAATTGGTTGAATGATATAACGCGTCGCGTTATCCTGGGTTCGATCGAACGAAGGGCGACGCGGGCACACGAAAGATGAGAACGAACGGCAGGAGGAGCGACATGGACCTGACTCGGTGGAGCGGCAAGGCGGTCGAGACGGCGACGGTGTGGACGGACGCCAATCAGCGGGTGCTGCGGGAGCTCGTGGACTTTTCCGCGGCGACG
>DASRIY010000240.1:0-4707 GCA_035649755.1 Candidatus Methylomirabilota bacterium
GGCTGCGCCAGGGCCGCGATCACCAGGACGACCGGCACCGCCATCCGGAGTCCGCTCGGCTGCGGCGGTATGAGACGCCCGAGGGCGTCGACGCCGACCGCCGCCATGATGGCGAGCGGGGCGATGAGCAGCAGGCAGTACTGCGGCCGGAAGTGAAGGCCGGCCGCGAAACCCACACACGACGCGGCGGCCAGGAGCAGCACGAAGCTCTTCCGGGCCCGAAGCCGGTCTCGCAGAAGGGCGACGATCCCGATCACGACGAGCGTGAGCGTGACGGACGAGGACGGCGCGACGGCCACGAAGCGGCCGCCGAGGTTGCCGAAGCTCGCCGACAACGAGGCCGAGTACGTCGATCCGTAGACGAACGCCCAGAACAGGAACGTTCCGAGCGTTCCCGCCAGCAGGAGCCAGAGACACACGAGTACGAACGGGGCGACGGCGCCGCCCAGGAAGAGAGCCACGGAGCGAAGGCGTTCTCGCCAGGGCGCGAGGCGACCGTCGCCGGCGGCGGCTCCGTCGCTGGCCGCAAGCTCATCGGCGCTCGACAGGAAGAGATAGAGCGCGGCGCCGAGGACGAAGGCCGCCGCGCTCTGCTTCATGAGAAACGACAGGCCGAAGAGAATCCCGCCGGCCACGAGGCGCAGCGGCGGGCGGCTCTGCGCCAGCGGCCGCAAGACGATGGAGCCCGCAATCACGAAGAGCAGGACGAAGTGCTCGGCATAGGCGGCGAAGCCGAGGATCTTGGGATTCAGCGCCTGCGTGGCGTAGAGGGCCGACGCGACCAGGCCTGCCGTCGCCCCCGCCAGGCTCCGGGCCAGGACGAACATCAAGACGGTCGCGAGCGACGTCACGACGATGAGCCCGACGTGGATCCCGGTGGTCGTCTGGCCGAGTAAGGCGAGGATCAGCGAGTAGGCGACGTAGATTCCGGGCGCCTTGAGGTTGTAGGCGGCAGCGTAGGGCGGCACGCCTTCGAGCAGGAGCTGGCCGAAGTACGCGTACTCACCCTCGTCGCGATCGAGCGGGATATCGAGCAGCCGGACGCGCATCGCCGCCGCCGTCATCAGAATCAGCCCGAGGGCGAGCCAGACGACGAGGCGCGACTTCACGGGCGAATCTTCTGATACAGCGAGACTTTCGCGCGATTGGCGGGAATGCGGAAGACGAGCCGGTCGGGCTCCGGGATGTTCTCCCAGATCGTGTCGATCACGGGAAGGTCGATGCGGCGGTACTGACGCTCGGTCAGCTCGGACCTCAGGTACTGGATCGTGCGGCCGGCATCTTCGGTCGCCCCGGGCGCGGCCGGCCGGAAGCGGAAGAAGTAGCGCACGATGGCCCACTCGGGCGGCGGCCAGCCGGCGAGGCTCTGGCAACCCTGTCCCCCGCGCACCTCGAGCTTCGTGTAGAAGCGCAGCGGCAGATCGCCGTAGGAGATGAACACCCGGTCACCGGGCCGCGCCGCGTCTTTGAGGTAGGTGACGATCCCCTCGATCGGCCCGGGCACGTGGTGAACGATCTCGTCCACGTACTTGTAGAGCGTGATGGTGAATCGTCCGGCGAACACGAGATCGCCCCGGTCGATCAGCAGGGCGAGCAACAGGACGGCTGCCGCCAGCGCCCGGCTTCCCTGGCCGATGACGCGAATGATCCGCGCCTGCAGGAGCGCCAGCAAGGGCAGGAGCGTGAGGGCATAGCGAAAGAAGACGAACGGAACCAGGGCCACGACCACGACGTGCGCCACTGTGAACGCGACGAGAAACAGGCAGGCCCGGGTCTCCGGCGCGGCGAAGTCGATACGCGTCCACTTCATCGCGACGACCACGACGAGGGCAGCGCCCAGGAGCAGGGCGGAGAACGCGTAGGATTCGATCCGGGTGACGTACCAGATGAGGCTCGTCAGATAGATGGCGGCGGAGTTGAGCGAGAGGAGGTTCCCGCTCTTGCCCCCGAGATCCGATCCGAGCAGCCAGGGGAAGTTCAGCGCAACCGCGGCTGCCAGCCCGGCCGCGAGCCAGGGCAGCGCGGCGCGCTCGAACCGCGCGACGAGGAAGCCGAGGGCCAGCCCGGCCACGGCGCCGAAGAAGAGGAGCTGGCTCGTGTGCAGCAGCATCGTGAGCGACACGGCCAGGCCCGCGGCGGCCAGACGCGGCCGCTCGCGCAGCGAGAAGAAGAAGTAGAGGATCCAGATCGACGCGAAGATCGCCAGGCTGTAGTAGCGGCACTGGCGCACGTGCAACAGAAACGGCACGGAGAAGAGTAGGGACGCGGCGGCGAGATGCGCGGTGGTCCAGTCGTTGAACACCCGGCGCGCCAGGAGGTACATGGACGGCACAGCGAGCAGTCCCAGCAGCGCGAACGGAAGCCGCGCCGCGAACGTGCTCACGCCGAAAAGCTTGAACGAGGCGGCCGCGACGTAGATGGGCAGCCACGGGGTCTGCCGCCAGACGTAGTTCTGGTCGTAGTCCTGGCCGCATTCCTGCGAGACCAGGCTCGCGCCGTCCCAGGCGAGCGGAACGCCGAACCGGAGAACACGCTCGGCGAGCAGCGCGGTCTCCGCCTCGTCGTCCCAGAGATAGCGCTGGCTGAGACCGGCGAAGATGAGAACGGCGCCGAGGATGACGCCCAGCGCCACCAGGACGACGACGCTGGTCTTCCGGGACATCACGCTCTTCGCTCGAAGACCGCGACCCACACGGGCGACGTCGGGGTGTAGTCCGCCGCGTCGGGGCCCCACACGTACCGCGTCCCGCGCTCCATGATGTCGGCGACTCCGACGCGCTCGAAGCCTTCCTGATACCGGTTCCACCACTGGAACACGGTGCGATCGGACATCCGCCCGACGTTCCAGGACACGGCGACGTTGACCAGGACGACGAACCGCGGCCGCGCCGCCTCGATCTCGCCGATCATCCGGCGCTGCATCTCCGCGGCGTAGGGCTGATTCTCCATCAGCGGATACATGTAGATATAACCCGTTGCCGCGCGCAGGCCGGCATAGAAGTAGATCTGCGGCTCCGAGCCGATGACCGCGATGCGGTCTTCGGGCGCGCCGCGCGCCCGGATCCAGCGCCCGATCTCCAGCGACTCGGGCCACGGATTGCGCGGCGGCGCCAGCGCGCGCGCCAGGTCCGCAGGCGGCGTCTCAAACAAGATCGCGCGCTCCGCCCACGCGAAATGTCCCAGCGGCAGCACGATCAGCGCGGCGCACACGGCATGCCGCAGGGCGGGCGCCCGCGCCAAGCGATTGGCCAGCGCGTCAGCGCCGAGCCCCGCCAGGAGCGCGGCCGCAGGAGCCAGGAGCAGGAAGTACTGATTTCGAAAGTAGAGACCGATCGAGGTCCCGGCCAGCGCGCAGATCGACAGCAGCGCGATGAAGGGCCGTCCGGCGCGTGCGCGCGGATCCCAGAAGAGCGCCGAGATACCGACCACGACGGGGACGAGGACCAGGTAGGACGAGCTCAGGATGGAGCGCGCCGCGAGCGCGAGGAGCAGCAGGCCCACCGCCAGCGGGGTCGTCGACGCGTAGTGGGACGTGTAGACGACCGTCCAGAACCAGAAGCGGTCGAAGAGGCCGGCGGCGGCGAAGCCCGCGCAGACGACCGCGAACGGAACCAGCGCTCCGGCGACGACGGCGAGCGCCGGCACCGACCGACGTCCCCAGTCGCCGCGCTCCGCGGCCGGCCCCGGCGCGAGAAGGGCATACAGCGCGGCGAAGAGCACGAAGGCGCCGCCGCTCTGCTTGACGATGAAGGCCAGGCCGACCAGGACGCCGCCCGCAAAGAAGGTGAGGAGCCGCCGTGACTCGACCGCCCGCATCAGGACGAGCGCGCCGGCCAGCGCGGGCAGGAGCAGGAAGTGCTCGGCGTACGCGGCGAGACCCTGCAGTCGCGGGCTGAGCGACACGATCGCGAAGACGGCCGCCGCCGAGACCGCCGCCGTCCGGTTGAAGAGCCGGAACGCGACGAGGAACAAGAGGACGCTCGTGGCCGCGTTGACGACGAGCAGCCCGAGATGGATGCCGGTGATCGATCGGCCGAAGAGCGCGAGTGCCAGGGCGTACGCGCCGTACACCCCGGGCAGCTTGGCGTGATAGGCCGTCGCGTACGGCGGAATTCCCTGGAGCAGGAGCTGGCCGAAGTAGGCGTACTCGCCCTCGTCCCGGTCGAGCGGCGCCTCGAGCAGGCGGAGCCGCACCGCCGCGGCCGCGAGGAGCACGAAGGCCAGCAAGATCCAGGCGCCGAGGCCCGGTCGCCTATTCACCGAGGTAGGCGCGGCGGACGTCGGCGTTGTCGGAGAGCTGCGCGGCTGTGCCCTCGAGGGCGATCGAGCCGGTCTCGAGCACGTAACCCCGGTGCGCGATGGAAAGCGCCATGGCGGCATTCTGCTCGACCAGGAGAATCGTCATGCCCTGCCGGTTGATGTCGCTGATCTTGTCGAAGATCTGCTCCACCAGGACCGGCGCCAGCCCCATGCTCGGCTCGTCCAGCAGCAGGACCCGCGGATTGGCCATCAGCGCGCGCCCGATGGCGAGCATCTGCTGCTCGCCGCCCGAGAGCGTGCCGGCCACCTGCGTGACGCGCTCGGCGAGGCGCGGGAAGAGCGCGAAGACCCGATCGAGATCGGCAGCGATGCCGGCATCGCTCCGGAGATAGGCGCCCATGGTGAGATTCTCGCGGACGGTGAGGCGGTTGAAGATGCGCCGCCCCT
>DASRIY010000241.1:0-3192 GCA_035649755.1 Candidatus Methylomirabilota bacterium
ATGGTTCTGCCAGGGATAGGCGCCGGGCTTGACGGTGACGATGCGGTAGCGGCCCTCGTCGTCGGTGAGCACCTGGCCCTTGCCGAGGAAGTTGGGATCGAGCGGCGCGTCGTGATCGTCGACCGGGTGCGGATATTTGCCGGACGCGTTGGCCTGCCACACCTCGATGAGCGCGCGCCGCACCGGCCGGCCGTCCTCGTCGAGAAGCCGGCCGACGAGCACCATCTTCTCCCCGAGCGGGGCGCTCGTGCCCCAGGTCGTCAGATCGGCCTCGCTCTCCCTGACGAAGTGCTGCGGGAACACGGGCCCCGCCGCCTCGAGCGGACTCGGCGCCACGCGCACCAGCGGCTGCGCCGGCGCTCGGAGTCGCGTGCTCTTGTAGTCCGGGTAGAGGTAGGGCGGGTGGACGTCAGTCGCGCGCGTCTCGGCCATGGGCGTCTCCTCCAGGGAGTCTACTCCCTCGCCCGCCTGTCGCCGCTCCGGAAAGCTAGAGCGCGCTGATCGTGTCGGCGGTCAGCCGACAGATGTCGACCATCGCCATCATGAGGTCGTAGGTGGTTCCGAAACGCGCGATCACGAGCCGCCGGGACGGGACGACGACGACCGTCTGGCCGTAGATGCCCATCGCCATGAACGCCTCGGGCGGCATGCCGTGCTTTCGGCGGAAGACCGCGCCGCGGCTCTCGTCGTTGTTGATCCACCAGCCGGCGCCGTAGCCGATCCAGGCGTCCGGGGTGGGCGTCGTCGAATAGCGCACCCAGCCCTCGGGAAGAATGCGCCGGCCGCCCACGACACCGTCGTCGAGAAACAGGATGCCGAAGCGCGCCCATTCGCGCGGCGTCGCGAAGAGGAACGCTCCGGCGATGGGCGTGCCGGTCGAGTCGAGCTCAAGGGTGGCGCGGCGGATCCCGAGCGGCCCGAACAGCTCGCGCCGCGCGAAGCGCAGCACGTCGAGCGCGCCGCTGCCGACCTGATCGCGGACGATGCGTGCGAGGATGGCCGGGTTGCCGTTGGTGTACTTCCATTCGGTTCCCGGCTTCGCGCCGAGGTCGGCCTGTTCGGCGAATCCAGCCAGGTCGGGCTCGTAGAAGACCATCCGCGCCGAGCTGTCCCACGCGGTCAGGAGGCTGGCCGAGAGCGAGTTGCCGAGGTCGAGCCCGCTCCGCATGCGCAAGAGGTCGTCCGGCGTGATGGCGCGGCGCGGATCGCCCGGGGCCTGCCAGGCGGGGACCGGCGCCGGATCTTCCATCTTGAGCTTTCCCTGGCGGACGAGAATGC
Organism: Candidatus Methylomirabilota bacterium; assembly: GCA_035649755.1. GTDB lineage: Bacteria > Methylomirabilota > Methylomirabilia > Rokubacteriales > CSP1-6 > AR31. The sequence continues at coordinate 1,279 of DASRIY010000241.1, forward strand.
CCAGGAGCGCGTTGTTCACCGACTTGGTCGCCGACCAGCCGTGGACGGGCGTGTCGATGCCGAAGCCCGGGGCGTAGCGCTCGGCGATCACGCGCCCGTCGTGGACGATGACGATCGCGTGGGTGTTGCGCACCGGCTTGCCGTCGGGCTCGGCGAAGGCGTCGTCGAGCGCCTTCTTGAGGCCTGGCCTGTCGGGCGCGACGACCTCCGGTCCAGCGATATCGGGCAGGAGCGCGGCGATCGGCCCGTCGGCCTCGATCTCGGCGCGCGTCGGCGCGACGGGTGGCGGGCTCCCATTCAGGTTCAGGCAGCCGAGTCCGTCTCGATAGACCGCGCGGCTCTCGAAACCGCCGAGCGTCCTGGCCGTCACCGCGCGATCGGCCTGGATCACCTCGTGACGCATCGCCCAGTGGAATCCGTTGAAGACCGGATTACCCGCGATGTCTTCCGCATCCACGCGCGCCGGATCCAGCCCCGACACGAACACGTAGGAGCAGACGATATGGCTCACGTAGGCGGAGGAGAGCCGCGGCGGACTGCCGGATCGCGCCGAGCAGCCGGCGATGGAAACGAGGGCCAGCGCTCCGGCGATCAGGCGTGTTGCGCGCGCTCTTGGCGTCATCTTGTGGGAAGATTCTACGCGCGCCTATGAATCAGGAGGGCTTCATGACCACCGCCCCGTCGGACCTGCGAGGGGTTGCGACCGTCCGGATCGACAACGAGCGTGTGCGCGTGACCGAGTGGCGTTTCGCGCCGGGAGCCAGCACCGGCCCACACCGTCACGAGATGGCCTACGTCGTGGTGCCGCTCACGACCGGCCGGCTCGCGGCGACCGGGCCCGCCGGCGACGCGGTGAACGAGCTGATCGCGGGCCTGCCGTACTTCCGTCCGGCCGGCGTCGAGCACGACGTGCGAAACGCCAACCCGTTCGAGTTCGCGTTCATCGAGATCGAGCTGAAGGATCGCATTCTTCCCGGGGCTTGACTCCGGCCCCGGGGGGCGCGATCTTAGCCGGGATCTGACGGTAGTCGGCGGCGCAAGGGTTTCTGGAATTCCCATTCTGACAGGAGAGAGCTCATGGCGGAAGTCGACGGCGCAACACTGATAGCGAGAAACCTCAAGAAACAGGGCGTTCAGTACATGTTCGGGATCGTCGGCTTCCCGGTGCAGCCGATCGCCGCGGCCGCGCAGCGAGAGGGCATGACCTACGTCGGCATGCGCAACGAGCAGTCGGCGTCATACGCGGCGCAGGCCGTCGGCTATCTGACCGGCCGCCCGGGCGCCTGCCTGGTCGTGTCGGGCCCGGGCGTGGTCCATGCCCTCGCCGGCCTCGCCAACGCCCAGCAGAACGGCTGGCCGATGATCCTGATCGGCGGCGCGTCGGAGACCTGGCGTAACGGCATGGGCGCCTTCCAGGAAGAGCGCCAGGTGTACATCGCGACCCCGTTCTCCAAGTTCGCCCACGCCATCGAGCACGTTCATCGCATTCCGTTCTACGTCGAGATGGCCGTCCGGAACTCGATCTACGGTCGCCCGGGCGCGAGCTACCTCGACATCGCCGACGACATCATCACCGGCAAGGTCGACGAGTCACGGGTGGAAGAGGCGGCGCGCTGCCCGGACCCGCCGCGCACCCAGGCCGTCCAGGCCGACGTGGAGAAGGCGCTGGACGCGCTGCGCTCAGCGGAGCGGCCGCTGGTCATCATCGGTAAGGGCATGGCGTACTCCCGGGCCGAGGATGAGGTGCGGGCCTTCATCGAGCGCACCAAGGTGCCGTTCCTGGCTTCGCCGATGGGCAAGGGCGTGATGCCCGACAACCATCCGCTCTCGGTCGGCGCCGCGCGCAGCCATGCGCTGCAGAACGCCGACGTCGTGTTCCTGATGGGCGCCCGGCTGAACTGGATCATGCACTTC
>DASRIY010000242.1:0-9438 GCA_035649755.1 Candidatus Methylomirabilota bacterium
GCTGTCCATGACAGTCATACCCTCGGCTCGAACAGCGTCAGATAGCGCTTCATCTCCGCCACGCACTGCTCCATGACGACGATGTCCTTCGTGAGCTTGGTCAGGAGAATCGCGCCTTCCAGCGACGCGACGAGAAAATCAGCGACCGCGTCGGGCCGGCACGCGTCGTCGACCCCGCCCCTCGCCTGCTCGGCGCGCAGCGCCAGCGTGAGCCGCTCGCGCCACGCCGCGAACACCGAGGCCAGCCGCGCCCGGAACCCCTCGTGCACGTCGGACAGCTCGGCGGCGAGATTGCCGAGCGGGCAGCCGCCGACACAGTTGCTCTCGCGCTGCGCCGCGAGCACGCGGTCGAGGAAGCAATGGATCTGCGCGAGCGTGTCGCCCTCGGCGTCCGCGAAGCAGGGCTCGAGCGTCCGCTCGAGGAACGAGGCGATGATCTGATCCAGGATGGCGTAGCCGAGCTCTTCCTTGCTCTTGAAGTGGTAGTAGAAGTTACCCTTGCCGACGCCGCTCTCGCGCAGCACGTCGTCGAGCGAGGTGTGGTTGTAGCCGTGCACGTGAATGAGCCGGCTCGCCGCCTCGAGGATCGCCTCGCGCGTCGACCGCCCGTCCCGGACCCGCCCGGTGCTTCCGCTTTCCGCCGTCTTGGTCGTCATGTGTACTGACCAGTTGGTACAAAAAAGTATCCGTAATTGCGCTCTGCGTCAAGAAGTTCGAAAAACGTGCCGATATTTCAGCTATTTGTGAGCACTGCGGCGAGCGACGGCAGACCTGGCGGACTAGACTAGAAGAGCGGGGCCGCGACCCGGAGCGCAGCCATCACGACTGGCTTGGGATAGAGCCCGAGACCGACCACGGCCAGAGCGCAGAGAATCAGGGCCAGCGCCAGGGTGGGGGGCATTCGGAGCGGTCCGGCGCCGGCGTCCGGGGGCTCGATGTACATCCGCTTGGCGACGAGCAGGTAGTAGAAGAGCGCGACCACGGTCAGGAGTGCCCCGAGCAGCACGAGCCAGTAGAGGCCGGCGGCCGCGGCTGCCCAGAAGACGTAGAGCTTCGCCCAGAAGCCCGCCACGAACGGAATGCCGCCCAGCGAGAGCAGGAACAGCAGCATCGCCAGCGCGAGGAGCGGCGAGCGCTGAGCCAGACCGCGCAGCGCCGCCGTCGCCTCGGAGCGCTCCGAGCGCGCGACTGCCTCGACGACGAGGAAGGCGCCCATGTTCCCGAAGACGTAGGCGACGAGATAGAAGAGGATCATCGCCGTTCCCGCGACCGACGCCGCCGCGAACCCGACGAGCATGTACCCGATGTGGGCGATGCCCGAGTACGCCAAGAGACGCTTCGTGTTCTGCTGCGGCAGCGCCATCAGGTTGCCGGCGACGATCGTGATCGCTGCCAGGCCTGCGGCGATCGGGATCCAGACGCTCGCGCGGTCGCCCATGCCCTCGAAATACACGCGGAAGAGCGCCACGAAGCCGGCGGCCTTCGGCGCGACGGACAGCCACGCCACGAACGGCGTCGACGCCGCTTCGTACGTATCGGGCACCCACATGTGGAACGGGAACGCGGCGATCTTGAACGCGAAGCCGGCAAACGCCGCCAGGAGGCCCAAGAGGACGAGCGGCTGACCCGGCCCGAACGCCTGCGCGACTCCCCCGAGATCGGTCGTGCGCGCCGCGCCGTACACGAAGGAGAGCCCGTACGCCATCACCGCGGACGACACGCTGCCGACCAGGAAGAACTTCAGGGCCGCCTCGACCGCCTCGTCCTGGCGCTTGAGGAAGCCGGCCAGGACGTAGAGCGGGATCGACATCAGCTCGAAGGCCACGAAGAGCAGGATCAGGTCGCGGGCCGACGCGAGGACCAGCATCCCGAACAGCGAGGAGAGGACGAGCAGGTGGTACTCGCCGGCGCGACGGCCGCACGCGACCGCGCCCGGGGCGATGCCAGCCAGGAGGCCGATGAAGGTCGCGACCAAGAAGAGCCGCTTCGCGAAGATCGCCAGCCCGTCCTGGACGAACATGCCGAAGAGCGCCGGCGGCGTCGGCTTCAGAAACGCGCTGACGATACCGAGCACCAGGACGCCCACTGTCGCCAGCCACGCGATCCAGCGGCGATCGCCGCCGCGGGCGCCGAGGCTCGCGGCGAACACCAGGAGCAGGAGAACGCCCAGGCCGAGCTCGAGCGTGAACGCTGTCATGGACTGACGATCCGGGACAGGAGCGGGACCGTCGCGGTGCCCACGGGCGCGATCGCCAGCCCCGGCACCATGCCGAAGAGCACGAGCACGAACACCAGAACGATCAGCGCCACCCACTCGGGCCCGCGGGCGTCCTCGAGATGATGGAAGGCGTGCGCGGGCGGGCCCCAGAAGATCTGCTTGGCGACGCGCAGCACGTAGACGGCCGTCAGGAACGTGCCGGCGACGGCCGCGAAGAGCCACCAGCGATGGGCCGAGCGCCAGGCGCCGAGGAAGGTCAAGAGCTCGGCGACGAAGCCCGCGGTGGCCGGCAGGCCCAGAGACGAGAGGCCGCCGATCGTGAAGGCGGTGGCGATACCCGGCATCGCCTTGCCGAACCCGCTCATCTTGAAGATCTCGCGCGAGTGGGTCTTCTCGTAGACGAGCCCGACCAGCGCGAAGAAGAGGCCGGTCATCACCCCGTGGGCGAACATCTGGAACACCGAGCCGTTGAGCCCCGGCTCGGTCAGGGTCGCGGCGCCGAGCATGACCAGCCCCATGTGGGACACCGACGAGTACGCGATGACGTACTTGAGATCGGTCTGCGCCATCGACGAGAGCGCGCCGTAGACGATGTTCACGCACGCGATCGTCCCGACGAGCCACGCGAGATCGGCCGCGCCCTCCGGCAAGAGGCCCATGCCCACCCGTACGACCCCGTACGCTCCGAGCTTCATGAGCACGCCGGCGTGGAGCATCGAGACCGCCGTCGGCGCCGAGGCGTGCCCGTCGGGGGACCACGTGTGCAGCGGCCAGATGCCGGCGAGGATGCCGAAGCCGACGTAGAAGGCCAGGAAGACCCAGCGCTGGAGTCCCCGCGGAAACGCCGAAGCCTCGAAATCGAGGAACGAGAACGACGTGGCGCCGGCGTTGACGTAGAGCGCGAAGATCCCGACCAGGATGAACGCCGACCCGAACAGGAGGTACAGGGTCAGCTTCATCGCCGCGTACTCCTTGGTGCCGACGCCGGTCTCGCGGAACGCCCAGGCGAACACGCCGCGGGGGCGCACCTCGCCCGTCGATCCCCAGATACCGATCAAGAGGTACATCGGCAGCACGGCCAGCTCGTAGAACAGGAACAGGACGAAAAGGTCGAGCGACACGAACACGCCGTAGACACCGGTGACGAGCGCCAGCAGCAGCGCATAGAATTCCTGACTCCGCACCTGGACGGTCCACGACGCGAACACGCCGGCCACGATGATGATCGACGTCAAGAGGAGCATCAGCAGGCTGATCCCGTCGGCGCCGAGCTCGTACGAGATGCCGAGCGGCGGCACCAGCGGGAGCTTCTCGTAGAACTGGAACCCGGCCGTCTCGTAGTCGTACGCGGCGTAGACGTGGATCGACAGCACGGCCGAGATTCCGGTCGTCACCGCGGCGATCCAGCGGACCGCCCGCGGGCGATGGCGCGCCGTGAACATGATGAGCAGCGCGCCCACGAAGGGCGCCCACGTGATGATCGAGAGCTCCGGGAGTAGGGGGCGCATCAGACCGCTAGCGCCATAGCTGGGCCCAGACGATGAGGAGCAGCACGCCGAACGCGACACCGTAGACGTAGTCCTGCGCCTTGCCGCTCTGGATGCCGCGCAGCCGGGCGCCGGCCCGCAGCGTCAGGGCGCTCAGGACGTTGAGGAGACCGTCGACCAGGTAGCGGTCGATCCAGCCGATCAGCCGCGAGAAGCCGAGCATGATGCCGCGATAGAGCCCGGCGTAGAGCGTGTCGAGCCCGTAACGCCGGCGCGCCATGAAGTCGAGCGGCCCGAGCGCGGTGGCGACCCGCGCCGGCTCGATCACGCCGCGCTGGTACATCGCCCAGGCCAGGAGGAACCCGGCGAGCGCCAGCCCGACCGAGAGCGGCGCAAGCCACCCCGGCGCCTCTTCGTGTCCCTCGACACCGCCGGCCGCCAGGCCGCCGGCAGCCAGCCGCAGTCCGACCAGGACGGTGAGCAGCGCCAGGATCCAGAGGGGGCCGCGCATCAGCCAGGGCGCCTCGTGCGGGTGACCCCCCGCGTGCGCCCGGCCGAAGAACGCGATGAAGACGACGCGAAACATGTAGAACGCGGTCAGCAAGGCCGTGAGCGCCAGCATCAGGAACGGGCCGGTGAGATGCGCCTCCCACACGCCGCCGAGCACCGCCTCCTTGGAGAAGAACCCCGCCAGTGGCGGCACGCCGGCGAGTGCCAGCGTTCCCACGATGAAGACGATGCCCGTGTGCGGCATCGCCCGGAAGAGGCCGCCCATCCGGAAGACGTCGTTGGTGCCGACCGCGTGGATGACCGCGCCGGCGGCGAGGAACAGGAGCGCCTTGAACAGGCCGTGCGTGAGCAGGTGCAGGAAGCCCGCCTGGGCCGCGCCGGCGCCGGCCGCCGCCATCATGTAGCCGAGCTGCGAGACGGTCGAGTACGCGAGGACGCGCTTGATGTCGCCCTCGACGCACGCCATCGTCGCGGCGAGCAGCGCCGTGAAGGCTCCGACCCACGCGATGAGCGTCAGGACCTCGGGGACCAGCGCGAACAGCGGCTCGGCCCGGGTCACCATGAAGACGCCCGCGGTCACCATCGTCGCCGCATGGATGAGGGCCGAGACCGGCGTCGGCCCCTCCATCGCGTCGGGCAGCCACACGTGCAGCGGGAACTGCGCCGACTTGCCCACGGCGCCCAGATAGATGAGGAACATGATCAGCGGCAGCCCCGAGACCGACTGCGCTTTGTCGAAGAGCTCGGTGAACTCGAACGTCCCGGTGGCCGACCACAGGAGCACGATGCCGATGATGAAGCCCACGTCGCCGAGCTTGGTGATCCAGAACGCCTTGACCGCGGCGCGCGCCGCCGCCGGCCGTTCGTACCAGTAGCCGATCAGCAGGTACGAGCAGAGTCCGACCAGCTCCCAGAAGATGAACATCTGCAGAAAGCCGGGCGCCAGCACCAGACCCAGCATGGAGAAGGCGAAGAGCGACTGATAGGTGTAGTACCGGCCGAGCGAGGCCGGCGGCTCGTCGTGGAGATAGGCGAGCGAGTAGATCTGCACCAGCAGCGAGACCAGCGTGACGAGGACCAGCATCGCCTGGCTCAGCGAGTCGACCATGAGCCCGACGGAGGCGATGGGCCCGCCGTCGGCGGGAATCCACGTCCACGTCGCCTCGAACACCAGGCCGCGCGCCCAGACGGTCAGGGCCGCCGCGAACGCGAGCGCCATTGTCAGGATGGACACGAGCCCGGCGGCCCGGCCGGCGCGCCGCAGCGGCGCCGCCACCGCCAGCAGGACGAATGCGATGAACGGGAGCGCCAGGACGGCGAGCGGCAAGCCGATGCTCGGCGCCATCGCGCTAGCCACGGAGCAGGTCGAGGCGGTCTGCCTCGACGGTCCGGCGAACGCGGAAGATCGCGATCACGATGGCCAGCCCGACGGCGACCTCGGCGACCGTGATGGCGATCGTGAAGAGCGTGAAGACCAGCCCCGTCACGTTGCCGCTGAAGCGCGCGAACGCGACCAGATTGATGTTGACGGCGTTGAGCATGAGTTCGATGCCGAGCAGGATGCCGACCGCATTCCGGCGCGTCAGGACGCCGAAGAGGCCGATGGAGAACACGAGCGCGGCCAGCGTGAGGTAGGCCGACAGGCCGATCATTCCTCGCTCCGGGCGAAGTGGAGCGCGCCGAGCAGGGCCACCACCAGCAGCACTCCCAGGAGCTCGAGCGTGATCGCGAAGGGGCCGAAGAGCGCGCGGCCGATCGCCGCCGTCACGTCCGCGCTCTGGGCGGGGCGCGCGCCGTCGAGCGGCGACCGGATCAGGAATCCGGCGATGCCCACGAAGACCGCCGCCGACACGATCGCGCCGTTCACGAGATGACGGCTGGTCTGGACCAGGCGCTCGCCCACCAGCCGCTCGGTCAGCATGATCGCGAACACGACGATCGTGACCACGCCGCCTGCGTACAGGAGGAGCTGCACCGCAAAGAGGAACGGCTGGTCGAGCAGGAGGAAGACGACGCCGGTGGCCACGAGCGCCGCCGCGAGATAGAGCACGGCGTGGAAGAGATTGGGCGTGAGCACGACGGCGAGGCTCGAGGCGAGTAGCACGACCGCTACCACCCAGAATCCAACCGTTTCGAGCGTCACTCGGCCGGCTCCTTCGCTTCTCCCCTGGCGTCCCCGTGAGCCGCGGCCCGCGTCGGCTTGGGGGGCGCCTGCATGTCGCGCAGCCGGTTGCCGGTGGCCCAGGACGGCTCGAACGTCAAGCCCAGGGCGTGCAGCCGGTCCTTGTCGAGCAAGAGATCGCGGCGATCGGCCGCGGCCAGATCGAACGACTTCATCATGATGATCGCGTCGGTCGGGCATACTTGCACGCAGAGCTCGCAGAACTCGCACGAGTACAGCTCGAGCGTGAAGGTTTTGGCGTAGTTCCGCTTCTCGGTCTTCAGCATCTCGACCTTGATGACCTGCGGCGGGCAGATGTACTCGCAGAGGCGGCAGCCGATGCAGGCCTCTTCGCCGGTGTCCTTCTCGTAGGCCAGGGCGAGGATGCCGCGGAACCGGTCCGGGTACGGACGCTGCACGTCCGGATAGTGGACGGTCACCGGCTTGCGGAACAGGTTGCGGAACGTGACGCTCATGGCGCGCGCGACGGCGCGGATCAGCTGGCCCGTCTCACGCCAGAATCCCGGTGTCGTCCCTCCGCCGTTATGCGCCACCGGCCCCTCGCAGGGCGACCACGAACCCCGTCGCCATCAAGAGAATCAGCGTCGCCGGCAGCAGGAGCTTCCAGGAGATTCCGAGGATCTGGTCCACGCGGATACGCACGAAGGACCAGCGCACCCAGGTGACGACGAGGAAGATCAGCACCGCCTTCAGGAGGAACCAGACGGGCCCGAGCCACGCGGGGCCCGGCCCGAGCCAGCCGCCCAGGAAGAGGAGCGCGCCGAGAAAGCTCGTGCCGAGCATGTGCGCGTACTCGCCGAGCTGGATGAGCGCGAACTTCATGCCGCTGTACTCGACGCGAAAGCCGGCCACCAGCTCGGACTCGGCTTCGAGGATGTCGAACGGCACGCGGTTCTCGGCGGCGAGCGTGGCCACCAGGAACGCGACGAACGCGAGCTGGCCGATGACCGGGTACGCCACGAACCATAGCCCGTGCTGCGCCGTCACGATCGCCGACATCTGCATCGAGCCGGCCAGCAGAACCGGTACCAGCGCGGCAAAGATGAACGGCAAGTCGTACGAAATGATCTGGTTGACCGCCCGCATCGCGGAGAGGAGCGCATACTTGTTGTTCGAGCCCCAGCCGCCCATGAACAGGCCGACGATCTCGAGCGACGAGACGGCCAGGAAGAACAGCACGCCGATGTTCAGGTCGGCCACGCCCAGCTCGGGCGCGAACGGGATGGTCGCGAAGATGAGCAGGCAGGGCACCAGGAACACGATCGGCGCCAGGTTGTACACCCAGCGGTCGCTCGCGGTCGGGACGATGTCTTCCTTCATCATGAGCTTGAGCGCGTCGGCGATGGGCTGGAGCCACCCGTGGGGGCGGCCGACGTAATAGGGGCCGATCCGCGACTGCATGCGCGCCGCGAATTTCCGCTCGAGCAGCGTGACGTAGGCCACCAGCACCAGCAGCGCGTTCAGCACGATGAACGCGGTGATCGCGTGCGCGAGCGCGGGCGGCAGCGACATCCTAGCGGTCCACCTCGCCGAACACGGGATCGACCGAGCCCATGATCGCCACCACGTCCGCCACCTTGTGGCCGGGCACGATGTGCGGCAGGACGGCCAGGTTGGAGAAGGACGCGCCCCGCCACTTCATGCGGTAGGCCTTCGGACCGCCGTCGCTCACGATGTGGCAGCCGACCTCACCCCGCGCGCCTTCCACCCGCGCGTAGCCCTCGCCCTTCGGCACTCGGACCTGTCCGACCGACTTCACGCCCGGCCGTGAGGAGATCGGGCCCTCCGGGAGCCCGTCGAGCGCCTGGCGCACGATCCGGATCGACTGCCGGAATTCGACCATGCGCACGCGGTAGCGCGCGTAGCAGTCACCGGCGGTCTCGACCGGAACATCGAAGCTGAAGTCGCCGTACGACGAGTAGGGCTCGGCCCGCCGCACGTCGTAGCCGACCCCCGAGCCCCGGATGAGCGGGCCCGAGACGCCGACCGACTGGGCCAGCTCGGGCGAGATCACGCCGACGCCCTGCGTGCGCACGCGGAAGAAGGTGTTCTCCTCGAGCATCGCCTCGTACTCGTCGAGCCGCGCCTCGATGAAGTCGACCGTCTCGCGCACCTTCTTGTCCCAGCCGGGCGGCATATCGTAGCGGGTGCCGCCGATCTGGTGGAAGCCGTACAGGAGCCGCGCGCCGGTGAGCTCCTCGAACCGGTCGAGCACCATCTCGCGCTCGCGGATGCAGTAGAGGAACACGGTCGCGCCGCCGCCGAGGGCGCCGCCCATATCCAGGCACCACGTGCCGAGCCAGAGGCAGTGCGAGGCGATTCGCTGCAGCTCGGCCACGATCACGCGCAGGTATTGCGCGCGCCGGGGCACCTCGAACTTGGCGATCTTCTCCACGGCCGAGACGTACGCCAGCTCCGAGGTCATGGCCGCGACGTAGTCGGTCTTGGACGCGATGGACGGGTACTGCACGTACGTGAGCGTCTCGCCCAGCTTCTCGTGGCAGCGGTGGAGATAGCCGATGACGGCGTCGACGGCCACGACCGTCTCGCCTTCGAGCGTGAGGATCATCCGGAACACGCCGTGGGACGACGGGTGCTGAGGCCCCATGTTCATCATGAGGCGCTCGTTGCCCCCGTAGCCCAGCTCGACGACCTGCTTGTCCGGTGTGTCGGTCATCAGTTTGTAGTCGGCATTTTTTGTATTTCGCTCGCCTCGGACGTCGGGGCCCCAGCCCCGCGACGTCCTGCCGCTCGCACTACCGCATCGGCGACGAAGGCGCCGGGATGAGCACGATGGAGCGCATCTCGAGGAGCAGGGGCGCCGACTTGCCGAGGAAGGCCTGCCAATCCGGATCTTGAAGAACTTTGCCGCGCGTGGCCGCCCGGTCGTTGAGATCGCGGTACGCCCAGAGGTGCACGACCTCGTTGAGCTGGGCGACCTCGGTCTGCCAGGCGCCGACGTTCTTGGAGTACTTCTCGCGCACCGGCATGATCGCCTTGAAGTAGCCGAGCCACTCTCCCGCCTTGCCCACCTGGCTCCG
>DASRIY010000243.1:0-9996 GCA_035649755.1 Candidatus Methylomirabilota bacterium
GATGATGGCCTGGAAGGCTTCGGGCGAGAGCGCGCCCCGGATGACGCGGTCGCCGATCACGAAGCTCGGAGTGGCGTCGAGCCCGAGCGCGGTCGCAAGAGTCATATTTTCGCGCAAGCTCTTCTGGGTCGCAGGCGACATCATGTCCGTCTTGAGTCTGTCGGCGTCGAGGCCGACCGACTTGCCCATGGTCAGGATGTTCTCGACCGTGAAGTCTCCCTGGAACGCGAGCATGGCGCGATGGAGCTTCGCCCATCCTCCCTGCTGCTGGGCGGCGACGGCAGCTCGGGCCGCGAGGACCGAGGGCTCGCCCAGTACCGGGAAATTCTTGTAGATGACACGCACCGAGGCGTTAGAGGTCACGAGGCGATCGATCGTGGCGGCAACATGGCGGCAGTGGACACAGCGATAGTCGAAGAACTCGACGATGGCGATGGTGCCCTGCGCGTTGCCCTCGACAGGCGAGGTCGGATCCGAGAAGAGGGCCTGCTGATGGTCGCGGACGACCTGCTTCGCCTTGATCGCGGCCGCCGCCGACCTGCGCTGCTGCAGCTGGCCGAGCGCCTCCGCGAGCACTTCGGGCTCTCGCAGCAAGTAGTCGCGCACGATCTTCTCGATCTCCTGCTGGGTGAGCGCCTTCTCGTCCGCGGCGACCGCGCCGGCGAGTCCCGATAGGGCGAGCGTGAGGAAGGCGGCGACAGCGAGGGGACGCGCGTTCAGCATGGCTCGAGTCGAGTATAGCCGGCCATTTCAGGCGACGGCGGCGAGCTGGCCGATGATCGCCACGCACGCCTCCGCCAGCTCCTTGCCCTTGGTGTGCATGTGCTGCTTGAAGAACTCCTCGTGCACCGAGTGCTCGTGGAAGTGATGCGGCGTCAGCACGGCGGAGAGCACGGGGACTTCCGTCTCCAGTGACGTTTGCACGATCCCGTGCAGGACGGCCTGGGCGACGAAGTCGTGTCGGTAGATCCCGCCGTTGACGACGAGGCCGCTGGCGCACACGGCGGCGTAGCGGCCGGTCCGCGCGAGCTTCCTGGCCATCAACGGGATTTCGAGGCTCCCGGGCACAGAGAAGCGCTCGACGTCCGCCGCCCCGTACCCGTGCTTGGCCATCTCGGCCATGAACGCCGTCCGGCAATGATCGGTGATCTCGGTGTGCCATGCGGCCTGCACGTAGGCGATCGGCTTGCGCGTCATGGTGTTCCTCCCTGTCTGATAGCGCCGGGCCCTCAGCCCAGGAGCGTTCCTCGCGTCTTCGTCGGCATCCGGTAGACGCTGGTGCGGGCGGTCAGGAAGAGCACGGTCCCGTCCTCGCCCCACGCCAGGTTCGCCGGCAGCTCCGGTAGCACGATGCGGCCGAGCAGCGTGCCGTCGGCCCGGCACACCCAGACGCCGCCCGGCCCGGTGCAGAACACGTTGCCCTGCACGTCCACCTTGAGGCCGTCCGGCACGCCGGGATCCGGCGAGGCCATGTCCAGGAGGATGCGGCTTCGGGTCAGCGTGCCGTCGGGCCGCACGTCGAACGCGCGGATGTGCTTGTGGCCGGAGTCGTCGATGTAGAGCACCGACTCGTCGGGCGAGAAGGCGAGGCCGTTGGGCAGCGCGAAGTCGTCGACGAGTAAGTGAAGCGTTCCGTCAGGGGTGATCCGGTACACGCCCTGGCACGGCTGCTCCTTGCCCTCGATCGGCTGGGTCCACCACCGGTCCGGCCGCGCCGTTCCGGGCGGCAGGGGCCGGACCGCATAGGGCGGGTCCGTGAAGTAGATGGACCCGTCGGACTTCACGACGATGTCGTTGGGGCTGTTGAGCCGCTTGCCCTGGAAGCGCTCGGCCAGCCCCGAGCGTGCGCCGTCGTCGGCGACGCGCGTGACGCGGCGGCCGTCGTGCTCGGCCGCCAGCACGCGTCCCTGACGATCGAGCGTGAGGCCGTTGGACATGCCCGTGGCATACGTCGTCAGCTCGGGGCCTTCGGGCAGCCGGCGCCAGCGCACGATGCGCTTGTTGGGGATGTCGCTGAACAGCAGCGCGCCGCCGCGCCACACCGGGCCCTCGGTGAACGTGAGACCACCGGCGATGCGATCGATCGGCGCGTCGGGTGCGACGAGATCGTGCAGACGAGGATCGCGCACTTCCAGAGGTGCCATGGGTTACTCCGCCGCCGCGTGGTCGACCGCGCCGAGCGCCTTGTCGACCCTCGGCTTGACCTCACTGATCATGAGCTCCATCGAGCGCATCGCCGCCGCGTGCGCCGTGTCGCCGACCTTGAACGAGAAGCAGACGTGCGCGGGCCTGGTCGCGTGGATCTCGGCCACGAGCCTCTCGGCCACGGTGTCGACGTCGCCGATCAATAGGTTGTCGTAGATGGTCTCGAGCGGTGGCTCGTCGGGGAAGGGGACATCGACCAGGATGGTGCCCTGCATCACCTCCTGCCGGCGCCGCAGACTCGACGCCAGGCGCGACTGATAGCGCGCGTTCTCGGCGAAGCGCATCCCTTCCTCACGGCTGCCGGTGATGCAGGCAAACCGGTTGAGCGTGAGCTGGGCGCGCGACACGGGCACTTTCTCGGCGGCGAAGGCCGCGACGACGTCGGCATATTGCTCGGCGAGGAGCTTGACGCCACCGACCCGTCCCGACGTCAGCACGCGATAGCCGTGACGCGCGGCCGCGCGGAACATCGCCTGGGTGTGGCCGGCCACGTAGATCGGCAGGGGCTTCTGCACCGGACGAGCCGGGATGTGAGTCTCCGGCATCTGGTAGTGCTTGCCGTGATAGCTGAAGAAGTCCCGGCTGAAGGCCAGGTCGAGGATGTCGCAGAACTCGTCGGTCATCTCGAGGTTCCGGGCGATGTCGACGCCGAACCGCTCGAACTCGTAGGGCTGATACCCCGCGCCGATGCCGAGCATCAGCCGGCCGTTCGACAGCGCGTCGGCGGTGGCGATCTCGGCGGCCAGCCGCGCCGGGTTGTAGAGCGGCAACACCACGACGGCGGTGCCGAGCCGGATCCGCTTCGTGATCGAAGCGCAGTGCGCCACCATCATGAGCGGCGACGCGCACAGACAATAGTTCGAGAAGTGGTGCTCGGCGAACCAGGCGATCGTGTAGCCGACCGCGTCCGCCAGCTTCGTCTGCTCGGCGACTTCGCCGAACACCTGCGCCGTCGGCTTGTCCGGCTGGCGTGCTCCCATCAGGTTGAAGATCCCGAAATCCATCGTTGCCTCCTCTCCACGAGCGTGGGCAACTTATAGCACCCTACGGCGGCGGGTGCCCGGTCCGAGGAGCTTGTCACCGTGAAGCACTTGTCAGGCCACGAGCCGACAAGATTGCTGCGCAGGATCCGACGACGCGGTACGATCCAGGCACTACGTGCCAGGCGCGACGTGCTCTCAATGGAACGAGAGGAGAGAGATCATGCACAGGCCAGTCCGGTTCGCCGATGACATCGAGCCGCTCGTGCAGTTCATCGAGGAGACCGACCCCAGCCGGATCATCGAAGCCACCCTGGCCAAGCTGCGCGATGGCCTGTCGGTCAAGAAGGTTCTGACCGCATCGGCACTCGCGGTTACTCGTTCCTCGGACTTGCCGCCCGGCCACCACGGCGGGCCGCTGCACCCGCTCGTCGGGATTCATGCGCTCCACCACACCGTGGAGCGCGTGGCGGGAGAACAGCGGTTCCTGCCGATCCTTCAGCACGTGGCGCTATCGAACAAGCACATCAATCACCCCAACATGGGCCCGTACATCTTGGCGGATGCCGAGCCCCTGGATTCGGGCGGCGTCGAGGCCACCAAGAAGGCGTTCTTCGCGTGCGTGGACCGCGGCCTGTACAACGGAGCGGACCGCCACTTCCTCTGGCTCTGGGACCACATCCCCCATGGTGAGGCCCTGGACCTGCTCCTCACCGTGGCGATCCCGAAGAACACGCTGGACGATCACTACTTCATCTTTCCCATGTTCACGTGGCGCGCCCTCGACTGGCTGGGACGCGAGTACACGCCGTTCCTGATGCGGCCCGCGGTCCGGTACGTCAGCCGGTTTCCCACGCCGCCTGTCCTGAGTCCCATCGAGGCGGTGCTCGAGGAGTACGAGCTCCTGAAGCGCCCCCTGGGATTCCACACGAGCCCGGAGGAAACTCCTGCGATCGGCGCCCTCGGTGAGGCGATCACCGGATGCGACAACTATCAGGAGATCCCAAGGATGCTCGCGAAGGCCCTCGCGGAGGGTCTGTCGCTCCAGGGTACGGGCGAAGCCTTGTCGATCGGGGCCGCCGGGCTGTTCATGCGGTCGCTCACCGGGAACCCGATGGACGTGCACCTGCACACAGGCGTCAACCTGCGCCGATATCTGTTGAAGCTGCAGGGAGTGAGCCTGCGCAACAAGCTGCTGGCGCTGCTGACCTGGCATACGGGGCCCGAGGTACGCTCGACACAGAACCGCATGGAGCCGCCGCCACAGCCGAATCCGGATGCCGTCGCGGCGCTGCCCCATCGCACCCAGTCCGCCTTGCTGGATGCACTCGAGGAGAGCATCTACACGCAGCCAGCGACTGACTGGTCGAAGGTCACCAACCTCGGGCAGATGCGCGCGGTGCCCGAGGTGAAGAACACCGTGAACCTGGCGCAGCAATACGCCGACCTCGGTTACGACCCGGACGCGCTCATCAGCCGTCTGGCCACGATCGTCGTGCACGACAACTTCACCGAGATGCACGCCTTCAAGCACCATCAGGCCACCTTTGAGGAGTTTCACGCCACCCGCCTTCCGTGGCGCTGGCGCCATCTCGTGAGCGCGGCCCAGGCGTCGGCCATCTCCTACGGCAAGAACATGGAAGTCTACGAAGAGGCGATCGAGCTTCTCCACGATTAGCATCGCCCGGCGGCGGTGGCCCTGCGCCACCGGCCACCGCCGCCGGATCTGATGCCCCTCGAGTTTGCACCATGGCGATTGCCGACGCGGTCCTCAGGGACCGGATGTTCCATCGCATCATGCGCGGGCTGATCGACACCGGGAGCGCGCCGCACTACGCGGAGCTCGCCCGGGCGCTGGGCCTCGGGCTCGAGGAGGGACGTTCACTCCTGCACGACGTAATGCGCGCCTATCCGATCGGCTGGCTCCACCCCGAGACGGATTACATCGCGTCGTTTCCGCCGCTGAACAACCTGCCCACGCAGTACCGGATCACCGTGCGCGGCGAGCAGCGCTGGTTCGCGCAGTGTGGGTTCGAGGCGACATCGGTGACCTGGCTCTTCCCCGGTGAGACCGTGCGCGTCGACGCCCCGTGCCTCGACTGCGGCGATCCGGTGACCCTCGAGATGCGGGATGGCCGGATCGTCTGGGTCGATCCCCCTGGGGTCGTGGGACACCTCAACTACGGCTTCGGCCCCTCCCGCGGCCGGCCGCCGTTCCTGTGAACGGGCATGAACCTCTTCCGGTCGGAAGAGCACGCGCGTCGCTGGCCAGCGTTCCAGGCCCGCTCGGAGGAAGGCTTCATCGGTCTCGTCGAGCTCGCCGGCTTCTTCGCCACCGAGTCGCGCCACCACATGCTCGACGCCGACTACCTCTCGACCTGGTACCCCCGCCGCGCCGAGGAGCGCCGCGCCTTTCTCGAGCTGATCGGCAAGACCAGTCCGTTCTGGATGGGCACGCCCGATCCCGGCACCGCGTAACCTTCAGCCCTTTCGTGTTCTCCGGCGCACCGGCAGCTTCGCGAGAATGCGTGCGGGACGTCCAAAAGCTCGCTGCAGCGGTTCATCCCTGACCAGGCGCGCGCCGTCGGCGCGGTGCTCCAGCACGAGCTTGCGAGTGTGAAAGGCTTCGAGCTCGGGGCGGTGGCCGACGCTGATCACGGTGGCCTCCGGGACGCGTTCCAGCAGAAGCCGCATCATCTGCTCCTGACCCAGAGGATCGAGCGCCGCCGTCGCTTCGTCCATGATGATGGTCTCGGGGCGCTGGATGAGGGCACGGGCGAACGCGAGCCGCTGCTTCTCGCCGCCGGAGAGGACGTTCTCCCACATCGTCGTCTCGTCGTCGAGCCGATCGAGAAACTGTCCTAGCCCCACTTCCTCCACCGTCTTGCGAAGCAGCGCATCGTCGACCTCGTCGGGCGAGAGCGGATAGGCGACCGCCCGGCGCAGGGTTCCCAGCGGCACGTAGGGCTTTTGCGGCATGAAGAACAGCCGTTCGAAGTTGAGCTGGATCTCTCCGGAGCCCCACGGCCACAGGCCGGCGATCGCGCGCACCAGCGTGCTCTTACCCGTGCCGGATTCGCCGATGACCAGCACCCGTTCGCCGCGCCCGATTTCGATGTCGGCCTCGTTCACGACCGCGCTGCCGTCGTCGAGCGTGACGGACACGTCCCGGAGCCGGAGGGCGCCGCCCTCGGCCGACGTGCGCGCGATGCGGCCGATCGCGCCCTCGTGCTCGGCGCCCTGCAGGCGGTCGAGCGACACCAGGAGCGAGGCCAGACGCGAGGCGGAAGCGGTCCAGTCGGCGAGCCGCGGATAGTTCTCGACCAGCCAGCTGAAGGACGCCTGCACGATGATGAACGCGGAGACCGCCTGCATGATCTCGCCGAGGCTCATCGTGCCGGCGACGTACTTGGGGGCGCAGAGCAGAATGGGAATGACCGGAGCCAGGCCGCCGCTGGCCTGCGAGACGATCGTGGTGCGAAAGTACTGCATCATCATCTCGTACCAGCGCGCGCGGACCCGCGTGAACGTGCTGTCGAGGCCGGCGCGCTCTTCGGTTTCGCCGCCCAGCAGCGCGATGCTCTCGCCGTTTTCCCGGAGCCGCGTGAGTACGTAGCGGTACTCGGCCTCCGCCTGATTCTTGTTCCCGGACGCCCTGACGAAGCCGCGGGCGATCACGACCATCGAGCCGCTGGCGAGCAGCGCATAGGTGAACGCGGCGACGACCAGAAACCCGGGGATCCGAAGCGTCGTGACGCCGATCAGGATCGTGAGCTCGCCGCCGATGAACCAGAGCACGCTGATGAAGACCACGGCTGACATCAGGGCCGAGAAGATGCCGATCGAAAAGTCGACCGGCGCCTCGACACTCTGACGCAGATCTTCGGCGACGCGGTACTCCGGATTGGCGTGATCGCCCGGAACCATGTTGAGCTGGTAGTACCGCCCGTTGGCGAGCCATTGATCGAGCACGTGGGCGTTCAACCAGGCGCGCCACCGCCGCTGCAGGGTCATCTTGGCCAGGGTGAGCACGGCCGCCACGCCCACGACGGCCGCGATCAGCGGAAAGAACACGAGGGTCTGGCTCAGGACGCCGGCGCCGTCTCGCTTGTCGAGGGCGTCGAACATCGTGCGGTGCCACACGTTCAGCCGGTACTGGAGCGCCAGATTCGCGAGCGCCAAGGCGGTGACGGCCAGCGTCAGCGGCCATGCGACCCGCGCGGAACCCGCGCCCCCGGTCCGCCAGAAGCCCAGGGCGGCATCCCAGAAGCGGGCGAGGAGGTATTGACGGGTTTGGTGATCCGTGTCGGCAATCGTCGTCGGCACGTTGGCTCCGCCTCTTTACAGTATGCACTCGAGGTGGAGGCGGGCCCGGCCGGGGGATGAAAAAGACACGCCGCCGGTGGATCCACCGGCGGCGTGGAAGATCTATCAAGCGCTGCGGCGTCTACTCTTTCGGAACCAGCACGATCTCGATGCGGCGGTTCTTGGCGCGCCCTTCGGCCGTGGCGTTGTCGGCCACCGTCTTGAACTCGCCGAAGGCGGCGGCGGAAAGCTTGGTGGGCTCGATGCCCTGCTTCTGCAGATAGTGCGTGACGTTGATCGCCCGGGCCGCCGACAGCTCCCAGTTGGTCGGATAGCGCTGGAGGAGGGGGCCGACGATCGGCTTGTTGTCCGTGTGACCCTCGATGCGGATCGTCTTGTCGTTCACCGTCTTGAGGATCTCGATGACCTTGCCGAGCACCACCAGCCCGTCCTGCTTCACCTCTGCCTTGCCGGAGTCGAACAGGATGGCGTCGACCATGTTGACGGTGAGCCGGCCCTTCAGCTCGGAGATCGTGACCTGGCCCTTGTCGATCTCGCCCTTCATCTTCTTCACGAGCTGCTCGTAGGTCGAGCTGACCTCGCGCACCTTCTCCTCGCGCGCCTTGTTCGACTCGGACAGGTCGCGCTCGAGCCCGCTGATGCGCTGGCGCAGCTCGACGATCGTCTTGCCCAGCTCGCCCGACTTCGAGGCGAGCGTGGTCTCGAGCTGGGCATTGTCGGCCGCCAGCTGTTCGCTGCGCTTTTTCGCGTCGGCGAGCTCCTTCTTGAGGCTCGCGTTCTGCGCCTCGAGCGCGCTGTAGCGGACCTCGGCCGATTCGACCGCCTTCGTGTACTCGCTCTTCGAGACACATCCGGCGGCGCCGAGAGTGACGAGGGACAGAGCGGTGATGGTCAGGAACGTCTTGCGCATCGTGATCTCCGTGAATGGCAAAGCCTGGCGTGATGCCAGCA
This sequence comes from Candidatus Methylomirabilota bacterium, assembly GCA_035649755.1. Taxonomy (GTDB): domain Bacteria; phylum Methylomirabilota; class Methylomirabilia; order Rokubacteriales; family CSP1-6; genus AR31. The sequence goes on from DASRIY010000243.1 coordinate 8,463, forward strand.
AAGAAATTCGGCAGCGATTCATTATGGCAAAGGACGCCGGGCGGGCGAAGCGAAGCATGATTCGGAAGGCGTGCATCGGTCCCGGCGAGTGTCAACCGCGTGCCGCGTCGGATGCCAAAGAGCCCGGGACCACGTTCCGATCACCACGGATTCGGCACTTTACTGGTTGACGCCGATGGGGACGTGCTACCGGGGCGCACCCTCGCCGTGCCGGGGAGCGCGGTGCTCGGATTCCAGGTCGGCGACGGCCGGGAGCTCCACCACGGAGGCCGGGCCGCTTCCGGCGAGCTGCACCACGAGCCGACGCGCATGGAAGGCGTGCAGCGTGGCGCGATGGCCGATGCTGAACAGCGCCGTCTCGGAGAGCCGCTCGCGCAGCAGTCGATAGAGGCGCGTCTCGGCGGCCTCGTCGACCGCCGAGGTCGCTTCGTCGAGGAAGAGCCACTCGGGTTTCTGCACGAGGGCCCGCGCGATGGCGATGCGCTGCTGCTCACCGGGCGAGAGCCGCAGCGCCCAGTGAGCGGGCTCGTCGAGGTGCACGCCGAGCTCGATCAACCCGACGGCCTCGAGCATCTCGCGCAGGGTCGCGTCGTCCACGCCGCCGGCCGGCATGGGATAGCTGACGACGTCGCGGAGCACGCCGATCGGCAGGTACGGCCGCTGCGGCAGAAAGAGCATGCGGGCATCCGGCGCCGCGCGGATCTCGCCCTTCCCGAATGGCCAGATGCCGGCGATGGCTCGGATGAGCGTACTCTTGCCCGAGCCCGACGCGCCGGTCAGGAGCACGGTGTCGCCGCGGCGGAGCGAGAGGTTGACGTTCGCCATGAGGAGCTGACCGTCGGGTCGATAGATGTCGACCCCCGCCACGGTCAGGTGTGTCGGGCGCCCCTCGACACGCCGGAAGCCGCTGGCCGCCTGCAGACGCACCCGCTCGAGCGTGCGGTCGAAGCCGGCGAGCCGGTCGACCACCGCGCACCAGGCCGCGACCTCCTTGTACGACTGGACGAAGAAGCTCAGCGCGTCCTGGACCTGCTGGAAGGCCTGGGCCGTCTGCATGAGCCCGCCGAGCCCCAGCTCGCCGCGGAAATAGCGGGGCGCCGCGACGATCGACGGGACGATCCACGCGCCCAGCCCGTAGCCCGACGTGAAGTACGTCATGCGCTTCTGTCGGAGCATGATGCGCCACCAGTTGCTGACCACTTCCTCGAACCGCTCGCGAAAGCCGCGCAGCTCGTCAGCCTCGCCGCGGTAGAGGGCGACTCCCTCGGCGTTCTCGCGGAAGCGGACGAGACTGAATCGGAAGTCAGCCTCGTACCGCTGTCGCTCGAAGTTCAGCCGGACCAGCGGGCGGCCGAGCCAGTCGGTCAGCCAAGTGCCGGCGAGCGCGTACAGAACGGCCACCCAGACGATGTAGCCGGGTATGGTGAGGGAGAACTCGCCCACCCGAACGGTGAACGTTCCGGACAACCCCCAGAGGATCGCCACGAAGGTCACCAGCGTGACGATCGCGCGCAAGCCCCCGGTGAAAAGGCCG
>DASRIY010000244.1:0-15790 GCA_035649755.1 Candidatus Methylomirabilota bacterium
GGACCTCGATCTACGGACCGCCGCTGCGCCTGGCGAAGGGCGCGCGCCGGCTCGACATCTCGCCGGCGTGGCTCGCCTGGGCGGGAACCTTACCGGCCCTCGATCTGCTGAGTGAGGTGGGCATCGCCGCGATCCATCGGCGCGATCTGGGCCTGGCGAACAAGCTGCGGGCGCGGCTCGGCCTGCCGCCGGGGGATTCGGCCATCGTCACGGTGAGCACGAACGGCGGGCTCGAGCGCCTTCGGGCCGCCGACATCCGGGCGTCTGTCCGCGCCGGGGCGGTGCGCCTGTCCTTTCACTTGCACAACGCCGAGGCGGACGTCGACGCCGTCGCCCGCGCCCTCGGCGCCTGAGCGCGGGTTCCGCACCGGGGCCGGCGGCGTGGCCGCCGCCGGGCCCCGGCCGCTCACCGCAGTCGCTCAGATCATCCCCAGCGCGGCTGCTCGCCGAGATCGATCCCGAGCACCGTCTTGCCGACGATCTCGTGCACCAGGAGCGAGTTCGCCGGGTGGAAGCCGCCGCAGCGAACGTCGCGATAGAGGCGCTCGAGCTCGTTCGACTTGAACATGCCCGTGCCGCCGGACACGGCCATCGCGAGGTCGACGACCTTCTTGGCCGCCTCGACGGCGTTGTGCTTGGCCGACACGAGCTTCATCGGCCACGCGGCGCCGTGGTCGACGCGATTCGACCAGTCGTCGGCGATCCGATCCACTTGAGCTTCCGCCGCCTCGAGCGCCAGCTGCATCTCGGAGAAGCTGTGCTGGACCTCCGGGTGGTAGGCCATCGAGCGCGTCAGAGCGAGCGACGTGCGCTTCTTGGCGCTGGCCGCGGCCAGGTCGCGGGCGCGCTGCGCGAGACCGATGTAGATGTTGCCGAAGGTCGCCTCGGCCCACGCGAAGATCGAGAGCACGAAGAGATCGGCGGTGCCGGCCGGCAGCCGCCGCGCGATGTAGCGGTCGGGCACGAAGGCGCCGTCGAGGATCGTGTCGTCGCTGCGCGTCGCCCGCATGCCGAGCGTGTCCCAGGTCTCCTTGATCGCGTAGCCCTTCGCGTCTCGCGGCAGGAACGCGTGGATGATCTGCGGTCCGCGCGGGTCGGTCGTGTCCATCGCGTGAATTCCGAGGCGCGTCCACACGGGGGTGAGGCTCGAGAAGATCTTGTGGCCCCAGAACCGATAGCCGCCGTCGGCGCGCTCGGCCTTCGCTGTCGACAGGAAGAGCGGCAGGTCGTTGCCCGCCTCGCCGTGGCCGGCCGCGAAGACCTCGCCGGCGGCGGCCTCTTCCAGGATCCACTCGAGCGAGCTGTCGCCGGCCTTCCGCATGTCGGCGGCCACGCCGGTCCAGTAGAGATGCATGTTCGTCGCGAGCGCGGTGGCAGGCGCCCGATACGCGAGGCGGCGCTGCTCACGGCAGATCTCGGCGAGCGACATGCCTCGGCCCCCGAGATGCTCGGGCACCGCCATCTTGAGGTAGCCCGCCGCCCGGAGCTCCGCGAAATCCTCGGTGAAGAATCGGTTCTCGCGGTCATACGCGGCGGCGCGGCTGCCACAGCGGCTGATCAGGTCGTCGGAGAGGATCGTCATGGCTGTTCCGTTCATCAAGCCCTCCTTGTGTGGTCAAGACGCACGGGCCTCGCATGCGGTGTGCCAGCGCAGGCCCGCTCGATGTTCCGCGTGGTTGCGCGGAGGCAGCGCGGGTCACGGGGCTCGAGCTCCGGCATCATGCCCGCGACGGGCTCGGGCCTTCTGCCCGAGGCTGCAGTTTCTGCATGATGCGCCCGCGTTTGTGATCTCATCTGTTTTCCATAGGCGCGCCTCGGCCGGCGGGGCCCCAGCCCCGCGACGGCCTGCAGCGCGCACATCCTAGCGTTCGTGAGACCGATGAGGAGAGGGAGGCCCCAGTGAGCGAAACGCCGACGTTTGGACGCTATACCGAGATTCCCGTCGACCGGATGACGCCGGAGCAGCAGGAAGGTTACCGGGCCATGGTCAACGGCCCGCGCGGCCGGCTACCCGGGCCCTACAAGGTCTGGGTGCACAATCCCAGGCTCTTGCGCGCGGCCGCCCCGCTCGGAGAGCACTTCACGCCCGGCAAGTCAGCGCTGTCGGAGCGCGAGCGTGAGATCGCGGTGGTCGTCATCACCAGCCGATGGCATTCGGCTTACCCGGCGGCGGCGCACGAGCGGCGCGGCAAGGAAGTCGGCCTGCCCGCGGCGACGGTGGAAGCGATCATGGCGGGCCTTCCAGCCTCGTTCAGCGACGTCCGGGAGCAGACGGTCTACGAGGTGGCGGCCTCGCTGGCCGGCGGCCGGCTGATCTCTCAGGGCCTCTACGACCGGGCGGTGAAAGCGCTCGGGCACGAGGGCGTGACCGACATGATCGTCCTCATGGGCTATTACACGGCCGTCTCGCTAACGATGAACTTCTACGCGGTACCGGCCGGGAGTCCGGGTCTGGCCCGCTGAGTGCGGCGGATGGCGATGGTCTTTCACCGGTAGTAGGATCGCGCTCAATCTCTCGTCGGAGGTTTGCCGATGCGCCTGGCTGGAAAGATCGGGATCGTGACCGCTGCCGCCTCGGGCATGGGACGGGCGGGGGCTTTGCGCTTCGCTCGCGAGGGCGCGCAGGTCGCCGTGGTCGACGTGGACGCGGCCGGAGTAAAGCGCGTGGTCGGCGAGATCAGCGCGGCCGGCGGTGTCGCGCACGGCATCACGGCCGACCTGACGAAAGACGAGGATTCGCGCCGGATCGTGTGGGACACCGTCAACCGGTTCAAAGGACTCGACTTCGTCTGGAACCACGTCGGTCATCCAGGACCGGCGGCTGTCGAGGGCATCGACATGAACGCCTTCGATCTGGCCGTCGACCTCAATCTCAGAACGGTGCTCATCACCACCGAGGCCGCCATTCCCGAGATGCGGGCCCGCGGCGGAGGAAGTCTGCTCTTCACCGCGTCCACGTCCGGGCTCGTGGGGTCGGGCTTCAGTCCCGTCTACTCGATGTGCAAGTTCGGAGTGGTCGGCTTCGTCAAGAGCCTGGCGCTGCGCCTCGCGAAGGAGAAGATCCGCGTGAACGCCGTGTGTCCCGGGCCGATCGACACGCCCATGCTCCGGGTGTTCGTCTCCCGTCCCGATCAGAAGTCGACGGCCGGCCTTGACCCCGAGGAGCTCGTGCAGAAGCGCGCCCACGGCTCCGTGCCGCTGGGCCGCACCGGCAAGCCGGAGGAGATCGCCAACGCGGCGCTGTTCCTCCTCTCGGACGAAGCCTCGTTCGTGACGGGCGTCGCGCTGCCGGTCGACGGGGGTGTGACGGCGGCCTGATCGCGCGTTTTCTTTATGTTCCGCGCGCTTTGTGGTCTCATCATGCCCATCTCGGCATAATGAAGTCGGCGGGCCGCCGATCGAGGCGGTCCGCCGCCCTGCCGTCAGGACTCAACGCAAGAGGAGGGCGCGATGATCGCACTCGACATCAACGGCAAACGCCAGAACGTCGACGTGCCCGGCGACACTCCGCTGCTGTGGGCGCTGCGAGACGAGCTCGGGCTCACCGGCAGCAAGTTCGGCTGCGGCATGGCCCTCTGCGGCGCCTGCACCGTGCACATCGACGGGCAGGCAGTGCGCTCGTGCATCACGCCCCTCTCGGTGGTGGCCAACCGCAAGGTCGTGACCATCGAGGCGGTCGGCGCCGATCCCGTCGGACGCGCGCTGCAGGCGGCGTGGGTCGAGGTCGGTGTCCCGCAGTGCGGCTACTGTCAGGCCGGCCAGATCATGTCAGCGGCGGCGCTGCTCAAGCGCACGCCGAAGCCCACCGACAAGCAGATCGACGAGGCGATGGACGGCAACATCTGCCGCTGCGGCACCTACACGCGTATCCGCGCCGCGATCAAGCAAGCCGCCGCCCGGCAGGGAGGTGCGCGATGAGCGCGCCGGTCGTTCGCCCACCCGAGGCCGAAACGTCGTCCGAGAGCCGCGTGGTGCTGGCCAACGTGAGCCGGCGCCGGTTCCTGCAGGGTCTGTCGCTCGGCGGTCTCGTGCTGGCCGTCGGCTTCGAGTCGCGCGCGCGCGCCCAGGAGCCGAAGAAATACGGCGCCGACGGGATGCCGAACGGATGGGTCGACGATCCGCTGGTGTTCGTCTCGATCGCCGACGACGGAACGGTCACGATCGTCTGCCATCGCTCCGAGATGGGGCAGGGGATCAGGACCGGCATGCCGATGGTCGTGGCCGATGAGATGGAGGCCGATTGGAAGCGCGTGCGCGTCGCCCAGGCCACCGGCGACGAGAAGAAGTTCGGCAACCAGGACACCGACGGCTCGCGCAGCACGCGCCATTTCTTCGAGCCCATGCGCCGCTGCGGCGCCGCCGCGCGCGTCATGCTCGAGACCGCCGCCGCCGAGCGCTGGAAAGTGCCGGTGAGCGAGGTGGCGGCGAAGAACCACGAGGTCGTCCACCGCCCGACCGGGCGCCGCCTCGGCTACGGCGCGCTCGCGAAGGCCGCCGCCAGCCAGCCGGTTCCCGCCCGCGCGTCGCTCCGGCTCAAGGACCCGAAAGACTTCCGCTACATCGGCAAGGGCCAGCTGAAGCTCGTCGACGCCGCCGACATCGCCACCGGCAAGGCGAAGTACGGCATCGACACGCGGCTCGACGGCATGCTCTACGCGGTCGTGGCCCGTCCGCCGGTGCTGGGCGGCAAGGTGGCCAGCGTCGACGACGCCGAGGCGCTCAAGGTGCCGGGCGTGGTGAAGGTCGTCCAGATCGAGCCGAGCCCGCCTCCCGCGGTCTTCCATCCCCTGGGCGGCGTCGCGGTGCTGGCGCGCAACACCTGGGCCGCCATGCAGGGGCGCCGGGCCTTGAAGATCACGTGGGACGACGGCCCGAACGCCAGCTACGACTCCGTGGCGTACAAGGCGGCGCTCGAGGAGTCGGCGCGCAAGCCCGCCAAGGTCGTCCGCAACGACGGCGACTTCGACAAGGCCGCGGCCGCCGCGGCGAAGCGCCATCAGGCGGAGTACTACATACCGCACCTGGCGCACGCGACGATGGAGCCGCCGGCCGCCACCGCCCGAATCGTGAACGGTAAGTGCGAGGTGTGGGGCTGCTTCCAGTCGCCGCAGGCCGCACGCGATCTGGTGGCCAAGCGGCTGGGTATGTCGGCCGACGACGTCACCGTGTACGTCACGCTGCTGGGCGGCGGCTTCGGGCGCAAGTCCAAGCCGGACTTCGGTATCGAGGCGGCCGTCTTGTCGAAGGCCGTCGACGGCAAACCGGTCAAGGTCACGTGGACGCGCGACGATGATTTACACAACTCGTACTACCACACGGTGTCGGTCGAGCATCTGGAAGCCGGCGTCGACGCGCAGGGCAAGCCGGTGGCGTGGCTGCATCGCACCGTCGCGCCGACGATCATCTCGACCTTCAACGTCGAGGCCAAGAACGAGGCGCCGCTCGAGCTGGGCATGGGTGTCATCAACGTGCCGTTCTTGATTCCCAACATCCGCATCGAGAACCCGGAGGCGATCGCCCACACGCGGATCGGCTGGTTCCGGTCGGTCTCGAACATTCCGCACGCATTCGCGGTTCAGTCCTTCGTGGCCGAGCTGGCCGCGGCGGCCGGCCGCGATCCAAAAGATTACCTGCTGGAGGTGATCGGCCCCGGCCGTCAGGTGAGCCCGGAGACGCTGGGTGACACCTGGAACCACGGCGAGTCGCCCGAGCGGTATCCGGTCGACACCGGGCGCCTGCGCCGTGTCGTGGAGATGGTGGCGCGCGAGTCGGGCTGGGGCCGGAAGATGCCCAAGGGCTCCGGGCTCGGCATCGCCGCCCACTACAGCTTCGTGAGCTACATCGCGGCGGTCGTGGAGGTTGCCGTCGACGCCAAGGGCGCGCTGACGATTCCGCGGGTCGACGTCGCGGTGGACTGCGGCGCGACCGTCAACCCCGAGCGCATCCGGGCGCAGATGGAAGGCGCGACCGTCATGGGCGTCGGCGTCGCGACGCTCGGCGAGATCAGCTACAAGGCCGGCCGTGTCGAGCAGAACAACTTCGACTCCTACCAGGTGACGCGCATCAGCGCGGCGCCGAAGATCATCCGTGTCCACATCGCGCCGGGCGGCGACTACGCCAAGCCCATGGGCGGCGTGGGCGAGCCGGGTGTGCCGCCGATTCCGCCCGCGCTCTGCAACGCGATCTTCGCCGCGACCGGCAAGCGGATCCGTCGCCTGCCGATTCGCGATCAGCTGACCGTCTAGCTCCACCTCGGGCACGGGGCGCCGCGTCCGGCGCTCCGTGCCCGGCTTCACTCCGGCCCCGGCCCTCTCGCCTGGCTCGGGCGTTGACCCGTTCGGACCCCGACGCTAGAGTGCGCCGAGAATGAGCGCGCCCGATCGCGTCGCGGTCGTCGTGGTCCACGGCATTGCCGATCAGCGCGCGGGACAAACGGTGCGCGAGCTCGCGCGGCTCCTGTGCCACGGCCGGACGGGCGAGCCCCGCTACGTGCAGGGCGAGATGCATGACGTACTGGTTCCGGTCGCCAGGCTGGAGCCCGGCGGCGGCACTGCGACCGCCGCGTTGCCCGCATCGGCTGGCGACGGGCCAAACACTGAGCCGTCGAGACGACATCCGGGGACGCCGAGCGGGTTCTATCAGTTGCAGCGATCCGCTCCAGCTCCCACCGCGCCGGGTCCGGATTCTTCCGATCTGGGCTTGGCCCTGAACGACTATCTCCTCGGCCGGCTCGACCTGCCGGAGAGCGAGGCGATCTACGAGTCCACTCGCGTCTCGCTGCGGCGGCGCGCGAACGATCGCCCGGTCGATCTCTACGAGCTCTACTGGGCCGACCTCTCGCGCCTCGGCGAGGGCGGAGTGCGGGCGCTGTCCGCCTCGTACCAGCTCTTCTTTCATCTGGGCACGCTCGCGGCCGACGTCGTGGACCAGGTCTCGCTCAGCGTCCGGGGCGGCGCGGCCTGGAGGCTCTTGCAGCGCCTGCACGCGTGGCTCGCGTGGCTCATGAAGGGCCCGGCGGCGCTGGTGCAGCTGGCGGCGCTCCTCCTGATTCCGTTCGGCGCCGTGGCGCTGGTCTCGCCGGAACAGGCGGGCCGGATGCTCGCCGCTCTGTTTGGCGCTTGCGCGATGGTGCTGACCGCTCTGGCCGTGCTGGCCGGGCTACGCGAGACATCCCCGCCGGCGCGATGGGCGAAGCTCTTGATCCTGACGGCGGCCGCCGGCGCCTCTATCGTCGCGGTCCTGGTGGCCCTCAATGCCCGGTGGGATCTGGTGAAGATGCATTTCGGCGCGGGCCTGCTGGCCGTCGCGGCGCTCGGCATCTGGCTGGTCGAGCGCTACGCGCGCGTCACCCGTGGAGTTCGCTGGCTCGGCCACGGGCTCGTCGCCGCGACGGTGATCGGGCTCTGCGTCGCCGGCGTCGTCCTGTTGCCCCAGGCTAGCTCCCAGTTCGAGTGGATGCTGACGGCCGCCTTCGCGGTCGGCGAGTGGCTCCTGGCCGCGATGCTGGTGGTCTGGGCCGTTTACGTCGTGGTCCAGATGACGGCGGTCGCGCTCGGCTTGTACCTGGGCATCGGCGCCGGTCCCGAGGCGAGACGGTCGCTCGACACGGCACGCGTGGCCGTCGTCGGCTCCACGGCGCTCTTCGCCGTGCTGAGCCTGGTGCTCTGGTCGGTGCTCGGCTACGTCGCCGGCCGCCAGCTGACCGGGTTCCTCTACCTGCCGATGATCTTCCGCGGCACCTATCGGTCCGGCGACATCTTCCTCGACGACCGCATCCAGACCTTCGGCGGGTTCTTCACGCCGCTGATGCTGGTGTTCACGGTGCTCGCGTGGATCATGCTGCTGGTGCTGGTGCCCTCGCTGCTGGAGGAGCTCTCGCCGACGGCGAACGTCGACTCGCGCGGGCGGCGGCGCGAGGCGGTCGCGTGGTCGGAACGGCTCGGACGGTGGCTCGACGGCGGGCTGGCCGGGCTGAAGCGGTTGCTCACGGTGGTGGTGCCGCCCGGCGCCATCGTCGGCGGCGCCCTCTACGTGGCCTTCGTCTACCGCGAATTCGCCTTCGCCACCGGCGCGCCGGACGCGCTGGCGAAGTGGCTGACCGGCTGGCTCGACGATCTGCAGGGCGAGACGCTGGTGGCCGCGGGAAAGTGGCTCGCCGGCGGCGCCCTGACCGTCGCGGCCCTCGGCTCGCGCTTTACGCGCACGTTCGGCCGCCTCCGGGTCGCGCTCGACGCGGCGCTGGACATCGACAACTACTTCGCGGATCCGCCCACCCGCCGGCCGCCGCGCGCGCGCATCTTCTCGCGCTACGCCGCGCTGCTCACCTACCTGCGCGACCGCGGCTATGCGCGCATCGTCATCGTGTCCCACAGTCAGGGCACCGTGATCAGCGCCGACCTGCTGCGCTACCTGCACGTGCGGCACCGGCTGCCCGACGTCGTGGGACATCTGCCGGTCAGTCTCGTCACCGTCGGCTCGCCGTTGCGCGACCTGTACGCCGAGCGCTTCCCCCTCCTGTACGGCTGGATGGGCTCGACCGCGGGCGGATTCGCGGCGGCCGGGCCGAGCGCCTCGGACATCGGCGCGGTCGAGTGGGTGAATGCCTGCCGCTCCGGCGACTATGTCGGACGTTTCCTGTGGACGCCGGCGGGCCGCGCATATCGCATCGCGCTGGTCGGCGCCGATGGTAAGGTCGAAGCGGAACGCGCGGGCGATCGCACCGAATTCTGTCTGGGCGCCGGCGCGCACACGCACTACTACAGCGACGATGCCGTGGCGCTCGCGATCGAGATCGATCGTCTGATCGAGGGATAGGGGGCTTCCATGGACGGGGACGAGAATGAGAATTGGAAGGTGGTCGCGTCGTCGGATGCGAGCGCGGAGGAGGTCGCCCGAAAGGCCCTGAACAGGATCCTGGCGTGCTCCATCAGTCGGCGAAAAGAATACGGCGCCATGATCTGCCGCAAGGCCGGCAAGTACGTCGCGCTCAAGGCGCGAACGCAGGACGAGCCGAACAAGGTCGACGTGGGCCAGAACGAGGAGAACTGCGGCTGCCCGCCGGGCGCGACGCCGGTCGCGTACTACCACACCCATCCCCTCTACTCGCAGGCCGGCATGAAGGCGGATTACAACGAGTTTTCCGACGAGGACATCGGCGTGGCGAATGATCACAAGATCGACGCCTACGTCGGAACGCTGGACGGCAGCTTCCTGAAATACGACTACAAGCTCGGAAAGCCGGCGCTACGCCTGCGCGGGAGGCTGAAGAACTCCCCGAAGAGCTCCAAGGAGGATCCATGCCGATCCCTCTGACCCCGCAGATCGAGCAGTTCCTTCACGACAACCCGCAGGGCGTGCTCACGTCGTTCCGGCGCAACGGGATGCCGCAGCTCAGCATCGTCACCGTCTACCCGCGCGACGGCGGCGTGGGCGTCTCCATCACGGAGACGCGCGCGAAGTTCAAGAACCTGCTGCGCGACCCGCGCTGCTCCATCCTGGTCTCGCACGTCGACTGGTGGTCGGGCTTCCTGGTGTTCGAGGGGCGGGTCGAGATGATGCACTCCGGCAACACCGACCCGGAGACGCTGCGCCGGGCCCGTCGCCACATCTTCAGCGCCACCACGCGGCGGCGTAGCGCCGACTGGGATCAGTACGACAAGATCACGGCGGCCGACAAGCGCGTGACGCTGGTGCTGCGGCCCGAGCACGTCTACGGCTCGGCGCTGACCAAGATGCGGGACGCGGTCACGAAGTAGCTCGACGGCCGGCCTCCTTCCGCGCGCCGGGGCTGGAGGAGCGGCAGGTTCCGGAGCTCAGAAAACCCCACTTCGCCCGGAGCCTGCCGCTCCTCCAGCCCGCCGCGCGGAGGAGGCCGGCGTCGCTGTCGGTCAGTCGCGGAGTCCGAACACCCAGATCACGCCGCCCTGGGGCACGTCGGTCTTGGTGCCGCGGAACGTGTCGAGCCGCGCCTGCATCCGCTGGGCGTCGACGCCCCAGCCCGACTGCACGGCGACGTACTGCACGCCGTCGATCGCGTACGAGCTCGGCACGCCGGTGATGCCGGAGTTGGTCTTGAACTTCCAGAGCTCGGCGCCGGTCTTCGCGTCGAACGCCCAGAAGTTACGGTCGTTCGTCCCGCCGAGGAAGACCAGACCGCCGCCGGTGGTGAGGATGGGCCCCCAGTTCTGCCACTGGAATTTATGGGTCCAGACCTTCTGCCCGGTCGTCATGTCCCAGGCCTGCAGCTCACCGATGTGATTGGCGCCCTGCCGCCAGCTCATCGTGGTCTTCGGACGCTCGATGCCGAGATAGGGCTTGCCGGGCTCGTAGGGATCGGGCTTCGGCTGCCCCACCAGCGTGCTGCAGAGATTCTCGTTGGCCGGAATGTAGAGGTACTTCGTCTTCGGGTTGTAGCCGGCCGGCGTCCAGTCCTTGCCGCCCCAGAGCCCGGGGCAGAACGTCACCGAGGCGCCCGCGCGCGGCTTGCGCTCCTCGTTGTAGCTCGGGCGGCCGGTCACCGGGTCGATCTTCGTGAATACTTCCTGGGTGACGTACGGCTTCGCGTCCACGAACTTGATGCCGTCAGCGCCGCGCTCCAGCCGCCAGAGATAGCCGTTGCGGCCGGGATGCACGAGACCCTTTACGGTGCGTCCGTTCTTCGGGAAATCGATCAGGAGCGGTGTGGAGACCTCGTCCCAGTCCCACGAATCGTTCCAGTGGTACTGGTGATAGCCGCGGATCTTGCCCGTGTCCACGTCGAGCGCGAGCACGGAGGCGGAGTAGAGATTGTCGCCGGGCCGCATGTCGCCCATCCACGGCGCGCCGTTGCCGGTTCCCCAGTAGCTCAAATTGAGCTGGGGATCGTAGTGCGCGGTGAGCCAGACCGACACGCCGCCGGTCTTCCAGGTATCGCCGGGCCACGTATCGTGACCGGGCTCGCCGGGACCGGGGACCGTATACGTCTTCCAGGCGGGCTTGCCGTCGGCGACGTCGAAGGCCGCGATGTAGCCGCGGATGCCGAGCTCGCCGCCCGAGGTGCCGACCATCACCTTGCCCTTGGCGATGAGCGGCGCCAGCGTGAAGTAGTAGCCCGTCTTGTAGTCGTCGACCGTCGTGTCCCACACGACCTTGCCGGTCATCGCGTCGAGAGCGACGACGTGGGCGTCCACGGTGGCGATGTATACGCGGTCGCCCCACAGCGCGACGCCGCGGTTGGTCGGGTGCAGCTGGGTCAGGTCCTCGGGCAGCTCCTTCTTGTAGCGCCAGAGCAGGTCACCGGTCTTGGCGTTGAGCGCGAAGACCTGCTGCTGCGGCGTCGTGACGAACATGACTCCGTTGTTGACGATCGGCGGAGACTGATGGCCCTCGGTCACGCCGGTCGAGAAGGTCCACATCGGCACGAGCTTCTTCACGTTGGCGGGGGTGATCTGCTCGAGCGGGCTGTAGCCCCAGCCGCTGAAGTTGCCCCGGTACATCAACCAGTTGTGCGGCTCGGGGTTCAGGAGCCGCTGCTCGGTGACCACGCTGTAGCTCACCGTGTTCTGCGCGGCGAGCAGTGCGGGTCCGAGCACCACCAGGACCGTCAAACTTAGGATCGCCAGCCTTCTTACTGACATCGTTCTCGTCTCCCTCGTGTTGGCGTGTCTTGCTGCTCGCCGCGTCTCACCGCCGTACTCGACTTCGTCAGCCTCCCGTCTCGAAGCCTGGGCGCCCGACGAAATTGCCGGCCACCGTCGGCGCCCCGTCGACGACCTTCAACGGCAGCGCCGGCAGCCGTCGCGGCGCCGGACCGTTCACGACCCGCGCGCTCTCACGGAGATCGAACTCCGAGTAATGGCACGCGCACTTGACCGTGCTCGATGCGGACTGCCAGTCCCAGACGTCACACCCGGTATGCGTGCACACCGCGGAGTAGGCGACGATGCCGTCCGCGGACCGTGTTCGCGTGTCGTCGTTGAGCCGGCTCGGGTCGAGCCGGACGAGCAGGATCTGATTGAGCCTCGAATCGTCGCGCACGATCCGAGCGGCCGGGTCCATGGGATAGGCGGTGAGGGGCGGGCCGCCGGCGGCGAGGTCGGCGACCGTGATGACCTGGCCTTTGCGGTCGCCGCCGGCGAACACGAAGCGATCGTTCGTCTGCGGTCGCGCCTTTCGCCGGGCGTCGTCCTGAGCGCTGACCAGGCGGGCAACCGGCAGCGCCAGCCCGACGCCCGCCATCAACTTCAGCACCGTCCGGCGCGCCGGCTCTCGGTCGGGCACGCTTCGTCGTCGCGGGGTCTCGTTCATCGCGGGTTACCCGCTGCCTGGCGGAAGAATCGGTCCCCCATCCACTCGATGTCAAGCCTCATGGCTTGGCAGCCGGGACCGGCGGCATCAGGCGGTTCCAGCCGCGCTCCGCCTGCTCCACCACGCCAGGCGTGTCCTCGGCTAGCAGAAACCCGGAGCGCGCGAGCGCCTCGGCGTGGCGCCGGACCAGATCCAGGTACCGCGCGCGGTCACCGAAGCGCTCGAGCACGCTCGGACGGGGATCGCCGGTGCGCTCGCGCTCGGCCCGGTCGCGCGCGAACGGGATGAAGGTCCCGTAGAAGTCGACGAGCTGGTCCGTGTGGACTGCGCCGCGGCGAAGGTGCCACGGTGTGTACGTCGCGAGCGGGGCGAGCAGCTCCACACCGCGGAAGCCGCCCAGTTCGTTGCCGTCGGCGTCGACCTGCGGGACGCGAACAGGGAACGGCTTGCCCAGGCGCGGCGGCTCGAGCGTGATGATGCCGTTCGGCCAGCGCGGCCCGTAGTCGACGCGGTACGCCTCGTGCGCCACGCGCGGCCAGCTCACTCCGGGAATGGCCGGCGCGCGCACGCGATCGACCGCGACCAGGGCGCCGGTATCGAGGCGAGGATACGCGCTCGGTGGCGGCTCGCGGCCGTCGCGCACCCACTCGACCAGCCGTGTCAGGAGCGAGCGCAGCGTCGGGTGAAAGTCCAGGGGGCTTCCGCGATATGCCACGACGGCGTCGGTACGCTGGGTCACGGCCGGCGGATCGACCACGAAGTGCTGCGCGCCCGCGAGGTGATAGATGCGCTCGCTGGCCGACGGCTCGACGTCGGCATCGCCGCCCGGCGTCACGTGGATCAGCGAGGCGGCCCGTCCCCAGTACTCGTACCCGGTGTTAGTGAAGAACACCTTCGGCACGTGCGTCTCGTGTGCGAACAAGCCGTCGGTCGCGCCCGTCTCCGGGTCGCGCTGGCTCTTGCCGGTGAACGGGAACAGGTCGGTGGGATAGAAGAAGGCCGAGAGCTGGTGGGCGTCGCGCGAGGGCTGCGCGAAGCGATGGTTGAAGCTGCCGCGCCCGGCGCCGGCCGTGTGGACGAACAGGCCGTCGAAGACCGGCCGGCGCGCCTCGTCGGTGTTGAAGCCCTGGTACAAGAAGTGCCGAAGGAACCGACCGGTTTGCGAGACGCCGAAGCCCAGGCCCCAACGAACGGGAAACGGGCTCGCCGGGTCGTGCTTCGCGTACGACATCATGTCGCGGACCGCGGCGAGCCCGATGCCGGCAACGACGGGGTCGCGCGCGCGGTAGACGAGCTCGTAGATCTTGCCCGGCGCGAACCCGCCGTCGCGCACGAGCCAGGTGTCCTCGACGATGCGCCACTGCTCTCTCGGGACGACGCGCCGGGGTGCCAGACGACCGTCGCGCTCGGTCAGCACGTTGTCCGGATGCTGCGGGTCGGCGACCGGATAGGGCCGGTGGCCGCGGTGACCGAGGGGCAGGGTGAGGGCGATCTCGTCCACCGTCCAGTCCGAGCGCACCAGGCCCTCGATCGGGCGACCGCCGTCCGTCGCCACGGGCGCGTCCAGGCGCAGGGCTCCGCCGCGAGGCGGCACGTCGAACTGCCAGCCCACCCAGATGAGCGTGAGACCCAGGCGCAGCGGAAGCGCGTCGCCGAGCTCGGCCTCCGTCGTGAGGTTCGTGCTCCAGGCGGCGCGCGCGAAGTAGGGCAGCATCGCCTTGCCGCCGCGATTGGAGACTTCCAGCAGCGCCACCGAGCGGTCTCGCGCCACCGACTTCGGGCGCAGCACCACGAAGTTCGCGGACGCGGTGACCCGTCCGTTCGCGTCCCGCGGGGCGCCGGTCAGGTCCACGATGGCCGCGTTGGCGCTATTGGCGGGATCGAGCGCGAATTCCACGACGCCGACCAGCTTTTCGTAGGCGCCCGCCGTCCCGAATGGCCGACCGCCCAGGACGTCCTGGCGGGATTCCACGGTGAGGCGGCGCACGATCGCCGAGGCCGGCGGCGCGGCGAAGAACGAGAAGAGGACGAGGCCGAGCAGCGCGTTGGCCAAACGGCGCGCCGTCATGTGCGTCGGAGTATAGACGACGCAGCGCCGCGGACGAGCGCATATTGACCCTCCAGGACGGCGCGGCTACTCTCGCGCCCAGACCGCCCCACTGGAGGGAGCCATGCGTTCACGACGGGATGATCGCCGGGACAACGATGCGCGTGCCGCGGCTGGAAACGGGCTGCTCGACCGCCGGGTCTTCCTGAAAGGAGGCGCGGCGGCCGCGGGCGCGTTCATGGCGTTCGCCGGAAGCGAAAGCGCGGCCGCGCCGCCCGAGGTTCCGCCGGGGATGACGATGTCCGGCGCTCCGTTGAGCGCGTACGGATCGCCGGCCAGCTTCGAGCGCGAGGTGACGCGCACGCTCATCCGCTCGCAGCCGGGGACGACGGGCGCCGGGGCGTCGCGCACGCCGCTGGAGGCGCTGGAGGGCATGATCACGCCGAGCGGGCTGCACTTCGAGCGCCATCACAACGGTGTGCCCGCCATCGACCCGGCGCGGCATCAGCTCCTGATCCACGGGATGGTCGCGCGGCCGCTCATCTTCACGATGGCGGCGCTCGCGCGCTACCCGATGGTGTCGCGCATCCACTTCCTGGAGTGCTCGGGCAACAGCGGGGTGATGTACGGGGCGGCGCCGCCCGCGCTCACGTGCGGCCAGACCCACGGCCTGGTGTCCTGCAGCGAGTGGACGGGCATCCCGCTGCGGCTATTGCTAGCCGAGGCCGGCGCCGACTCCCGCGCCGACTGGATCCTCGCCGAGGGCGCCGACGCGGCGGCGATGAGCCGGAGCGTGCCGATGGCGAAGGCGATGGACGACGCGATGCTCGCGCTCTACCAGAACGGCGAGCGCCTGCGCCCGGAGAACGGCTATCCGGTGCGGCTGTTCCTGCCCGGCTACGAGGGCAACATGAGCGTGAAGTGGCTGCGGCGGATCAAGGTGACCGATACGCCCACCATGACAAAGGACGAGACGTCCAAGTACACCGATCTCCAGGCCGATGGCAAGTCGCTCATGTTCACGTATCCGATGGAGGTGAAATCGATCGTCACGCGCCCGGCGCCCGGATTGAAGATGACGGGCCCAGGACTCTACGAGGTGTCGGGAATCGCGTGGTCGGGCCGCGGCAAGATCCGCAAGGTCGAGGTCTCGGCCGACGGCGGGCAGACCTGGGGCGAGGCCGCCCTGTCGGCGCCGGTGCTGGCGTACGCGGTGACGCGGTTCCGGATCCCCTGGAAATGGAACGGCGCCCCGGCGGTGCTCAAGAGCCGCGCAACGGACGAGGCTGGCCGCGTCCAGCCGACTCGCGATGAGCTGATCGCCCAGCACGGCGCCAACGTCCTCTACCACTACCACGCGATCCAGGCCTGGCGTGTTGAGTCGAACGGCGAGGTCAAGAATGTTTACGCGTAGGGCGTTCGGCCTGGCGGGCTTCGTGCTCTCCGTGGCCGGATGCG
>DASRIY010000245.1:0-23405 GCA_035649755.1 Candidatus Methylomirabilota bacterium
GGATCGAGCTCGCGGGGCAGCAGTCGAAACACTTTCACCTGCTCGACACGCGTGAGCTCGTCGTTCGCGCGCTTCACCTCGGCGTCGATGAGCCCGACGACCTCGGGGTGAGCCACCAGCGAGGCGTAGCCCGTGTGGACCACGCCGCGCTCGCGCGCCCACTCGGCGACGGTCTCGCCGTCGGCCTCGAGCAGCGCGACCAGATACTTCCGGCCCTCGCCGAATACGGCGGCCTCGCTGATGTACGGGCTCGCCCGCAGCCGGTTCTCGACGTTCGACGGGCTCACGTTCTTGCCGCCGGCGGTGATCAGGATGTCCTTCTTCCGGTCCACGAGCTTGAGCGCGCGGGTGCGCGTCCACTCGCCGACGTCGCCGGTGGCCAGCTTCCCGTCGCGGTAGAGCGCCCGGGTCGCGTCCGGATCGCGCCAGTATCCGCCGAAAAACTCCGCCGCGGTCACCAGAATCTCGCCTTCGCCGTCGAGCTCGACCGTCATGTTCGGCGCGACCACGCCGACGTCACCGGGCGGCGGATACGGACCGCGCTGGCCGGAGACCAGCGCGCCACCGGTCTCGGTCTGGCCGTACGCCTCGCAGAGGTTGACGCCCCACGCCTGCCAGAGCGCGGCGACGGCGGCCGGGAGCGGCGCGCCGCTCGAGACCACGAGCTCGACGCGCGCGAAGCCGACTTTCTCGAGGAGCCAGCGAAACACGAGCCCGCGCGCGAGCGCCGCCGGCACCGACGCTGCGCCGGCCGATCCGTGTGCCCATCGCCGGGCCAGCGCGCGGCGGCCGGCGGCCATGGCCGCGCGATACGCGGCACGCTTGATCCACGAGCTCTGCTCGAGACCCACCAGCAAGTGCGCGGCAAACTTCTGCAGATAGCGCGGCACCGTGAAGACGAACGTGGGCTGGATCTCGTAGAGCGCGTCCGCGAACGTGTCGACGGATTCGGGGTAGTGCGGCACGACGTCGGCGATCAGCGGCATCGTGATCGCGAGGTTTCTTCCCATTGCGTGACAGAGCGGCAGCATCGCGACCGCCCGGTGCTCGTGTGATTGCAACGTCGGGTAGTGCTCGAGGATGTTGGCGCACGCGGCGAGATGCGGCCCGTGGCGATAGACCGCGCCCTTGGGGTGGCCCGTGGTTCCCGAGGTGTAGATGATCGTCGCGGGCGCGTCGGGCGACAGCGCCCGCGCATAGCGATCGAGCACGTCGCGCTCGGCCGCCATCGCCTCGCCAGCGCGCTCGACCTCGGCCAGCGGCCTGACGCGCGGATGGCGGTACATGAAGAGCGCGCGAGTGTCGATCACCAGGACGGCGCGCACGTCGGGACACTGATCCAGCACCTCGAGCGTCTTGTCGAGGTGCTCCTGATCCTCCACGACGATCAAGCTGGCACGGCCGTGCTGGAGCAGGTGGCGAACTTCGCCCGGCGCGCTCGTCGGATAGATCCCGTACGTGATCGCGCCGAGCGCCTGGGCTGCGAGATCCGCGATGGTCCACGCCGGACACGGGTTGCCGATGATGGCCACGGTTTCGCCGGCCGCGATGCGATACTCGCGCGCGAGGCCGCACGCCAGCGCGGCGACGCGCGCCGCCAGCTCACGCCACGTCGTTTCGCGCCAGATCCCGAGCTCCTTCGCGCGAAACGCGACGCGGTCGGGTCGCGTCCGCGCGCGCTCGGCGAGCAGGCCCGGCATCGTGCTCACGCGCAACGCCTGGAAATTCATGCCGGGCGGATTATACCGGAGGGGTATAGTCACCAGCTCGCTGCCGCACGGAGTTACGGCGCGCATTCGTGAGTTCACGAGTCTTTGCCACCTTTTGGGGGCTTGTCCCATGCGGCACAGCCTAGTGGTGCACCCCTAAGGTCCCATTTGCGTTGGGCTCCGCGGCCAATAGAGTGATCTGGCCATGGCACGCCAGGGACAGCGGTAGAGATCGAGAACTCACCATTCGGGCCGAACGCCGTCACACACAGGGGTGCGGCGGTCGGGGAGAATCACCAAGTCAGGAGAGACAGAGATGCTGAAGAAAGCCGCGGTACCGATCCTCGGATTGTTGATCGTCGTCGTGCTCGCCGGGTGCGCGAGCACTCAGAGCTCGGGCATGCCTCCCGCGAACGTCAACGGCACGTGGACGGGCAGCATGTCGGGCGGGGCGAGGACGTACACGCTGGTCCTCAACCAGTCGGGGACGCGAGTGACGGGGACCCTCACCGGAGCCGGGACTTCCGACGGCCCCATCGAGGGCCTTGTTGACGGCAACACCATCAAGCTGAGGGACCAGGGCGGCCCTTCAGAAACTCCCGCGCTGACGGTCAAAGGCGACCAGATCACGGGGTATATTCGCGGAAGCACGCTGACTCTTAACCGCACGAAGTAGAACCCGTTCCCGGGGCCGCGGACCCCTCTCGAACACGATAGCCAATCGTTTGCCCGGTGCCGGCCAGCGGTCCAGGCAGGTGCCGGGCAAAGGTCTTTGCGGTGCTGCACCGCTACGCGAACATACCCTCCGACTGGGACAGACCGTTCTGCCCGTTTGGCAGAATGCTGCTCTCCAACTCCCGATGGTTTAGACGCACGAGGGGATCGGAGGGGATTATCCTGGGGCCGTCATGACACTCACGGAGCAGGTCAAAGCCGTCGGCAAGAAGGCCGGCGCGCGCGTGGTCGGCATCGCGGCGGTGGAGGCCTTCCGCGAGAAGGTACCCGAGGGCTATCGGCCGGAGGACATCCTGCCGGGCGCCCGCAGCGTTGTCGTTGCCGGCGGCGACGGGCCGACGGCCGGCGCCTGGCGCAGCCCGGACCATCGCGTGATGGAGATCACCGGCTACGACCTGCGCGAGAACGTCGCCGTCCACGCGATGTGCGACTTCATCGAGGGGACGCTGTCGCACCACGCGATCCAGGCGCCCTCGCTGCCCGTGCACGGCCACGAGCCGCCGATGTCGATGATGCACGCCGCAGAGCTCGCCGGGCTCGGCACGCGCTCGCTGGCCGCGCACATCATCCTGAATCCCGAGTACGGCCTGCTCTACTACGCGGCGCTGATCACCACGCTGGAGCTCGAGCCCGATCAGCCGCTGGCCGAGCCCGCCTGCCCGCACCCGGGCTGCGTGGCGATGTACAAGCGCATCGGCACGACGCCGTGTCTTCGCGTGTGCCCGGCGTGTCTCAGCGGGACGGTGCAGGAGGGGCGCATCCAGCAGTCCACGTACGATCGTGAGAAGTGCCACTCGCGGGCGCAGACCTACGGCATCGGCTCGTTCCAGAAGGGGCTCCTGCAGATCGTGAACGAGGACGATCCCGCGCGCCGGCGCACGATGATCTATAGCGACTTCTTCGCGAAGAGCATCCAGTCGCTCGGCTTCTTCCGCGATTCGATCGCCCAGTGCTTCGAGTGCATGCGCGTGTGCCCGGTCGGACGCAAGTACCGGAAGCTGCAATAGCCATGGCCGACTTGCCGTCCGGCGCCACCCAGCAGCTCAAGTCAATCGCGCTCAAGTCGGGCGCCACGGTATGCGGCGTCGCCGACGCGGCCGCGTTCCTCGCCCGCTCGCCGGAGAAGCAGCGCCCGGACGATCTGCTGCCGGGCGCGCGATCGGTCGTCGTGGTCGGCGGCGCGCAGCCGCGCGAGGGCGACTGGGCGGCGACCTCGCCGTGGGTGATGCAGACGATGGGCACGACCGAGCGTATCCAGGGCGTCGGCCGGCGGCTCGCGCAGTACATCGAGAGCGAGTTCGGCTACTACGCGCTCTACGTACCGCCCGGCACGGCGAGCGGCGACACGCCGTTCCTGTCGCTGATGCTCGCCGCCGAGCTGGCCGGCCTCGGCTCGAAATCCCTCGCCGGTCCCGTGCTCAACCGCGACCACGGCTTCATGTACTGGAGCGCGGTGATCACGACAGCACCGTTCGAGGCCGACGCCGCCGATGAAAATCCGGCCTGTCCGGCTCCGGCGTGCCGGGAGATGTGGGATCGCGACCGCACGACGCCCTGTCTGGCCACCTGCCCCGGGGACAACGGCGGCTGCCTCTCGGGCAAGCTCGAGAACGGCCGCGCGGTGCGGACGTTCTACGACGCCGCGCGCTGCAACACGCGCGTGCACACACACTGGGTCGGCGGATTCCAGAAGGTGCTCGAGGAAACGCTGAACGAGCCCGATCGCGACAAGCGCAAGATGCTCCTCTACGGCGATTTCTTCACGCGCAGCCTGTGGGCGATCACGTACTCGTCCACGAACATCGCGCAGTGCTTCGAATGCATGCGCGTGTGCCCCGCGGCGCACGGCCTGAAGGAGATGAAGTGAAGGAAACGAAGCCACCAGTGCCTACAGCGGGCCACCCGCGGTCCGCACCGGGCTCACGGGCCCCACTACAATGAGCGTGTTCAAGCTCGATCCCGAGGTCTACAAGCGCTACAAGGACGAGGTGCTCAAGCTGTGCAACTCGTTCCAGAAGATCGACCAGCCCGGTCTCTCCGACAAGCAGATCGCCGAGCGCCTGGGGCTCGACGAGCGCACGGTGACGGAGATTCGCTGCGTCGCCGAGCGCGACTGCTACTCGCTCGACGAGTGGGAAAAGGCGATCGAGTTCAAGCGCAAGGCGACGCTCGAGTGGTCGGCGCTCGCGCTCAAGCGCCCGGACCTCAAGCCCGAGTGAGCGCCGCGTGACGCTCTACTTCTTCGAGCGGATCACCGACGACGACTTCATCGGCCCCGTCATCGTTGCCGCGCCCGACGAGCCGACCGCCTGGAGTCTCCTGGCCGGGCGCGAGAAATCCGACGTCGAGGCGTTGAAGACGCTCGGCTGGCAGATCGCCCAGGATCTCGCCGCGGTGCCCGCGCGGCCGTCGATCGTCTATCCGAGCCACTACCGCCGCGCCATCCTGAGCTAGCGCCGGCCAGCCCTGACCCCTCTTCATCTCTCACTCGCGCTGCTGGTCGCCGTCATCTGGGGCCTCGCGTTCGTGGCCACCCGGATCGGCCTCGACAGCTTCTCGCCGCCTCAGCTCACAGCGCTGAGGTTCCTGATCGCCGCGGCACCGGCTCTCATCCTGCCCCGGCCGCCGCTCGCATGGCCGATCCTCGTGGCAATCGGCGCGACCCTCTTCGCGGGCCAGTTCCTGCTGCAGTTCTTCGCCATCGCTAATGGGCTCCCGCCCGGCCTGGCGTCGCTGCTCGTGCAGACGCAGGCGCTCTTCACGATCCTCTTCGCGGTGGTCGCGTTCCGCGAGACGCCGACCCGGCGCCAGCTCACGGGCGTGGCGGTTTCGTTCGCCGGGCTCGTGCTGATTCTTTTCACCGTCGGCCACGACCTGACCGCCGTCGGGTTCTTTCTCGCGCTGGGCTCGGCCATCAGCTGGGGCGTCGGCAACATCCTCTTGAAGCACACCGAGGACGTCGACATGTTCGGCCTGATCGTGTGGCTGAGCCTGGTGCCGCCCGTGCCGGCGCTGGCGCTCTCGCTGGTCCTGGACGGTCCCTTCGCGCTCGTGGGCGCCATTGTCGACTCGACCTGGCTCGCGCTCGCGGCCGTCCTCTACCTGGGCCTGGTCGGGACGATCCTGGCCTACGCCATCTGGGCGCGGCTCCTGCGCCGCTACCCGGCGGCCACGGTGGCGCCGTTCGCACTGCTCGTGCCGTTCGTGGGTGCCGTCGCGTCCTCGCTGGTGTTCGGCGAGCGGTTCGGCGTGCTCCGTCTCATCGGCATGGCGCTCGTCCTGGCCGGCATCGCGGTGATCGTCCTTCCCGCCGGGCTCTCGGCCTGGCGCCAGACGCTAATCGAGCGTGACGAGGCGGACACCGAGGCGGGACCCGAGTTGAGCATGTGGCCGGCCACGCGAGACGACGCGCCCGGCGTCATCGACCTCATCGGCCGCGTGTACGCGGAGTACAACTTCGTCTACGAGCCGCGCGTCGAGGTGCCGGACCTCTTTCGCTTCGAGGAGCACTACGAGGCGCCGCGCGGGGCGTTCTTCGTCGTCCGCGAGGCCGACCTGATCGTCGGCTCGGTCGGCGTCGAGCGGGTGGACGGCGAGACCGCCGAGCTCCACCGGCTCTATCTCGACGCCCGGCTGCGCGGCCGCGGCACGGGGCGCGCCCTCGTCCAGGCCGCTCTGGCCTGGTGCCGGAGCGAGGGCGTCACGCGGATGATCCTCTGGTCCGACACGCGCTTCGACCAGGCCCACCGGCTCTACACGCGGATGGGCTTCAGCCAGACCGGCGAGCGCACGCTCCCCGAGGACCTCAACCAGACGCGCGAGTACGGCTTCGAGCGGCCGGTCTGATCCGGCGCGGGCTCAGTAGCCCTTGCGCTTGTCGATCAGCGCGATCAGCGGCTGACCCTTCCGCATCCGGCGCAGGTTCTCGCAGAACGTGTCGATGACGCGCTGGGCGCGGCGGGGCGAGCCGCCGGCGGTGTGCGGCGTCACGATCGCCCGCGGATGCTTCCAGAGCGGATGGTTCGCCGGCAGCGGCTCGGGATCGGTGACGTCGAGCCCGGCGCCGGCGATGGTCCCCTCGTCGAGCGCCTTGACCAGATCGTCGCCGTAGACGATCGCGCCGCGGGTCACGTTGACGAGATAGCCCGTCTTCTTCATCTGGCGGAAGAGGTCACGGCTGAAGAGATGGTGAGTGGCCTTGGTGAGCGGCAGGCAGATCACCACGGCGTCCGACTGCCCGAGCAGGTCGCCCATCCGGTCGGGCTTCCAGATCGCCTCCACGCCGGGCTCCGGCGCCACGTCCTCGATGTCGACCGCGATCACCCGCATGCCGAAGCCGAGCGCCCGTCGCGCGACCTCGCGCCCGGTGCCGCCGAACCCGACGATGCCCATCGTCAGGTCGTAGAGCTCGAGCTGCAGCAGGCGGATCGGCTCGCGCAGCGAGTAGTCGGGCTGCCGGATCGCCGTGTGCAAGCCGCGGGTGAGGCAGAGCAAGAGCGCGAACGCGTGCTCGGCCAGGTGGATGCCGACGCCGCCCTTCTCGCTGGCCAGCGGCACGTCGCTCTCGACCAGGTCGTGCGTGAGGATCGAGTCGACGCCGGCGCCGATCGACTGGTAGTAGCGCAGCTTCTTGCCGAGCGGGAAGATCTCGGGCGACACGCGGCCGAAGAGCGCGTCGGCGTCCACGATCTCGCGCCGCTGGGTGGCGGCGTCCTTGGCCTCGACGAAGGTCGAGCCCGGACCGGCGGCTTCGAGAATGGCCGCCCGCTGCTCCGGGCTGACCGACGGCACGATCATCAACGGCGTGTACAGGATCTTCATGGTCCGCTCCGTTTCTTCGATCGAATGTTGGCCATCGCGCGCTGGTGCTCGTCGGAGGCGAAGCACCCGGCCAGCGCTCCGTTCATCTCGCGCCGGAACGTGTCGAAGTCGAGGTCGAAGGTCCGCGTCGAGAGACGCTTGCTGGCGATCGCGCTCACCAGCGGGAGCGCCAGGAACCGCTCGATCGTCTCGTCGAGCGCCTTCGGAAAATCCGCGGCCGGGACCGCGCGGTTCACCAGGCCGATACGCTCGCCCTCGCGCGCGGTGATGGGCTCGCCGAGCAGGATCAGCTCCTTCGCCCGCCCGAGCCCGATCAGCCGCGGCAGGCGGTAGAGCGCCATCGAGGGGATGAGGCATTCCTTCACGGCCGGCAGGCTCAGGACCGCGTCCTCGACCGCCAGCCGGTAGTCGCACACCAGCGCCAGCTGGAGGCCGCCGCCGATGCAATGGCCGTTGATGGCGGCGATGACCAGCCGGTCCATCCGCTCGATCGCGGTCATCGCGTCTTCCCAGAGGACGAGATCGGGCTGCGTCAGCTCGCCGGCGGCCAGCGCCTTCAGATCGACGCCGGTCTGAAAGGCCCGGCCCGCTCCGGTCATGACGACCACGAGCACGTCATCGCGAGCGTCGATCGCCGCGACGGCGCGGCCGAGATCCGCCGCAAACTGCGCGTTGCCGGCATTCAGCACTTCTGGCCGGTCGAACGTCATGCGGGCGACGCCGCCCTGCACGTCCAGCCGAATCGTGGTGGCAGGGGTCACGGGGGAATGGTTTACCACAATCGGCCGGCCTCTTCACTTGGGGCAGCACCGCGTGGCACACCGACGACTCGTCGAAGCACTACGCGCGCGACACTCCGGTAGCGGGAGAAGAACGAGAGCCTCGTAAAAACGATGCTAGGTGGTAGGAGTTACCCGGTAACTCGGCAGAGCTACGACACGGCGACTGTGCCGTTGGTCCCCAATGGCCCATCGGAAGCCCAAAAACACTCCAGCAGCGCGAGCGTCGATTCGGGCATAGACATTGCGTGCTCACTGATGTCAGCAGCTCGCAGATGTGAAGGTCCGTTCACGAGTCAGGGCACCGGCGCCCCAGGCTTGCCGTGGAGCACCATCACACCAGGTACTTAACCTCAACATCGGGTACAGGCCCGATAGGAGATCGATATGGCAGAGAACAAATACCTCGCGACTCGGTTGTTCACGGACCGGACCAGTGCCGAGCAGGAGTATGAGGCGTTGGTCGCACGCGGATACTCGGCGAAAGATGTCAACGTGGTCATGACCGAAGAGGGCCGCAAGCGGCATTTTGGTGATGCCGCCCTGAAGACGGAGCTCGGCAACAAGGCTCTCGAGGGAGCAGGCGTCGGAGGCGGCATCGGCGCGGTCGCCGGCGGTACCCTTGCCGCGATAGCGGTGGCGGCAACGGTGGCGCTCCCGGGCGTGGGACTGATCGTCGCAGGGCCGATTGCGGCCGCGCTCGCGGGCGCGGGCGCAGGCGCAGTCGCCGGAGGCGCCATCGGTGCCCTCGTCGGCTCGGGAATCCCCGAAGAGCGCGTGAAGGAGTACGAGAGCGGGCTGAAGGAGGGCGGCATCGTGATGGGAGTAGAGCCGCGGACGCCGGAAGACCGAGCATATTTCGATCGCGAGTGGGGGGGCGATCACGCCGACACTGTCTCTCCTCGTCGGGGAGTGTAGGCCCATGCGTGGGGCAGTCGCAGTGACTCTGGCGCTGACGCTGGGGTGCTCCGCCGTCGCTGCAGTTGCTCAGCAGCGCGATGTCAAGCCCTCAACAGATACGGCGCGTGAGCCCGATCGGTCGAGTGTTGGCACGCGGAGTGTCACCGGTACGGTCAAGAGGACGATGGACAAAGGAATCGTGGTCGTAGGGCGCGAGACGGGGGAGAAGGATCGGGAGTGGGCGTTCGCCCTGGATGCCGGCACGCGCATCGAAGCGGGCGGTCAGGTCCGCAATGCGAATGATCTGCGGCAGGGTGATCCCGTCACGGTGACCTACACGAATCGCGACGGCAAGATCGTAGCCCAAAGCGTCACAGTGAATCGTCGCTGACGCGTCGCCGCCCACGGCTCCTCTCTCCGAATGGGGAGGAGCCGCCGGTCGGCGAACATCTCTTCCCGCTGGTCTCTTTGACAGGAGGTCACCCAAATGGATGCGATTCAAGTCCTCAAGCAGGAACACCAGAAGGCAAAGGCAGCGTTCGAGAACGTTCTGAAAGCGGGTCCCGCGTCCCGAGGTCAACTCTGGACCAAGCTGCAGCCCGAGTTGGAGACCCACGAGCAGATTGAGGACGCGTGCTTGTATGCGCCGCTCTCGCGCGACGGGAGTAAGACGGATTCAACGCTGGCGGAGTGGCGGAAGAAACATCAGCACGAGGTGGACAAGGTTGAAGGTCTGATCACAGAATTAGCGAAGCTCGACCCGGAAGAAGCGTCGTGGCTCACCAAGCTTAAGGCAGTGCACACGAGCCTCGAAAGCCATATTCGGGAAGAGGAGCAGGACATTTTCCCGCGGATCAGTCAGGCCTGGGACGAAACCAAGCTCGAGCACGCCGGGACAGAAATGCAGGAGATGAAGGCAAAGAAGGTGGCGGCTGTGCGCTGAGTGGCTTGACCAGCCGTGCGAGCCGGCGGGGCGGGCGGTCCTCCGCTCCGCCGGCACCGTCCGATCCGCGCAAGAATTACCCACTCCCGTAAGACTTACGCGAGAGGTCCACACGTAGAAGCAGTCCGCTGCCTCGGACTCGCCCTCCCGCTCAAAGCAATACGCGCAAG
Organism: Candidatus Methylomirabilota bacterium; assembly: GCA_035649755.1. Classification (GTDB taxonomy): domain Bacteria; phylum Methylomirabilota; class Methylomirabilia; order Rokubacteriales; family CSP1-6; genus AR31. The sequence continues at coordinate 10,058 of DASRIY010000245.1, forward strand.
CGCGAACGATTTTCGCGCAATCGCGGCGTTCTCCGCGAAGCGCTCGGGTGGAGTTGCCACCACGGCACGTCCCTTGCGTTCGGAGAGACGGTTAGGATCGTTCGACCTTTTCAGGAGGGTTTCCCGTGGCCACGAAGCGGAGCGCCAAGCGCACAAAGCGCGACAAAGTCACCGACCACAACGTCACGAACGGTAACGTCACGAACGACAAGCTGCGGGCTCTGGAGGGGTTCCGTGAGAGCGGCGCGGACGAGATGCTGACCACCAACCAGGGGACGCGGATCAACGACAACCAGAACTCGCTCAAGGCGGGAGCTCGCGGCCCGTCGCTCCTCGAAGACTTCATCCTCCGCGAGAAGATCACTCACTTTGACCACGAGCGCATTCCCGAGCGTGTCGTGCACGCCCGAGGCGTCGCCGCTCACGGCTACTTCCGAGTCTACGAGCCGCTGTCTCGGCTGACGAAAGCGAAGTTCCTGCAAGACCCGGGCGCGAAGACCCCCGTGTTCGTGCGCTTCTCCACCGTGGCCGGGTCGCGGGGCTCGAGCGATTTGGCGCGCGACGTGCGCGGCTTCGCGGTGAAGTTCTACACCGAGGAAGGCAACTTCGATCTCGTCGGCAACAACATGCCGGTGTTCTTCATCCAGGATGCCGTGAAGTTTCCCGATCTCATCCACGCCGTGAAGCCGGAGCCGCGTCACGAGATGCCCCAGGCCGCGTCGGCGCACGACACGTTCTGGGACTTCATCTCGCTGATGCCGGAGTCGATGCACATGATCATGTGGGTCATGTCGGATCGCGCCATCCCGCGCAGCCTGCGCATGATGGAAGGCTTCGGGGTGCACACCTTCCGATTCGTCGACGATCGGGGCGCGTCGAGGTTCGTGAAGTTCCACTGGAAGCCGCTGCTCGGCGTGCACTCCGTGCTGTGGGACGAGGCCCAGAAGATCTCGGGGAAGGACCCTGACTTCCACCGGCGTGATCTGTGGGAGGCGATCGAAGGCGGCGCCTATCCCGAGTGGGAGCTCGGCTTACAGGTGATCGAGGAGGCGGATGAGCACGCGTTCGATTTCGACCTGCTCGACCCCACCAAGATCGTGCCAGAGGAGCTCGTGCCGGTTCAGCGCGTGGGCAGGTTGACGCTCGACCGCAACCCCGACAACTTCTTCGCGGAGACCGAGCAGGTGGCGTTCCACCCCGGCCACATCGTGCCCGGGATCGACTTCACCGACGATCCGCTGCTGCAGGGCCGCCTCTTCTCCTACACCGATACGCAGCTCATTCGGCTCGGCGGACCCAACTTCCACGAGATCCCGATCAATCGACCCGTCGCGCCCGTGCACAACAACCAGCGCGACGGCCACATGCGACAGGCGATCAACACCAGCCGCGCGAGCTACGAGCCCAATACGATCGCCGGCGGCTGCCCGTTTCAGGCCGGCGCCCAGATGGGCGGCTTCGTGAGCTATCCGGAGCGCATCGCCGACGCGAAGGCGCGGCGGCGGGGTGAAAAGTTCTTCGATCACTTCAGCCAGGCGACGCTCTTTTGGAAGAGTCAGTCGGAGACCGAGCAGGACCACATTGTCCAGGCCCTGCGCTTCGAGCTCGGTAAGCTCGAAACTGCCGCCATCCGCGAGCGCATGGTCGGGATGCTGGCGAACGTCGATCGCGGACTGGCCGAGCAGGTGGCCGCAGGGCTCGGATTGCCCGCGATCCCGAACGTGGAACCGCCGCTGAATCGCAGCATCCCCGCCGATGGCAATCCAAAGGACTTCGAGCCAAGACGCTCGAAGTCGACGCCCGCGCTCGAGCGGTCGGCGGCCCTGAGCATGGCCAACACCGTCAAGGACACCGCCAAGACCCGGAAAGTGGCGATCCTGGCCGCCGACGGCGTCGACTCGGCCGCGATCGACGCGATGAAGAAGGCGCTGGCGGCTGCCGGAGCGATGGCGAAGGTCGTCGCGCCGAGGGGCGGCACGCTGTCCGGTACGCGCGGCATCAAGGTCCCCGTGGACTTCAGCCTGCTCACGGTGGGCTCGGTGCTTTTCGACGCGGTGTTCGTGCCGGGTGGGACGGAGAGCGTGAAGGCGCTCACGGCGGACGCCAGGGCGGTGCTCTTCGTCAACGAGGCTTACAAGCATTGCAAGGCGCTCGCGGCGACGGGTGAGGGCATCGCGATGGTTCCCAACCACACCGGAGCGGACCGCGGCCGGGCGAAGGGCGGAACGCTCGAGGAAGGCATCGTCGCCGGCGGCGACGGTGACATCGCCAGAGTGGCGGCAGAGCTGGTCAAGGCCCTCGCCAGACACCGGGCCTGGAGCCGCGAAGCGAAGGGCCAGCTCGTCCCGGCCTGAGGGCGGGTGGGCCAGTGAACTGGCCCGAGATCTCCTCATGCGCGACCTCCTGAAGAGCATCTACCCGTGGGTCGTCTTCGCGGGCTCAGTTCTGATCGTCGCCGTGCTTTATTGGGCCCAGGTCTTCCTGATCCCCGTGGGACTCGCAGTATTGCTCAGCTTCGTCTTGACGCCGGTCGTCACTCCGCTTCAGCGGTGGTTCGGGCGGGTTCCGGCCGTGCTGATGGTGACGACGGCGGTCTTCATCCTGCTCGCGCTGGCGGGGTGGGGGCTCAACCGGCAGGTCACGAGCGTCCTTGACGAGCTTCCGGCGTACCGGGACAACATCCGGCAGCGGGTCCGCGACATCCGCGGGGTGGGTCGCCGTGGATCTGTCGAAAAGCTTCAGAAGACGGTCGAGGGAATTCAGGAAGAGTTCGACCAAGACACACCTGCATCCGCCAAGGTCCGCGCCCCGGTGGTTACGAAGCCGGTGATACCGGCCGGGTCGTGGTTCCCTTCATCCGCCACCCTCCTCGCACATCTCGGCACTGCCGGCCTCGTCGCGGTCCTCACCGTGTTCATGCTTCTCGAGCGCCAAGATCTACGAAACCGGGTCGTCGGCGCGTTCGGTCACGGACACCTGGCGCTGACAACCCGTGCTCTCGACGAGGCAGCCGCGCGGGTCAGCCGCTATCTCCAGAGGCAGGTCCTCGTCAATCTGATCCTCGGGGTCGGCGTAGCGGTCGGGCTCTACCTCATCGGCGTACCGTACCCGTTGCTCTGGGCGGTTCTGGCAGCCACGTTGCGATTCATCCCATACGTGGGGCCCTGGGTCGGCGCCGTCGCGCCGATACTCGTAAGTCTCGCCGTACTCGAAGGCTGGACGCGACCCGTTCTCGTCATCGGGCTCTTCGTCGCGCTCGAGCTGTTCACGAGTCTGTTTCTCGAGAAACCTCTGTACGCCGGGGCCGCTGGCGTTTCCCAGGTGGGTCTTTTGGTCGCGGTCGCCTTCTGGACGTGGCTCTGGGGGCCACTGGGCCTCGTGATGGCGACGCCGTTGACGGTCTGCGTGGTCGTGCTCGGCAAGCATATCCCCGGACTGGAGCTCATCGCGACCTTGATGTCCGACACCGCCGTTCTCGCTCCCGACGTGGCCTACTATCAGCGGCTGCTCGCTGGAGACCAGAGCGAGGCGGCGGAGCTGATCGAAGAGCACGTGACCAAGCATTCCGGTGACACCGTTTACGACGCCTTGCTCCTTCCGGCTCTCACCTACGCCGAGCGGGACCGGGTCGCCGGGCGACTGACCGTCGAGGAAGAACGGGGCATCGTGGAAACCACCCGAGAGTTGATCGGCGACGCCGAGGCGCTGCGACGAACCCCGCGGCCGGATACTTCGCCTTCAGCCGATGCGATCGCGATCGAACGCGTGACGCTCCTGGGGTTACCCGCGCATACGGAGGCCGACCGGCTCGCGCTTGAGATGTTCGCCAAGCTCCTCGAGGGAACGCCCTTCGTCCTGCAGATCGCGTCGGTCCACGCGCTGTCGTCCGACGCGGTCGCCATGCTCGGCGATGGAAACCACGCCGCGGTTTGCATTGCGGATCTGCCGCCCGGCTCGTCCTCGAAAGCGCGCTACCTGGTAAAGCGTCTGGTGGCGGCGGTCCCCGAAGCAAAGATCCTCGTGGGCCGCTGGGCGCCGCCCTCGCTCGCTGACGAGCAGACCAAGCCGATCGCGGGAGCGGGCGCGGTCTACGTCAGCTCCACACTGCTCGAGGCGCGGGAGCAACTCTATCAGCTCCTCCCGATGCTCTCTCGTCAGCCGCGGCCTGTCTAAGCCCTGTGGGATCGGGCTTTTGATGTTAAGAGGCGACTCGATGCGCTCACCCGATGGTCGGCGGGATCATCGTTATTGTCACCGGAATCGTCGCCCTGGCGTACGGCTCCGAGCCGCGACCTTCTTGCTCGCCGTCACCGGGGCGACCGGGTGTGGGGGGCTTCCGACACACGAGACTTTACCGTCCCTCAGCGCCGCCGACCCGGCGTTCGCGGCCACTATGGAGGCCTATACCAATAGTCCGGTCATCGGCGGCAATGTCATCGACGTCCTGGTCAACGGCGACGCAATCTTTCCGGCGAAGCTCGCGGCGATCCGAGCCGCCCGCACCACCATCAACTACGCGGAATACTTTTATGCCGAAGGCCAAATCGCCCAGGAGATCGCGCAGGCGCTAGCCGAGCGTTGTCGCGCTGGCGTTACCGCGAACATCCTGCTCGACGGCTTCGGTACCCTCTCCATGGCGAGCGAGCACGCAGAGATGCTGAAGGCCGCGGGGTGTCGCACGATCACCTTCCGGCCGCTCGGGCGCTTCAGTCTCAGGCGTCACAATAACCGCAACCACCGCCGAATCCTGGTTGTCGACGGACGGGTCGGGATCACGGGTGGCTCTGGCGTCAGCGCGAAGTGGACAGGCGACGGGAAGATGGATGGTCACTGGCGCGACACGGACGTCCGGATCGAGGGGCCGGCGGTCCGGGCGCTGCAGGGCGCCTTTGTCGAGAACTGGCGGGAGGCGACGGGCGAGCTCCTCGGCGGTGAAGCGTACTTCCCCGAACCACTCCGGCCTCGGGGCGACTTCCGAGCCCAAGTAGTCCGCAGCTCACCGGCGATCGGCAGCTACGCGATGTATACGATGTACCTGCTCGCCATCTCTTCGGCGCGCCGCGAGATCTATCTCACGAACCCGTACTTCCTCCCCGACGAGCGGATGGAAGCGGCCCTTCTCGCTGCCGTACGGCGTGGGGTGCGGGTGGTGGCTCTCACACCGGGCAAGATCGATCACAACGTCGTCCGCTCGGCGAGCCGCCGCGGCTTCGGCCGGCTCCTCGAGGGCGGCATCGCGATCTTTGAGTACCAAGCAGCCCTGCTCCACGCCAAGACCATGGTCGTGGACGGCACGTGGGCGACCATCGGCAGCACGAACTTTGATAACCGGTCGTTTGCGGTCAACGACGAACTGAATTTAGCTGTCTACGACACCCCCCTGGCCGGCCGGATCGCGAAGAGTTTCGAGGAAGACCTCGCGCATGCGACGCGCGTCACGTACGAAAGCTGGAAGAACCGCGGGCTCAAGGCCAAACTACTCGAAGTGTTCGTCTTCCCTCTCGAGTCACAGCTCTGATCGACCGCCCACTCCCCGTTCCCCGGGGCTCGGAGAGTGGGCTTCTTGAGCGTTAGGCCCGGGCAGGCCTCACGAACGCGAAGCGATAGATCGCCAGCAAGATGATGGAGCCGACCACTGCCATGATGAAGCCGACGGGATCGCCCTCGCCGTACCAGCCAATCAGACGGCCCACGAACCCACCGACGAGAGCGCCCACGATTCCCAGGATCGTGGTGATGACAAAGCCGCCGGGATCGCGACCCGGCATTAGAAACTTGGCGACGACGCCGACGACCAGACCGAACACGATCCATCCGATTATGTGCACGATGTTCTCCTTAGCCGCCCCACTGGCGGCGCTCAACTGGCGCGTCTTCCACTCATCCCAGAGCCGACGATTCGGCCCCGCGACAGGTTCAGGCCCTAACGGAGCCCGAGGTATCCGAGGACAACCATGATGACGACGACAACCCCGATGATGTAGAAGATGTTGTTCATGCTTCCTCCTCTGCCGACAGCTTTGAACGACCTGCCCGATAGACGCACGCAAGGGTCATGCCGACCCGCTCGTCGCAGGGGCTGAGCGCTTTGCCCGAGCTAGAGGGATGTTGGCATCGCCGCAGTGGAGAGATGCTCAGCGTGTGCAAGAGTTACCTGTAACGATTACACGCTTGGCGAACAATAGTAGGCGAGGCGGATGCCCGTCCTCGGGGCCGAGACCGACGGCCGGCGGTGACGTGCTCCCCGCACCGCTGCAAGCACGGTGTAGGATCGATTCATGGGCGGACATCTTGATCGACTCTCTAGTCCGCTCCGGGCCCACCCGGCCGGCTCGAGGTTAACCGCGCGCGGCACGGTCATCCAAAACGTCTCGTTCCTCCATCCTCGTCGCCCTGACGACGCTCGCGTTCCTGGCGCTCATCGGCGGCTTCCTCATGCCTGTGTTCTGGGCGGCGGTACTCGCAACCGTTTTCTTCCCGCTCCAGAGCCGTTATGTCGTCGCCCTCGGCGGTCGGAGATCTCTGGCGGCTCTGACGACGATGCTGACGATCATCACCCTCGTTGTCGTCCCACTGTTCCTCGTCGGCCTGGCGATGTCGCGCGAAGCCGTCGACCTTCATGACCAAATCACAAGCGGCGCCGTTGACTTGCAGGCGCCGCTCCGATTGCTGCGTCGGATCACCCCTCTCGCCAGCGACTATCTCGGCAGGTTCGGCGTCGATGTCGAGGGGTTGACACAGCGCCTTACGGCCTCCGCAGTCGCCGTCTCCCAGTTCATTGCGACCCGCGCGCTGGGTATCGGGCAGGACGTGCTGCGGATCACCGCGCTCTTCTTCCTCATGCTGTACATCCTCTTCTTCTTCCTCCGCGACGGCCGCCAGCTCGTCGCAACGCTGATTCGCGTGCTGCCGCTCGGAGATGTGCGCGAACGCCAGCTCCTGGCCAAGTTCGCAGAGGTTTCTCTGGCCACGATCAAGGGGACGCTCGTCGTCGGTGTCGTTCAAGGTGCGATCGGTGCGGTCCTCTTCTGGGCTCTCGGCATCCCGGCTCCGGTTTTCTGGGGAACGCTCATGGCGGTGTTTTCCGTGCTCCCGGCGGTGGGGCCGGGCCTTGTCTGGTTGCCCGCTGCGGTGATCCTTCTCGGGATGGGCCAGGTCGTGAAGGGCATCATCCTGATAGCGGGCGGCGTCCTGGTGATCGGTCTGGTTGACAACGTGCTCCGACCCATCCTCGTCGGCCGCGATACTCAGATGCCGGACTACCTCGTGCTCCTGGCCACGCTGGGCGGCCTCGCCGTATTCGGTGTCTCGGGTTTCGTCATCGGTCCCGTCCTCGCGGCTTTCTTCCTGGTCGTGTGGGAAATGTTCGCGCAGGAGTATGCGGAGCGAACCACTATGCATGGTGAACGAGCCTCCGCAGAAGCAGGCGAGGCGAACACCGTGCACCGCGAAGACGACGCGTGAGACACCGCTGGCTGAGAAGAGCCAGGAAACCGCGAATCGCGGTAACGGCTGGGCCACCCACGGCGCGCCGAGGTGCTTCTCGTCGGCGACAGCCTCACCTCCGACATCGGCGGCCGCGGCTACGGCCTGGACACCAGCTGGTTCAACCCCACCGCCACCGCACGCCCGGCTGACGCGACGTCGACCTATGAGATCCGCCACCTGAACGAGCTCGCCGGGCTGCTGCTGTAGCTACAAACTCGTTTCCTGCGGCGCAGCCTCTCTGAGGCAAAGGAGTTCCGGAAGACCGACCAGTACCGGGAAGATGGCCTTTCCTTTACCATAAAGGGCCTCGTGACGTCCCTGACCGCTCTGCTCTGCGTGATGACCTTCTCCAACATCTTCTCCGGCGGCGCCTTTCCCGCCGTCCTGCCCGACATGGCGAAGAGCGCCGCCCTGGCCGACTGGCAGCTCGGGCTCGTGGCCGGCGCGTTCGGCTTCGCCCGCATGGTGGCGGATGTTCCGCTCGGCCTTTTCCTGACCCACAACCTGCGCCGCGCGATGTGGCTCGGGCCGCTCGTGCTGGCGATCGGCGCGCTCTGCCTCACCAGCGGCGGCGGGTTCCCCATTCTCGTGCTGGGCCGGCTGCTCATGGGCCTGGGCCAGGCGCTCAGCATGATGGGCGGGCTCACCGCGATCCTCCGCTTCCAGTCCGGCAAGAGCCTCGCCTCGGCGCTGAACGCATACGAGCTCTCGGCGATGATCGGCATGCTGGGCGGCGTCATCATGATCGGCGCCCTGCCGTCGAGCCTTGCCTGGAACACGGCGCTCCTGCTCACGTGCGCGCCGCAGCTCATCGGTGTCCTGGTCATCCCGAAGCTGGTGGCGGCCCTGCCCGCGCACGACGGGCCGCTCTTCGCGCGGCAGATGACAAGCGGGGCCACGGCGAAACCGGCCGCCCCTCACGGGATGGCACGCGACGGCGCGTCGCTGGTGCCGCTCGTCTTCGCCGCCGGCGGCCTGGTCGCGCTCGCGTACTCCACGATGGAGCAGTTCCTGATTCCGCTGCGCGCCAGCCGCGAGTTCGGGCTCGAGCGCAGCGGGGTCGCGCGCCTCTTGATGGTGCAGCAGATCTTCGACATCGCCGCGTTGATCCCGGTCGGGCTCCTGGCCGACCGGCGCGGGGCCGCGCGCGTGCTGCCCCTGATCCTCCTGGTGATGGCGGCGGCGAACGCGCTCGTGGGCTTCGGCTCGCTCCCCTTCGTCGTCGTGGGCTGCGCGCTCTTCGGCCTCTCGATGGCGGGCTGGATGCTGCCGCTCGGCGTGCTGCGTCAGGAGACCCCGGCCGAGCACATCGCGTGGCGCACGGGGCTCTACCGCGTCTCCGTCGACGGCGGGATCTTCCTCGGTCCGTTTCTCTCCGGCGTGCTGGGCATGCGCCACGCGGGCTTCCTGCCGGCCTTCTGGACGCTCGCGCTCGCGGTCACCGGACTTCTCCTCCTGGCGCGGGCTAGAAGGTCGAGTACCATGGCCGTGCATGGCTGACCCCGGGCTGATGTTCGCGTGCTTCGGCTGCTGTTGCGGTCACACCAACAACGGCGCGGCCCGCTTCGCGCGGCCGGCGCTGCGGCGCCAGTACGACGCCGCCGGCTTGCAGGGCCGCGTGCGCCTGGCCTTCTCGGAGTGCCTCGGCCCGTGCAGCGAGGCGAACGTGATCTTCCTCTACGTGCACGGCCGGCCGCTCTACTTCCGGCGGATCAACACGCCCGAGCTGTTCGACGTCGTCCTGGCCTACGCGCGCGCCGCCGCCGACACGCCGGCTGCGCCGCTCCCGCCGGAGCTGGCCGAGCGCTCCTTCTCGTGGACCGGCGGCGGCGGCGGCCCCGAGCCGTGAGGAGAAGGTGATGAATTATTCCGACTACCGCCACCTCACGTTCGAGCCCAAGCCGAACGGGGTGCTGCTCGTCACCATCAACCGGCCCGAGGTGCTCAACGCGGCCAACGCGCGCCTGCACTGGGAATTCGGCCAGGTCTGGCTCACCGTGGATGCCGATCCGGCGACGCGCGTCGTCGTCGTCACCGGCGCCGGCAAGGCGTTCTCCGCCGGCGGCGACCTCGGACTCATCGACGACATGGCGGGCAATCCCGAAGCGCTGAGCCGCACCATGCGCGAGGCCTCCGACATCGTCTACAACATGATCAACCTCGACAAGCCGGTCGTCTCGGCGATCAACGGTGTCGCGGTCGGAGCCGGGCTCGTCGTCGCGCTCATGGCCGACGTCAGCATCATCGCGGAGAACGCGCGGTTCACCGACGGCCACACGCGACTCGGCGTGGTGACGGGCGATCACGCCGCCATCCTCTGGCCGCTCCTGTGCGGCATGGCCAAGGCGAAGTACTACCTGCTCACCGCCGACTTCATCGACGGCAAGGAAGCCGAGCGGATCGGCCTCGTGAGCATGAGCGTGCCCGCCGATCAGGTCATGGCGAAGGCCTTTGATGTCGCCGACCGGCTGGCGCGGGGCAGCCAGCATTCGATCCGCTGGACCAAGCGCGCGCTCAACAACTGGCTGCGCCAGGCCGGACCGATCTTCGACCAGTCGCTGGCGCTGGAGATGCTGTCGTTCACGTACCCCGACGTGCGCGAGGGCGCGAAGGCGATCCGCGAGAAGCGCACGCCCGCCTTTCCCTCGGCGAGCTAGCGGACAGCGCCGTCGTGGCCGAGCCGGCGCCGCGTGCGGGACATCCCTACCACATGCACGACGCGATCTACGCTCAGCCGGGCGCGCTCCGGCTCGTCGCGCGCGGCCAGGGCGACGCGATCGCCGCCGCGGCTGCCCGGCTGCGCACGCTCGACCAGGTGCTCCTCACCGGCGTCGGCACGTCCTGGCACGCGGCGCTGGTCGGCGAATTGCTCTTCGCCCGCGTCGGCGGCCTCGGCCGGCGCGCCCGCGCCTTCCACGCCTTCGAGCTGGCGAGCTACTGGCCCGACGGCGACGCGCGCGCGGGCGTGATCGGCATCACGCACCGCGGCACCAACCATCACACGCTGGCGGCGCTCGCGCGCGCCCGGGGCAACGGCGGCGCCGGCGTGGCGATCACCGGCAAGAGCACTGACGCCGTCGCCGCCGACTGGATGCTCCGCACCGTGGATCAGGAAAGCTCGGGCGCTCACACCGTGAGCTACACCACCGCGCTCGCGCTCCTGGCGGCGCTGGCCACCGCGGTGGGCGGCCAGAGCGGCACGGCGCGCGAGCTCGACGCGATCCCCGATCTGGTCGCCTCGCTCCTCGGCCAGGAATCGTGGGACGATCTCGCCGCGCGATACGGCAGCGCCCGATACTTCTGGTTCGTCGGCGGCGGACCGAACACCGCGACGGCCCTGGAGGCCGCGCTGAAGATGAACGAGGCCGGCCACGCGACGACGGCCGGCTTCAACTGCGAGCAGTTCCTGCATGGCGCGTGGGCCGCGCTCGAGCGAGAGGACGTGGTGTTCCTGGTGACGCCGCCGGGGCCCTCGCGCGAGCGGTGCCTGGCCGTCGCCCGTGTCGTGAAGGAGATCGGCGCGCCGCTCGTCGCGCTCGCGCGCGAGGACGACCGCGAGATCGCCGCGCTCGCGACGGAGACGATCGCGATCCCCGAGGTCGACGAGCTGCTCTCACCGATCCTGACGGTCGTGCCGCTTCAGCTGTTCGTCTACCACGCGGCAGTCCGGCGCGGCGTCAATCCAGACGTGACGCGCTCAGATCAGCCCACGTACGCCCGGGCTCGGTCGGCCTTCTAGCGGGCGGTCTCGGCGGGGTTACGGTGCGGGCGGCGGAGGTGGTGGTGAGCCGTCGGGTCTCGGACCGCGCCGGCCGCGTCGACGCCGGCGGCGCCGCTGCCCGGAGGCACCTTCTCCCGCGGGCGGCGGCGAGGGCGGCGACGCCTGAGGCGGACGGCCCTGGTCGCTGTGCGGGCGGCCCGGCTCTCCGTGGGGCCGGCCGTGCGGACGGCCCCGGTCACGGCGATCGCCGCCGCGGCCGCCGAACCGGTCGCGGGCCGCGAGACGCGCGCGGCGCTCCTCGGAGTAGCGGCGGCGCTCCTCCGCGGTCGGCTTGATCTCCTGCATAAACAGGTCGTCGTCCGCCCACTCGACTGGGATCTTCTGGCCGATGAACTTCTCGATCGCCTCGAGCGCGAGCGCGCTCGACTCGTCGACCAGGCCGATCGCCTTGCCGCCGGCGCCGGCGCGCGCGGTGCGGCCGATGCGATGCACGTAGTCCTCGGCGTCCTGCGGCAGGTCCCAGTTGACGACGTGGCTGACCGCCTCGATGTGCAGCCCGCGCGAGGCGACGTCGGTGGCGACCAGGATGGGCAGGCGGCCCTCCTTGAAGTCGTTCAGGATCTTGAGCCGCCGCTTCTGGTCGACGTCGCCGGTGAGCGCGCGCGTCTCCCAGCCGTTGCGGATCAGCCGATCCTCGAGACGGCGGGCTTCCTCGCGAGTGTTGGAGAAGATCAGGATGCGATCGCCGCCTTCGCGGCGCAGGAGCCCCAACAGCAGCAGAAATTTCTCGTCGCGGCCGACGTGGAAGAGCGACTGCTCGACGCGCTCGGCCGTCTTCTGCTGCGGCATGATCGTGATCTGCGAGGGATTGTTCATGAACTCCCAGGTGAGCTCGAGCACCCGGAATGACAGCGTCGCCGAGAACAGGAAGGACTGGCGCTTCTCGTGGGGCGGCAGCCGCCGCAGGATGAATCGCAGGTCGGCGATGAAGCCCATGTCGAACATGCGGTCGGCCTCGTCGATGACGAGGATCTCGACCCGCCGGGGCGTCCAGACGCGCTGCTTCAGGTAGTCGATCAAGCGACCGGGCGTGCCCACGAGGAGGTCGCAGCCCGCCGCCAGGTCGTCGCGCTGCTTGGCGTAGTCGATGCCGCCGTAGACCGCGAGGGTCCGGAACGGCGTGAACCGTCCCAGGAGCCGCGCGTCGGACTCGATCTGCACGACCAGCTCGCGTGTCGGGGCGATCACCAGCATGCGCGGCGCGCCCGTCCCGGGCGCCGCCGGCGGCGCCGGCGTGCGCAGCATCTTGGTGAAGGCCGCGATCAGGAACGCCGCGGTCTTCCCGGTGCCCGTCTGGGATTGGCCCGCCACGTCCTTGCCGCGCAAAGCCAGCGGCAGGGCCGCCTCCTGGATCGGCGTGGCCGTCACGAAGCCGGCCTCACGGATCCCCTGCATGACGGGTTCCGGGAGGTCGAGGGAGGCGAAGTCCATCTAGACCGATTCGGCGGGCGCCGGGGCCGGCGCGGCCGCGGGCCTTCGCCCGAAGATGCGCGCGCAGATGATCCCGACCTCGTAGAGGAGAATCAGCGGCCCCGCCATCAGCGCCTGGTTGAAGGCGTCGGGCGTGGGCGTGAGGACCGCACCGGCGATGAACGCGCCGAGGATCGCGTACTTCCGGTTCCGCGCCAGCATCTTCGCGTTCACGACGCCGACGCGCGCCAGGATGGTAAGGGCCAGCGGCAGCTCGAAGACGGCCCCGAAGGCGAGCGTGAACTTCAGCAGGAAGTCGATGTGGTTCTGGATCGTGATCATCGGCGTGAGGCCCGGGCGGGCGTAACTCAGGAGGAACTGGATGGCGTAGGGCGTCACCACGAACAGGGAGAACGCGCCGCCCCCCAGGAAGAGCAGCGAGCCGATGATGACGAACGGCGCCGCGTACTTCTTTTCGTGCGCGTGGAGGCCGGGCGCGATGAACGCCCAGATCTGCCAGAGGATGGCGGGCGCGGCGACGAAGACGCCGACGATAATTCCCACCTTCATCTGCACCCAGAACGCCTCGGCCGGCGCCGTGAAGACCAGCGAGTAGTTCAGCTTCGTCACCGGTGTCGCCAGCCAGTCCACGATACGCTGGCTGAACGG
>DASRIY010000246.1:0-3433 GCA_035649755.1 Candidatus Methylomirabilota bacterium
TGGCCTTGACGCACCCGTACGCGAGGGCTACCCTCCGCGCCATGGCGTGGACCAACACGCAGTACCTGGTCGAGACAGACTGGCTCGCGTCGCACCTCGACGACCCGTCGCTTCGCGTACTGGAGTGCACCACGATCCTCCACCCGCGGCCCGAGGGCGGCTACCGCGCCGAGTCCGGTCGCGCCACGTGGGCGGCCGGACACATCCCGCGCAGCGGCTTCGCCGACCTCACCGACGATCTATCGGATCGCTCGTCGTCGCTGCTCTACATGATGCCGCCGGCGGAGCAGATGGCGGCGGCGATGGCGCGGCTCGGCGTCGGCGAGGGGACGCGCGTCGTGCTGTACGACCGCGCGGTGAACATGTGGGCGGCGCGTGTCTGGTGGATGCTGCGCGCGGTCGGCTTCGACGACGCGGCGGTCCTGAACGGCGGCTGGCGCAAGTGGACGCTCGAGAGTCGAGCAGTCTCCACGGCGCCCTGCAAGTATCCGCCGGCCCGCTTCGTGACCCGGCCGCGGCCTGATCTGTTCGTGGACAAGCGCGCCGTGCTCGCCGGGCTCGGCCAGCGCGCGACGTGCATCGTCAACGCGCTCGCGGAGGAGCAGCATCGCGGAACCGGCGGTGTGAGCTACGGGCGGCCCGGACACATCGCCGGGAGCACGAACGTCGCCGCCCGGTCGCTGGTCGACCCAGCGACACACGCCTACCTGCCGGCCGAGATGCTTCGCGAGAAATTCGCCGCGGCGGGCGTGCTCGATGCCCAGCGAGTGATCACCTACTGCGGCGGGGGAATCGCGGCGAGCAGCGATGCGTTCGTGCTGGCGCTGCTCGGTCACGAACGGGTCGCGGTCTACGACGCCTCGCTCTCGGAGTGGGCCGCCGATCCGTCGCTGCCGATGGAGACGGGCTAGGCCACCAGCCGGGCGTCACGCGCCGGCGCCCAGGTACGCGCGCTGAACGCGTGCGTCGGCCAGGAGCGCGTCGCGAGCGCCCGCGAGCACCACGCGCCCGGTCTCGAGGACGTAGCCGCGGTCGCACAGCTCGAGGGCCTCCACGACCCGCTGCTCGACCAGCAGGATCGTCAGCCGGCGCTCGCGCCGGATGCGGTCGATCGTCTCGAAGATCTGCTCGACGATGCGCGGCCCCAGCCCTTGCGAGGGCTCGTCGAGCAGGAGCAGATCGGGCCGGGCCATCAGCCCGCGGCCCAGCGCCAGCATCTGCTGCTCGCCGCCCGACAGCGAGCCGGCGAGCTGGCCGTGGCGCTCCCGAAGGATCGGGAAGAGCGAGAGCACCTCCTCCAGCGACGACGCCCGGCCCGCGCGCGCCGCGCGGCGATACGACCCGAGCTCGAGGTTTTCCCGCACCGTCAGCGAGGGGAAGACACGGCGGCCTTCCGGGACGTGCGCGATCCCGAGCGCGGCGCGGTCGCTCGGCCTGAGAGCGCCAAGGTCTCCTCCGCGATAGAGGATGCGGCCGGCCTGGGCCGTCACGCTGCCGGAGATGGCCTTGAGCAGGGTCGTCTTGCCGGCGCCGTTAGGCCCGACGATCGTCACGAACTCGCCCTCGCCCACCTCGAGCGAGACCTCGGTGAGAGCGTGGAGGCCCTCGTACGACACGCCGAGCCCGGTGATGGCCAGCATCAGCGCGCCGCCATTCGGGCCAGCCAGCGCTTGCCGAGGTAGGCCTCGATCACCACCGGATCCTGGGTGACCTGACTGGGCGCGCCCTCCGCGAGCCGCCGGCCCTGGTCGAGCACGACGAGGCGATCGGCGAGTCGCAGGAGAGCCTGCATCGTGTGCTCGATGATGACGACCGTGACTCCGAGCGCGCGCACGCTGCGGATCACGCCGATCATGACCGTGATGCCGTCGCCGGAGAGTCCGGCCAGCGGCTCATCGAGCAGCACCAGCCGGGGCGCCGTCGCCAGGCACCGCGCCAGCTCCATCAGCCGAAGATCGAGCGTCGTGAGGCCCGTCGGCAGCGCGTCGGCGCGATCGCTGAGGCCGACCTGCGCCAGGGCCGAGCGCGCCATCGCGCGCGCGACCGGTACCGCGCTCGCGCGCACGAAGGCGCCGACCATCACGTTCTCGAGCACGGTGAGGTGCGGGAACGTGCGCGGGACCTGGAAGGTCCGGCCGAGGCCGCGCCGGCAGAGGGCGCTCGGAGAGAAGCCGGTCGCTGCCACGCCGAGGAAGCGCACCTCGCCGCGCTCGGGAACGAGAAATCCGTTGAGCACGTTGAAGAGCGTCGTCTTGCCGGCTCCGTTGGGTCCGATCACGCCCAGGATCTCGCGCTCGCGCACGTCGAAGGAGACGTCGGACAGGGCCTGCAGCCCGATGAACGACTTCGACACGGCACGCACCTCGAGCAGGACCTTGTCGGTGGGAGCGCCGGCGGCGGCGTCCTCGGCCGGCGCGACGACGGCCGGCCGCGCCGCCTCGACCCCGCGCCGGGCGGCGCGAGCGCGAATGGCCTGGCGCACGCGCCAGTACAGGCCCTCGGGCGCGTAGAGCGTGATCAGCATCAGCGCCGCGCCGTAGACGACGCCCTGGATACCGGGCAGCCGATCGCCCACGGTCGTGTCGAGAATCTCGGAGACCGGGACCATGAGCGCGGCGCCGATGAGCGGCCCCCACAGCGTGCCGGTTCCGCCCACCAGCGCCACGACGAGCGTCTGCGAGACCACCAGGAGACCGAAGACCGCCTCGGGCGTGACGATGAACAGGATCGCGTGAATGTACACGGCGCCGACCACCGCCGCCGGCGCGGCGCTCAGCATGTACGCGGCCATCTTGCACCGGAAGCTGTCGACGCCCATGGCCTCGGCGGCCTGCTCGTTCTCCTTGATCGCGCGCAGCTGGTAGCCGAGTCGCGAGGTCTCGATGAGACGCGACAGCGCAAGCGTCGCCGCCAGCACCGCCAGCGCCAGGAGGTCGAAGCTCCGCGGCTCGGTGAACTGCATGAACCAGCCCGCCTGCTCGCGCTTCATCGGGATGGCAACTTCCTGGTAGCCGAGCCAGTCCATCACGATGCGGAAGATGAGCGGATAGGCGAGCGTGGCCAGGCCGAAGTAGATGCCGGCCAGCCGGAAGGTGGGGATGCCGATGAGCACGGCGGCCACCACCGCGACGGCGACCGCCGCGATCATACCGATCCACGGCGAGAGCCCGGCCTTCACCACGAGCAGGACCGTGACGTAAGCGCCGATCCCGAAGAACACCTGGTGGCCGAACGAGATCTGCCCGGCGTAGCCGCTGATGATGTTCCACGCCAGCCCCATCGCCGCCCACAGAAACACCAGCGTCAGAACCCGATGGTGATACCGCTCCTGCACG
This sequence comes from Candidatus Methylomirabilota bacterium, assembly GCA_035649755.1. GTDB lineage: Bacteria > Methylomirabilota > Methylomirabilia > Rokubacteriales > CSP1-6 > AR31. The sequence continues at coordinate 3,336 of DASRIY010000246.1, forward strand.
ACAAACGACAGCACCACCCCTGCCGCCACGACGGCTGCAATGGCAACCCACCCGCGCGCCGCCGCGCGCCGAGCGTCGAGCTCGCGGGCCTGCCTCAC
>DASRIY010000247.1:0-2562 GCA_035649755.1 Candidatus Methylomirabilota bacterium
CGGACCGAGCCGCGCGGCGCGCAGGGCGCCGAGCGCGCCGGCCACGAGCCGCTGCGTGATGCGCTCGTTGAAGCGGGCCGCGACGATCGCAAACCTCATGGGCCCGGCGCTCCGGGCGGCCCGGCGGAGCTTCGGGGCGCGAGGAGCCATCTCAGTCAGGTAGTGAAGACAGCAAGTGCCCGAGCTTGTCGCGCTTGGTGCTGAGGTATTTCCGGTTGGTCTCGGTCGCGGGAATCTCGATCGGCACGCGCTCGGCGATATGCAGACCGTAACCCTCGAGCCCGACGATCTTCTTCGGGTTGTTGGTCAAGAGCTTCAGGTTCTTGACCCCGAGGTCGACGAGGATCTGGGCGCCGATGCCGTAGTCGCGCAGGTCGGCGTGAAAGCCGAGCGCGGCGTTGGCCTCGACCGTGTCCTTGCCCATATCTTGTAATTCGTAGGCGCGCATCTTGTTGAGGAGCCCGATCCCCCGCCCCTCCTGCCGCATGTACACGAAGACGCCCCGGCCTTCGGCCTGGATGCGGGCCAGCGCCTTGTCGAGCTGAAGCCCGCAGTCGCACCGGCGCGAGTGGAAGACGTCGCCGGTGAGGCACTCGGAGTGCACGCGCACGAGCACGGGATCGTCGCCCGACACCGAGCCCATCACCAGGGCGAGCGGCACGCGGCTGTCGACCGTCGTGTCGTAGGCAAATGCGGTGAACTCGCCGAACTCAGTGGGGAGCTTGGTCGTCGCGATCCGCCGGACCAGCTTTTCCTTGTGAATCCGGTACTCGATCAGGTCGCGGATCGTGATCATCTTGAGGCCGTGCGCGCGGGCGAGCTCGTTGAGCTGCGGCACCCGCGCCATGTTGCCGTCCTCGTCGAGCACCTCGCAGATGACGCCGGCCGGGTAGCAGCCGGCCAGGCGGGCGAGGTCGATGGCGGCCTCCGTGTGGCCCGCCCGGCGCAGCACTCCGCCCGGCATCGCCCGCAGCGGCAGGATGTGCCCGGGCCGGGTCAGGTCGTCGGCGCGCATCAACGGGTCGACGAGCGTCTTGATCGTGACCGCGCGATCGTAGGCGGAGGTGCCGGTCGTCACGCCCCGCCGCGCGTCGACCGTGACCGTGAAGGCCGTACCCATCGGGGCGGTGTTGTCCGAGACCATCATCGAGATCTTGAGGTCGTCCAGGCGCTCGCCGAGCAGTGGAACGCAGATCAGGCCGCGGCCGTGCTTGGCCATGAAGTTGACCGCTTCCGGCGTCACCTTCTCGGCCGCCATCACGAGGTCGCCTTCGTTCTCCCGGTCCTCGTCGTCCACGACGAGGAGCAGGCGTCCCTGCCGGATCTCCTCGATCCCCTCCTCGATGGCCGAAAACGCGGTCATGTCATCCCCCTCAGGGCGAGCGATCGTACGAGATACTTGCCGATCACGTCCACCTCGATGTTCGTCGCCTGGCCCGGCTCGAGCCGGCCGAGCGTCGTCACCGCCAGCGTATGCGGGATCAGCATGACCTCGAAGCTCAGACCACCCAGCGCGGCCACGGTGAGGCTGACGCCGTCGACCGCCACCGACCCCTGGGGGATCAGCAGCGGCTCGAGCTCGCGGCCCGGTAGCGTGATCCGCACCCGTGCCGTTGATTCTACCCGAGTTACAGCGTCCACGGTTCCCACACCATCGACGTGGCCCAGGACGAGGTGGCCGCCGAGCGCGCCGCCGAACCGCAGGGGTCGCTCCAGGTTGACACGATCGCCCGCGCCCAGGCGGGCCAGGGCCGTCCTGCTGAGGGTCTCTGGACCGACCTCGAACACGAATCCGTCGGGGCGCCGCTGGACGACCGTGAGGCACACCCCGTTGACCGCGATGCTCCCGCCGATGTCGGTGCCGTCCACCGTGACCGACGCGTCGATCTCGAGCGTCGCGACCCGTGGGCCGATCTTGATCGCCCGGACCGCGCCGACTTCCTCGACGATCCCGGTGAACATCAGGCGCCCGCGGCGGCTCTGAGAACGTCCGCCTCGATCAGAAGGTCGTCGCCGAGCGCGGTGACGGACAGCGGGCCGAGCCGGACCGCGTTCTTGAGCTCACGGCCCACGCCGCCGACCGCCGGCGTCGCGCCGCGCCCGCCGACCAGGAGCGGCGCCACGTAGATCGCGACGCGGTCGACCAGATTCGTGTCGAGAAACGCGGCGTGAATCTCGCCCCCGCCTTCGACCAGCACGCCACGAACCTCCCGCGCGAACAGATCGTCCAGGACCGCACCCAGATCGAGTCGTGCGTCCCGCGTCCGGCATCGTACGACGGTTGCCCCGGTACCCGCGAGTTCTCGCGCACGATCCTCCGGGGCGTCCGATCCCACGACGATGAGCGCCCGGCTCGGAGATCCCGCCCGGATCATCCGCGCCGTGCGCGGCGTGCGGGCCTTCGTGTCGAGCACGACACGAAACGGCTCGCGGGGCCAGGGCCGTCCGAGCCGCACGGTGAGCTCGGGATCGTCGCGCAGCACGGTCCCGATGCCCACGACGATCGCGTCGGACTCGCTCCGCAGGAGGTGTGCGCGCTCCCGGGACGGCCCTCCGGTGATC
>DASRIY010000248.1:0-13411 GCA_035649755.1 Candidatus Methylomirabilota bacterium
TCCTTCAGGAAGAGGTCGAGCTTCATCTGGGGCTCGAAGCGCCGCTCGACCATGAGCGGGCCGCGCACGTCGACCATCTTCGACGCGCCCGCGCTGTCCTTCAGGAGGTCGACGAGCGCCCCCGGGGCGAGCCCGCCCTTCTCGGCGAGCACCAGCGCCTCGGCGAGCGCGGCCGTGTTGAGGGCGACCAGCAGGTTGGTGGCGAGCTTCGCCAGCGAGGCGCTGCCGGCGGGACCGATGTGGACGGCTCGCCTTCCGATGGCCGCGAGCACGGGCCGGCAGGCCTCCAGGCGCGCCGCGTCGCCGCCGACGAAGATGGTGCAATCGCCGCGCTCGACCATGGCGCTCGTTCCGCTCATGGGCGTGTCGAGGAAGCCACGCCCGGCGGCCGTGGCGGCGTCGGCCAGACGCCGGGTAAGGGCCGGGGAGATCGTGCTCATCTGGAGTAGCGTCGCCGATCCGGGCATCGCCTCGAGCAGGCCGCCCGGGCCGAGAATCGTCGCCTCGACCGAGTCCGGCGTGGGCAGGATGGTGAAGATCGCGTCGGCGCCAGCCGCCGCGTGCTTGGCGCTGCTCGCGGCGACGAGACCGCGCGGCGCCAGCGGTGTGAGCTGTTCGGGGCGACTGTCGTGGCCCACCACCGTGAAGCCGCCCTCGAGGAGCCGGAGGGCCACCGCGCTGCCCAGAAGGCCGATACCGATGATCGCGATCCGCTTCATACCGCCATCCTCACAATCCGAGATACCGCGATTTGATCTCCTCGTTCCGCCAGAGCGCGTCCGGCGCGCTCGAGTGCACGACCCGCCCCCGGGACAGGACGTGCACGTGGTCGGCGACCCGCAGCGCCAACGGGAGGTTTTGTTCGACGAGCAGGATAGATAGGCCCTGGGCCTTGAGGCTCTCGATGACCCTCCCGACCTCACGCACGAGCAAGGGCGCGAGCCCCTCGGTCGGCTCGTCCATCAGCAGGAGCTCGGGGTTCGTCATCAGGGCGCGCGCGATGGCGAGCATCTGCTGCTCGCCGCCCGAGAGCTTGCCGGCGCGGTGGGCACCGCGCTCGCGCAGGCGCGGGAATAGCTCCAGGACACGCGCGACCGTCCACGGGCCGTTGTCGCCCTTGACGGCCACCGTCAGGTTCTCCATGACCGACAGCGAGGGAAAGACCCGACGGCCCTGCGGCACCAGCCCGAGGCCGAAGCCCACCGCGCGGTTCGACGACCACGCGGTGATGTCCCGGTCCTTGAACATGATCTGGCCGCGCCGGGGTGGCGTGAACCCAATGATGGACCGGATCAGCGTGGTCTTGCCCATCCCGTTGCGTCCGAGGATGCCCACCACCTGGCCACGGGTCATGCTGAGCGAGATGCCCTGCAGGACGTAGCTGTCCCCGTAGTACGTGTGGATGTCGCGTACCTCGAGCATCAGGACGTCCCCAGGTAGATCTCCTGCACGAGGGCGTTGGCCTTGACCTCCTGAGCCAGACCGTCGGCGACGACCTTGCCGTAGTGCAGGACCGTGATGCGGTCGGTGAGCGCGAACGCGACGTCCATGTCGTGCTCGATCACCAGGAGCGTGATGGCCGGATCGAGGCTCTTGAGGAGCGCCGTCATGGTGTGTGATTCAGCCGGCGAGAGCCCCGCGGTCGGCTCGTCGAGGAGCAGGAGCTTCGGCGAGCCGGCCAGGGACAGCGCGATCTCGAGCTGGCGCTGCTCGCCGTGCGAGAGATTGCGAACAGCCTCCTCCGCCTTGTCGCCGAGGCCCACCGCGTCGAGCACGGCCCGCGCTCGGTCGTGGAAGGCGGGATAGCGGCTCAACGGGCGGTGCAGGTGGAACTTCGCGGGCGTCAAGGCCTGGACCGCCAGGAGGCAGTTCTCGAGCGCGGTGAGACGCGGAAAAAGGTTGGTGATCTGGTACGTGCGCGCCAGGCCGAGGGCGGCGCGCCGGTGTGGCGCCAGTCGCGTGACGTCACGGCCGAACAGCGAGATCCGGCCGCCGGTCGGCCGGGTCTCCCCGCTGATCAGGCTGAACAGGGTGGTCTTGCCGGCCCCGTTGGGCCCGATGATGGCGCGCTTCTCCCCGGGTGCGATGTCGAAGCTGACGCCGTCGACGGCGCGGAGTCCGCCGAACTCCTTCGAGAGGCCGGCGAGGCTCAGGGCGACGGCGTCGCGCGCGGGCATCTCAGCAGTGCTTGCACGGCGGATAGTTGCGGTCGTAGACGGGCTGCTTCAGGAACTCGTCCGGCTTGTACTTCCAGAACTGGGAGACGGCGGGGTAGGTGTAAATGACCGTGTTCCACAGCTCGCCATCCTTCTTCTCGACCTTGCGGATGTAGATGTTCTGGATCGGGTTGCCGTACGAGTCGAGCTTGATCGGTCCGCGCGGCGCGTCCGGGATCTCCACCTTGCGCAGCGCCTCCAGGAACTTCTCCCGGTTCTCGACGTCCCCGCCGATCGCCTTCGCGGCGTCGGCGATCCACCGGGTGCTCGTGTAGGAGGTCTCCGAGAAATACGAGGGAACCTTGCCGTACTTCTTGCGGTACTCCGCGACGAACCGCTTGTTCGCCGGCGTGTCGAGGGCTGCGCTGTAGATGAGCGGGGTGATGCCGCCGATCGCCTCGTCCCCGAGCGAGGGCAGGACGAACTCGTCGAAGGTCGTGCCGCCGCCGATGAGCGGCAGCTTCGCCTTCAACCCGGCGTCCTGGTACTGCTTGGGGAAGCGTGACGCCGAGATCGAGACCATCAGGGCGAACACCGCATCGGCGTCGCGCCGGACCTGCGAGAGATACGGGGCGAAGTCCGTGGTGTTGAGCGGCGCCCAGAGCTTCTGGATGATCTGGCCGCCGTTTTCCTCGAAGGTCTTCTGGAAGCCGCCGACGACTTCCCAGCCGAAGGCGTAGTCCATGCCGATGACGGCGATGCGCTTGTAGCCGAGCGTCTTGGCGGCGTACTCGCCGAACGGGTGGGAAGGCTGGCTCGACGCCCAGCCCGTGCGCACGATCCACTTGGCGGGCTTGCGCTGGGTGAGGTCGTCGGCGGCGATGACCGGGTACAGCATCGGGATGCGGTACTCCTCCACCTTGGGCGCCATCGCGTAGCCGATGTGCGCGAAGATCTCGCCGACGAGGATGTGCACCCGGTCGCTCTCGACGAGCTTCTGCAGCTTGGTCAGCGCGACGTTGGGCTGGCCCTGACTGTCCTCGACGATCACCTCGACCTTGCGGCCGGCGATCGTCTGGTTGTTCTCGTCGAGCCACATCGTGATGCCGTTCGTCATGTCCTTGCCGATCTGCGCGGCCCCGCCGGTCATGGCGGTGATCACGCCGATCTTGATCGGGCCCTTCTGCGCCCACACCGACTCGGAGCCGGCGAGGCCGGTGATGAGCAGCGCCAGCAGGACCGACACGACCGTCGCCTTCTTCCTCATGGCTCGATCTCCTTTCATCGTCCACTGTCTCAGCGCTCCGACGATCCCCTCGGGCGCGTACACGATGGTGCCGATGTAGACGGCCCCCAGGATCAGGAGCCAGCGATGCGTGTAAACCGACACGAGATTCTTCAGTCCGACGATGAGCGCGGCGCCGAGCGCCGGCCCGAGCAGGGTCCCGCGGCCGCCGAGCGCGACCATCAGGAGGATCTCGACCGACGTGGCGAGCTCGAGGTCCGCCGGGCTGACGAAGCCGTTGTAGTACGCCCAGAAGACGCCGGCGAAGCCACCGACGCCGCCCGCGATGACGAAGCCCAGGTACTTGTGCAGCCACACGTGATAGCCGAGCGTTCGCATGCGCGACTCGCTCTCGCGGATGCCCACGAGCGTCTGGCCGAACGGCGAGCGCACGATCGTTCGGAGGGCGACGAAGGCCAGCACGAACGCGATGAAGGCGAGGTAGTAGAACGCGATGCCCTTGTTGAACGACCAGGGCAGGCCCAGCTCGGGGCGCGGCACGCCCGAGATGCCGTTGTCGCCCTGGGTCAAGGACACCCAGCGGTGGGCGAGACCCCACACGACCATCCCGAGGGCGAGCGTGATCATCAGGAAGTAGACGCCGGTGGCCCGCAGGGCCACGAGGCCGAAGATCGCCGCCACTGCCGTCGCCAGCAGGATACCGACGACGAGCGTGACCCAGAAGGGCGCGCCGTACTTCGTCGCCAGGATGCCCACGCTGTAGGCACCGAGCCCCAGATAGGCGGCGTGGCCCAGCGAGGCCAGGCCGGTATAGCCGAGGATGATGTCGAGGCTCATGGCGAGGATCGCGTAGATGACGGCCTGGGTCAGGAGCGCCAGCAGGAACGAGGAGAGGAGCGGTGGCGCCGCCAGGAGCGCCAGGAATGCGACGACGATCGCGACCCGCATCACGCGCGGCCGAACAGACCGGTCGGCCGCACCGCGAGGATCGCCGCCATCGGCGCGAACAGCGTGAAGTAGGAGAGCTCGGGGAACAGTGCCTTGCCGAAGTTGTCGAGCAGCCCGACCATCAGGCTGCCGATCAGGGCTCCCTTGAGGCTTCCCATGCCGCCGACGATGACCACCACGAAAGCGTACGGGAGGATCTCGAAATCGGCGCCGGGGTACACGCCGACGAAGCCCCCGGCGACCACGCCGGCCAGCGCCGCCAGCGTCGCGCCGAGGGCGAACACGGCCATCGAGATCAGGAACACGTTGATCCCCACGCCGCGGGCCATCTCGGGATCGTCGACGGTGGCGCGGATCATCGCGCCGATGCGGGTCCGCTCCAGCGCCAGCCAGAGCACGAGGGCGACGAACAGGGCGACCGCGATGATGAAGATTCGATAGACCGGGAAGTAAAGGTTCCCCACCACGTACGAGCCCGAGAGGAGCGAGGGCACGGGGATCGTGTAGGGATCGCCGCCCCACAGCACCAGCGCCAGGTCCTGAAAGATGAGAGCGAAGCCCATCGTCGTCAGCACCTGACCCAGCTCCTGCCCGCTCAGCCTTTTGAGGAACGCGTTCCACTCGGCGATGCCGACGAGCGAGATGGCCAGGGCACCGACCAGCACCGCGAGGATGAAGCTGCCGGTGCGCCAGATCGTCGTCAGCGCGACGTAACCGCCGAGCAAGTAATACGAGCCGTGCGTCATGTTCACGATGCGCATCATGCCGAAGATGAGCGAGAGACCTCCGGCCAGGAGGAAGAGGAGGGCGCCGTACGAGACGCCGTTGAAGAGCTGGCTGATCCAGAAGTCCACGACGGCGGTCGATTGTACTATAGGCGCACCCGCGGGCTGGCCCCGCCGATCCGAGGAGGCACACGTGAGACTGCCCCACGAACGCTTCGACTATTCGCCGATCGCCGCCCGACGTCCCTGGAAGCTCCCCAAGCGCGCGCGCATCGCCGTGTGGACGATCGTCAACGTCGAGGAATGGGACATCGAGAAGCCGATGCCGCGGGGCGTTCTGTCGGCCCCGCAGGGCGTGGCGACCGTGCCCGACGTACCGAACTGGGCGTGGCACGACTATGGGATGCGCGTGGGGTTCTGGCGCATGCTCGAAGCGCTGACGAAGCGCAAGATCCGCGCGACGACCGCGATCAACGCCAACGTGTGCCGGTCCTACGAGCCCGTCGCGCGCGCCATGCTCGACGCGGGCTGGGAATTCATGGGCCACGGCGTGAAGCAGGGCGCGATGCACCTGGTGCCCGATCAGCGCGAGGCGATCCGCACGGCCGTCGGGATCCTCCGCGAGTTCACCGGCAAGACGCCGAAGGGCTGGCTCGGTCCCGGGCTCACCGAGACGTGGGAGACGCTCGACATCCTCGCCGAGGAAGGGATCGAGTACGTGTCGGACTGGGTCAACGACGACCAGCCCTACGAGATCAAGACGACGTCGGGCTCACTGGTGTCGGTGCCGTACACGCTCGAGCTGAACGACATCCCGATGATGCTGATCCAGCATCACGAGTCGAGCGCGTGGCTCGATCGCGTGCGGGATCAGTTCGATCGGCTCTACCTCGAGGGGGCGAAGAACCCGCGGGTCATGGCGATCGCGGTGCACCCGTACATCCACGGCGTGCCCCATCGCATCAAGTACTTCGAGGCGGCCTACGACTACATCCGCCGCCACAAGGGCGTCTGGATGACGACGGGCGAGGAGATCTACGAGTGGTTCAAGCGCGGGCGATGAAGTCCCAGAGCCGCCCGGCGCGCTCCACCACCGCGTTCACGTCTTCCGCCAGCATGTGCCGCTCGGCGACGAGCCGGCCTGCCGCCTCGCGTACCCGCTCGAGGTACGCGGCGCGCGAGGCGTAGCGCTCCTCGATCGACGGGCGGGGGTCTCCGCTCGCGCGGCGCGCGGCCGCGGTGGCCGCGAAGGGCAGCGTCGATCCCAGCATCGCCATCAGATCGCCCCCGGCGCCCTGGTCGGGATGGCGCGGGTTCCAGCCGGTGAAGGTGGCGAGCGGCGCCGCGAGCTCCACGGGCCGGATGCCGGGAAGGTCGTTGCCGTCGTCGTCCACCGCCGGCACGAACGTGACGAACGGCGCGCCGATCTTCGGCGGGAGCTCGTTGATCAGGCCACGGCCCAGGTCGGCCCCGAAGTCGAGCCGGCGCGGCCGCTCGATCCGATCCGGGAAGCGCACGCCGGGGATGCGCTCGTAGCGCTCCCGGGTTGACTCGGCCGGCACGCCGCTTCCGTCCGCGAGCCGGGGCACGACGCTCGGCGGCGGCTCGACGCCCGCGGCGACCCAGCGGTCGAGGTTCACGAGAACGGCCCGCAGGAGCGGCGCGTAATCGACCGTGTTGAACGTCTGCAGCCCGCGCGAGCCGGTGTTGGGGTCGGCGTCGGGCGGCGGCAGCGCGCCCGGCGTGTGCTGGCAGCCGGCGAAGAGATAGAGCCGCGTCGTGGGCCGTGACGCAACGTCGCGGATGCCCTCGACGTCGGTGTGGACGAGCGAGGCATCGCCGCGCCAGTACTCGGCCGACGTGTTGGTCAGGACGAGCTTCGGCAGCTTGCCCTTCGCCTCGAGGCGCGCGAGCAGCGCGCCGCGCTCGCCGGTCACCGGATCGACTGACGGCACGTCGGTGAACGGGAACAGGCTGCCGACCGAGCAGGTGGCGTTCAGCGACGGCTGGCCGAAGCGCTGGTTGAACTCGCCGCGGCGGGCGCCGGCCACGTGCGCCATCACGCCGTCGAAGACCGCCCGCCCCGACTCGTCCTCGTTGAGGCCGAGGTAGAGGAAGGTGCGGAGGAATCGCCCGGTCTGTGACACGCCCAGGACGTATGCGTGATCGAGCTCGCTCGCGCAGGGGTTGCCGTCGGCGGGGGTCGCGAAGCGGAGCCAGGCCGCGGTGTCGCGCACGGCCACGAGCCCGAGGCCGACCAGGGGCGGCTTCTCGGAGCGGTAGACGAGCTCGTAGATCTTGCCGGGCTCGAATCCGCCGTCGAGGCTCACGCGAGTCGCGTCGGCGAAGCGCCACGCGCCGCGCGCGATGGCCACGGCAGGGGCGCCGGCGTGCTCGCGCACGGTCAGCCGGGCCGCCGGATCGTCGAGGTCGGCCGCCGGGTGGGCGATGTGATAACGGTCGGCGAGGGTTAGCGTGGCCACCCGGGTGTTCGGCCGCCATTCGCACAGGAGCTGGCCGGTGATCGGGCCGTTCTCGCCGCGCGCCGCCGGCACCGTGAGGGCCATGAGCCCGTCCTGACGCGGGACGTCGTGCTGCCAGCCGCACCACGCGACCGTGTAGCCGTGGCGCATGAGGAAGCCGTTGCCGAAGTCCTCGGGCGCCGACGGATCGGGCACGCGGACCGTGCTATTGAGCATCCCGAGCGCGACCTTGCGGCCTCGGTTGGGCACATCGAGGAAGAGCCGGCGATTACCGCGCCCGGCGTCGCGCGGCCTCAGCACGTAGAAGTCCGATTCGCACTCGACCAGGCCCGCGGCGTTGCGCGGAGCCAGGGCGAGGTCGGCAATGGCCTCGTTCGCCGGGTTCTTCGGATCGACGGCGATCTGGAGAACTCCCGCGATTTTCTCGTAGGCGCCCGCGTCACCGAACGGACGGCCGTCGAGCACCGTCGAGCGCTGCGTGATCCGGAACGATGTCACGGCCATCGGATCAGTCCTCCTGCGGGCGCGTCAGCGCCGCGGCTTCACGGGGGCGACGACGACGTCGCTCGGCCTGCCGGCCAGATAGTTCTCGACGTTCTCGATGGCGCGCAGCAAGCCGTCGCTGATGACCTCGGGCGTCTGGCCGGCGTTGTGCGGCGACAGCACGACGCTCGGCACCGCCAGCAGGGGGTCGTCCGGCTTGATCGGCTCGTCGTGGAACACGTCGAGCCCGGCGCCGGCGATCCGCCCGCGCCCGAGCGCGTCGAGCAGCGCTTCGCGCTCGACCAGGGCGCCGCGCCCGGTGTTGACCAGGATCGCCGTCGGCTTCATGAGCGCCAGCTCGCGGCGCCCGAGGAATCCCCGCGTGTCCGGAGCCAGGCGCAGGTGGAGCGTGATGATGTCGGCGGCGCGCAGGATCTCGTCCTTGGACGCGGCGCGGGCGCCGAGCGCCACGACCGCCGCGGCGTCGCCGCGGGCGCTGTAGGCGAGAACGTCCATGCCGAACGCCTTGGCCAGCGAGATGACGCGGGCCCCGATCTTGCCGGTGCCGAAGACGCCGAGCGTCTTGCCGAGGAGCTGGGTGAGCATGTCGCGCGGCCAGCCGCCGCCCCGCACCTCGCGGTCGATGCGGGGGATGCGGCGCGCCGCGGCGAGCATGAGCGCCAGCGTGTGCTCGGCGACCGCGAAGGCGTTGATCCCCGGCGTGTTGCACACGGTGATCCCGTGCCGGCCGGCCGCATCGAGGTCGACGTTGTCGGTGCCCGTGCCCCAGATGGAGATCATCTCGAGGTTGCGACACGCCGCCATGACGCCCTCGGTGAACCGGGCGTGGGCGCGGATGTTGACGGCCACCTTGGCGCGGTCGATGCGCCGGATCAGCTCCGCTTCCTCATCGGCCCCGCGCGCGGTGAACACGCGGGTGTCGCCGATCTTCTTACAGCGCTCGTGTGCGGGCGTGCCGTCGAAGACGGACGGAAAATCGTCGGGAACGACTAGCATGGTCTACTCCGCGTCGCCGAAGGCGACCTGGGCGGCGGCGACGCCGGCGCCCGGCTCGCACTTGTAGCCGAGATCGCGGAGCGTCAGCTCGAGCGCCGATAGCGTCGGCAAGACGTAATGGGGGCTGGCAGTCATCGCCATCGTCCCGATGCGCAGGGTGCTGGTACGCATCTTGTCGAGCCCGGTACCGATCAGGATGCCGTACTGATCCCGCATCCGGGTGACGACCGCCGCCGGATCGATCGACTTCGGCGTCTTCACGCACGAGACCGTGTTCGACAGGAGCGAGGCGTCCGGGAACATCTCGAGGCCCATCGCGGCGACGCCCCGGCGCATGGCGGCGGCGGCGACGGCGTGGCGCCGGAAGCGGTGCGGGAGCCCTTCCTCGAGGATCAGACGCGCCGCGACTCGCATGGCGCTCGTCAGATGGGTCGGGATCGATACCGGCTGCCGCCGCGGGGCGCCGTCGGGCACCTTGCCGCCGCGCGACACCGGCACCCAATGCTCCTTCCAGCGGAGCAGGTCGTAGACCAGGCTCGACGCCGCGCGCTTGCGCCGCTCCATCGCCTCGAAGGCGCGCGGGCTCACCGCGACGAGTGACATGCCCAGCGGCGCCGCCAGGCACTTCTGCGAGCCGGTCATGTTGAGGTCGACGCCCCACTCGTCGGTGCGCACGTCGATGCCGGCGATCGACGACACGGTATCGAGCAAGTAGAGCGCATTCACCGAGCGCGCGATGCGGCCGACCTCGGCCGCCGGATAGGTCGTGCCGGTCGAGGTCTCGTTGTGGACGAGCGTGATCGCCTTGGGCCGCAGGCGCTCGGCCTCGTGCGCCAGGCGGTCGAGATCGAGCCGCGCGCCCCACTCGACGGGAAACTCGGTGAAGTCGGCGCCGACCCGGCTCATGATCTCCCGCATCAGGACGCCGAACTGTCCGGCGCCGACCACGAGGACACGGTCGCCCGGCTCGATCACCGAGAGAGCGCCGGCCTCGAGCGCCGTGCGTCCCGAGCCCGGCATGATGATGACCTCGTGCTTCGTCTGGAAGACCTCGCGCAGCGCCAGGGTCGTGGGCTCGAGGACTTCTTCGTCGAAGCTCCGGTCGTACTGGATCGCTGGCGGCTGATTCATCGCCTGGATCACCGGGAACGGCAATTCGGTCGGGCCGGGGATCATGAGCACCGGTCGCGTGTGGCACTGGGCCCAGTTGATCGTCACGGGAGACTCCTTGCTCCATAAGCGCGTGTCGACCGGCGGGGCCCCCGCCCCGCGACGGCCTGCAGCGCGCCCATCCGTTTCACGGCGGGCATTCTAGCACGCGCGTTCCGAGCCACCGGGGCCGGGGCTGCGACGGATGAAGTAGAGATTGCGCGCGTACACGAAGAGCCCCGCGGCCTGGCCGAGCATGAATACCGGATCCCACCGGTAGATCGCGTAGGCCAGGAGCGTCACGCCGCCGCCCAGCGAGAAATACCAGAAGTATCGCGGGACCACGCTCTTGCCCTGGCGCTCGGACGCGACCCACTGGACGAGAAAGCGCGCCGAGAAGAACGCCTGGCCGAGAAAGCCGATGCCGAGCCAGAGTTGATCCGTGGTCATCGTCATCCCCTTAGCGTGGCGCGCGCGGTTGCGCGCGCTGCAGGCCGTCGCGGGGCTGGGGCCCCGCCGGCCGAGGCGCGCTCATGAATCTGGATGGTCGCGAGCGGGCCGCCGGATCCGAACGGCGGCGGGCCGAGCTGCTGGGCGCGCTGCAGGTCGTCGCGGGGCGGGGGCCCCGCCGGCCGAGCCGCGCCTATGGATTCAGGACGCGCGACCGAACATGGCGCGCAGGACGTTGTACGCCTTGCGCACGTCCTCCGGTCGCCGTCGGCCCGAGACGAGAGCGAAGATTTTCTCGGCTTCTTCGGTGGGAACGGTGCTGCTCTTGTCGCCGACGTCGGTGAGATCGCGGAGAGGCACCTCGAGCGCGACTGAGACGCGATAGAGACTGTCGATGGAGATGGATTTTTCTCCGCGCTCGACCTCGCCGATGAATTTTCCGCTGAGTCCGGAGCCCTTGCCGAGCCGTTCCTGGCTGAGCGCCCGTTGCTTGCGCAGTGCCCGCAGACGTTGCCCCAGAAACCTCCGCACGTGCTTGACGGCGCGCTCTGTCACGAAATCGTGCTCCTCCTTGGGCTCCCTACGGTAACCACCTTTTCGTGGTTGTGCAACCGATCGTAGGACCTAGATGTCGCGAGCGCCGCGCGCGCGCGGCGCGCCGGTCAGGGCAGGTCGACCTCGATGCCTTTTTCGCTCACGCGGACCGGATAGACGCTGACCGAAAGGCCCGGCGCGACCCGGCATTTGCCGTTGCCGAGGTCGAAATCGTACCCGTGCCACGGGCAGACGACCGCGTTGCCGTCGATCCAGCCCTCGACGAGCGGGCCGTCCTCGTGCGGGCAGGTGGGACTCGTGGCGACGAACCGGCCGCCGCCGGCGTTGAAGAGCACGATCGTCAGGCCGCCGTGCTCGACCAGCGTGCCCTGACCCGCTGCGATGTCCTCGACGGCCGCGACCCGCACATACGCCATCAGCGACGTCCCTTCAATGCGTCCTCCACGATGGACCGGAACTCGTCGATGCTGATGGCGCCGACGACGGGCCGGCCGTTGATCAGGAACGCCGGGGTGCTGTTCACGCCGAGCGCCTGCGCCTGTGCGATGTCGCGCTCGACGTCGGCCGCGAAGCGGCGCTGATCGAGACACTGCGCGAACGCCTCGCGGTCGAGACCGAGCTCGGCCGCGTAGCCCAGGAGATCGTCACGCCGAAACGACGGCTGCTTGTCGAAGAGCCGGTCGTGGTAGGCCCAGTACTGGCCCTGGACGCCGGCGCAGCGGGCCGCCTCGTGCGCGGGGCGAGCCAGCGTGTGCATGGCCAGCGGGCGGTCCTTGAAGATCAGGCGAACCCGCCCGTCGTACTCCCGGAGAATCGTCGCCAGCGACCGCTGGACGGATTGGCAGTGCGGTCACTGGTAGTCGGAGAACTCGATGATCGTCACCGCCGCGTCGCGCGGGCCCTTGACCATCATCGGGTTGATGCTGATCTCGATCTGGGCGTACGCGCGCGCCGCGCTCAGCGAGATCACCATCAGGAGGAGCGCGGCCGCGCGAAACCACCTGTAGTACACTCGCGCCGACCGGCGGGCCTTCCACGACGCGCGGATCACGACCCGAGGATACGATGCGGCCGGGCCCATCGCAACGGGCGGGGGAGGAATCCGATGCGCGACCTCGTCGAGGTGTTGTTCAATACCTATCCCTCGTGGTCTCACCTGGTGGTCCGGCTCGGGCTCGGCATCGTGTTCTTCGCACACGGAGCCCAGAAGACGTTCGGCTGGTTCGGCGGCCGCGGCCTGTCCGCGACCGTTGCCGGGTTCCGTCAGATGAACATCCCGCCGGCGGCGGCGACTCTCGCGGCGCTCGTCGAGTGCCTGGGCGGCCTGGCGCTGATTGTCGGATTCCTGGCGCGGCCGGCGGCGCTGGGACTGATCGTCGTGATGCTGGTGGCGATCGTCAAGGTGCACGCGCGGCATGGCTTCTTCATCAACTTTGCCCAGACGCCGGGCAAGGGGCACGGCTTCGAGTTCAACCTGGCGCTGATCGTGATGGCGCTGTCAATCCTGATCGGCGGCGCAGGGGCCCTCTCGATCGACCGCCTGATCGCGCCACTGGGAGAGTAGGGCCTCCCTAGGCGGCGCGCCCGCCTTCCTCCGTCAGCGCGGTGATGACGTAGGTCCCGCTCTTCTCGTCGCGCTCGAGCGACACGATCTTCTGCTTGGCCGCGTCCTCGAGGAGCTTCGAGAAGGTCGAGAAGCCGTAGTAGGTCTCGTTGAAGGCCGGGTTCTTCCGGATCATCGTCTGCTTCACCATCGAGCCCCAGAGGGTCTCCTTGTTCTCGCGCTGGAGCGCCTGGATGGCGTCGATGAGCTGGGCCATGGCCTCGGCCTTCTTCTCGGGCAGGCCGCGTAGCAGCGTCGTCTTTTTCGTGTCGCGGATGAGATCCTCGTAGAAGATGAACTCGTCGCAGTTCGCCACCAGGAGGTCGGAGGACGACGACTTCACGCCGAGACCGATCACGTAGCGATCGTTCTCGCGCAGCTTGGACACCAGGGGCGAGAAGTCCGAGTCGCCCGAGACCAGTGCGAACGTGTCGATGTGCGTTTTCCCGTAGGCCAGATCGAGGGCATCGACGACCATGCGGATGTCCGCCGAGTTCTTGCCGCTGTAGCGCGACTGGGGGACGTCGATGAGCTCGATGGCCCATTCGTGGAACGGGCGCTTGTACTCGGTGAAGCGGTTCCAGTCGGCGTAAGCG
>DASRIY010000249.1:0-2399 GCA_035649755.1 Candidatus Methylomirabilota bacterium
CCGTTGCGCTGGAGGAGCTTCGGCACCGCGTACACCGGGCCGATGCCCATCTCGTCGGGGTTGCAGCCGGCCACCGCGAAGCCGCGGAAGACGAGCTTGGGCCGGATGCCGAGGGCCTTGGCGCGGTCCATCGACATGACGAGCGTCGAGCTGGCGCCGTCGGACAGCTGCGAGGAGTTGCCGGCGGTGACGGAACCCTTGCCGGAGTCCTTGTCGAAGTGCGGCGGGAGCTTCAGGAGCCCTTCGAGCGTCGTGTCGGCGCGGTTGCACTCGTCCTTCTCGACGTAGTACGGCTCCTGCCCGACGACGGCGCCGGTCTGCTTGTCGAGGATGCCGCGCGAGACGTGCATCGGCGCCAGCTCTTCCTTGAAAAACCCTTCCTGCTGGGCGCGCGCCGTCCGCTGCTGGCTCAAGAGCGAGTAGCGGTCCTGCGCCTCGCGGGTGATGTTGTAGCGCTTGGCGACGACCTCGGCCGTGTCGCCCATCACCATGTAGATGCCGGGCATCTGCTCTTTCAGGATCGGGTTCGGGTCGTTGTCGCGCTTGGCCATCGTGATCGACTCGACGCCGCCGCCGATCACGACGTCGGCGCCGTCGTGGATGATGTGGTTGGCGGCGTACGCGATCGCCTGCAGGCCCGAGGAGCAGAAGCGGTTGAGCGTGAGGCCGGCGACCGAGGTCGGCAGCCCGGCGCGCATCGCCGCCACACGGGCGATGTTGTGGCCCTGCGAGCCGTGCGGCTGGCCGCAGCCCATGATCACGTCCTCGACCTCTTTCGGGTCGAGCTGCGGCACCTTGCCGAGGACGTCCTTGATCGTGTGGGCCGTGAAGTCGTCGGGCCGGGTGAGATTGAACGAGCCGCGGAACGACTTGGCGAGCGGCGTCCGCGAGCTGGCGACGATGACGGCTTCTCTCATTGATGATCTCCTTTGATCACAGAGCTGCGACGGACATGATCTCGACCAGATATTTCGGCGACGCGAGCCGCGCCTCGACGGTGGCCCGCGCCGGCGTGTTGGCCGGATCGATCCAGGCATCCCAGGCGGCGTTCATGTCGGCGTAGACGCCCATGTTGGCGACGTACACGGTGGCGGAGAGGAGCTTCGACTTGTTGCTGCCGACCGCCGCCAGCGTCTCGTCGATCTTCTTGAGAATCTGCTGGGTCTGGCCCTTGGCGTCCGCGGACGGGTCGGCGGCGACCATACCGGCGAGGTACACCGTGTCTCCGTGAATGACCGCCTGACTCAACCGGGGTCCGACGCCGTGACGCTTGATGGTCATTGCTCGATCCTTTCCACTCCGGAAATGGGGGCCTGAACGGTACGGGAGATCATACTCCGACCCGGGCCGCCGATAAACTCGCCTTGCGCGTGCCCATCACGTCGGTAGAATCGAGGGCCATGAGCATCGTCGACGACTTCGCGAAGGCGTTCAACCGGCAGGACGTCGGGGCCCTGGTCGGGTGCTTCACCGAGACCGCCAGCTACCGCGACAATTTCTACGGCGAGCACCGGGGCCAGGCCGAGCTCCGCGCGATGTTCGAGCGGATGTTCCGCGAGGGCCGGGACTACCGCTGGACCATGGACACCGTGGTCGAAGCGCCCGCCCGGGCGACGGCCGAGTGGACGTTCGGCTACGTCGTGAGCGACGCGGTGCCGCGGAGCACCGGGCGGAAGATCGGCTTCAAGGGTATGAGCCTCTTCGAGCTCGAGCGCGGCAAGATCGCCGCGTACCGCGAATACTTCGACGTGGGGCAGGCGCTCCTGCAGCTCGGCTTCGCGCCCGAGGCGATGGCCAAGGTGCTGCGCCGCAAGCTGGAGGGTCACTAGCATGACGCTCGACCGCGCGAAGCGTGAGGCGCTCATCCAGCAGTTCGCCGACGGGCCCGCTCGCCTCCGGGCGGCGCTCGCCACCGTCCCGCCCGCCGCGCTCAAGTGGCGTCCGGCGCCGAAGGAGTGGTCGGCTCACGAGGTGGTCGTTCACTGCGCCGACTCCGAGACGAACTCGTTCGCGCGTATCCGCTTCCTGGTCGCCGAGACGGCGCCGACGATCCAGGGCTACGACGAGGCCAAGTGGGCGACGACCTTCGGCTACCACGATCTGCCGCTCGAGCCGGCGCTCGCCGTCGTCGACGCCGTGCGCGCGAGCACCACGGCGCTCATCCGCGGCCTGCCCGAGTCGGCATGGACGCGGAGCGGTCGTCACACGGAGTCCGGGCCCTACAGCGCCGAGGACTGGCTTCAGATCTACGCCGACCACCTCGAGGGCCACGCCCGCCAGATCGAGAACAACGTGGCCCAGTGGAAGGCGGCGCAGTCTCGCTGAATGCGCGCCGCGATCAGCCGCGGACCAGCAGCACGAGCGCGGACACCAGGATTATCGCGAAGACGATCTGACGG
>DASRIY010000250.1:0-10938 GCA_035649755.1 Candidatus Methylomirabilota bacterium
GGTCACGGTCACCGCCGCCCTGGACGTGCGGCTGATGCCGCGGCCGGCCACCGCCGACAGCGTGGAGCTCGCCCCGGACGACCTGGACGTCGACTTCTACGACAAGGACGCGATCGACGTGGGCGTCCTCATCGAGACCGAGACGACGCTAGCGCTGCCGATGAAGCCCCTGTGTCGCGAGGGATGTCTCGGGCTCTGTCCGGTTTGCGGCGGAAACCGGAACCTGGTTCAGTGTGACTGCCAACAGCGGGCGCCGGATCCGCGTCTGGCGGCCCTTAAAGATCTGGCTGCGCGGTTCTCGCGCTAGGAGAGATCGCATGCCTCTGCCGAAACGACGCCATTCGAAGACGCGCGGCCGCAAGCGCCGCACGCACTACAAGCTCGCCGCGCCGACGCGCTCGGTGTGCCCGCAGTGTCGTGAGACGAAGCTGCCCCACCGGGTCTGCCCGCACTGCGGGTACTACAAGGGTCGGGAGATCGTCGCCGTCGAAGGGGCGTAGTCGGGGCCCGACGCCGCCATCATGAAGATCGCGGTGGACGCGATGGGAGGCGATCACGGGCCCCGGGTCATCGTCGAGGGCGCGGTCGCGGCCGTCCGGGAGTTCGGCGCGTCGGTCTGCCTCGTGGGTGACCGCACCGCCATCGATCGCGAGGTCGTCCGGCTGAACGCGCAGGCGCTGGCCATCGAGATCCGTCACGCCTCGCAGGTGGTGGGCATGGCCGAGGTCCCGTCGCACGCGCTCCGGCGCAAGCGCGACTCGTCCCTCCGGGTGGCGGCGGAGCTCGTCAAGTCGGGCGAGGCGGCTGCCTTCATCTCGGCCGGCAACACCGGCGCGGCGATGGCCATCGCCATGTTCGTCATCGGCGTGCTCCCAGGCGTCGACCGGCCGGCGATCGCCGCGGTGCTCCCGAACCTCCGCAAGTTCACCATCCTGATCGACGCCGGCGCCAACGTCGATCCCAAGGCCGAGCACCTCCTGCAGTTCGCGGTCATGGGCCACGTCTATGCGCGCGACATCCTCGGGCTCGACAGCCCGCGCGTCGGCATCCTCTCCGTCGGCGAGGAAGAGGGCAAGGGCAACGAGCTCACGAAGGAGGCGTACGAGCAGCTGCGCGAGTCATCGCTGAACTTCGTGGGCAACGTGGAGGGCCGCGATATCTACAACGGCCGCTGCGACGTCATCGTCACCGACGGCTTCACCGGCAACGTCGCGCTGAAGATCTCCGAGAGCATGGCCGAGATGCTGGGCTCGATGCTCAGGGAAGAGCTCACGCGCGACACGCGCTCGAAGCTCGGCGCCAAGCTGGCGATGCCGGCGTTCGATCGATTCCGCCGGCGCGTCGACTACACGGAGATGGGCGGCGCCCCGCTGCTCGGCATTGACGGCGCCGCCATCATCTGTCACGGTGCCTCACCAGTGAAAGCCATCAAGAACGCCGTGCGCGTGGCCCAGGAGTGGGCCAGCGCCGGAGTGAATGAGCACATCAAGGCCGCGCTGGACGCCGAGGTCGCGCGCGGGGGCCGCGAAGGGGGACGCGAATGACGCGAGCGAGGATCACCGGGGTCGGCGCCTACGCGCCCAAGCGGGTCCTGACCAACGCGGATCTCGAGAAGATCGTCGAGACGAACGACGAGTGGATCGTGCAGCGCAGCGGGATCCGCCAGCGCCACATCGCCGACGACACGGAAGCCACGTCCGACCTCGCGGTCAAGGCCGCCCAGCAGGCCCTCGAGCGCGCCAACCTGGTACCGGAAGACGTCGAGTTCATCGCGGTCGGCACCACGACGCCCGACATGATCTTCCCGAGCGTCGGCAATATCGTCCAGCACCGGCTCGGCTGCCGGCGCGCCGGCTCGATCGACATGCTGGCCGCGTGCGCCGGGTCGATCTACAGCCTCTCGATCGGCTCGCAGTTCATCCAGACCGGCAAGTACAAGCGCGTGCTCTGCATCGGCGCCGAGACCCTTTCGAAGATCACCGACTTCACCGATCGCGGCACGTGCGTGCTGCTGGCCGACGCGGCCGGCGCCGCGGTGCTCGAGCCCTCCGACGACGAGCGCGGCATCATCGACTTCGATCTCTACTCGGACGGCCAGTACTGGGAATTGCTCTACATGCCCGGCGGCGGCTCGCGGCATCCGGCCACGAAGGAGACAGTCGACGCCCGCATGCACTTCGCCAAGATGAAGGGCAACGAGGTCTTCAAGGTGGCGGTGCGGCTGTTCGTGGACTGCGCCGAGCGCATCCTGGCGCGCAACGGCTTCACCCCCGACGACGTGAGCCTGTTCATCCCGCACCAGGCCAACCTCCGGATCATCGAGGCCGCCGCCAAGCGCGTGAACCTGCCGATGGACCGCGTGTTCGTGAACGTCGACCGTTACGGCAACACCGGCGCCGCGTCGGTCTACGTCGCGCTCGAAGAGGCCGTGGCGGCCGGCCGCCTGAAGCGGGGCGACCTCGTCCTGCTGGTCGCCTTCGGCGGAGGCTTCGCCTGGGGCGCGGCTCTGATGCGGTGGTGACGACTCCCCGATGACGACCGCGTTCCTCTTCCCCGGCCAGGGCTCGCAGGCGGTCGGGATGGGCAAGGGCTTCTACGACACGGTGCCCGGCGCCAAGGCGGTCTTCGAGGAGGCCAACGACGCGCTGGGCTTCGACCTGGCCCGCCTGGTCTTCGACGGGCCCGAGACCGAGCTGGCGCTGACCGCGAACACCCAGCCCGCGGTGCTGACCGCCTCGGTGGCGGCAGCGGCTGCGTGCGCCGAGCGAGGCCTGCTGCCGTCCTTCGCGGCGGGGCATAGCCTCGGCGAATACACGGCGCTCGTGGTGGCCGGCGCCCTCCGCTTCGCCGACGCGGTCCGCATCGTGCGCAAGCGCGGCGAGTTCATGCAGGAGGCGGTGCCCGTCGGCACCGGGGCGATGGCCGCCATCATGGGCCTCGAGCTGCCGGTGGTCGAGCAGGTGTGCGCCGACGCGGCGCAGGGCGACGTGGTCGAGGTCGCCAACGTGAACTCGTCGATGCAGATCGTGATCGCCGGACATCGCGCCGCGGTCGAGCGGGGCGTGGCGCTGGCCAAGGAGCGCGGCGGCCGGATGAGCGTGCTGCTGCCGGTGAGCGCGCCCTTCCATTGCTCGCTGATGACGCCGGCCGGTGCCCGGCTCGCCGGCGAGCTCGACGCCGTCCAGGTCGCCGATCCCAAGCTGCCGGTCGTCCGCAACGTCGACGCGGGCGTGACCCGAACCGCCGCGGACGTGCGGCCGTTCCTGCTCCGCCAGGTCGCGAGCCCGGTGCGCTGGACCGACGGCGTTCAGCGGCTGGCCGCCGAGGGCGCCACCACCTTCGTCGAGGTCGGACCCGGCCGCGTGCTGACGGGGCTCTTGCGACGCATCATCACCGACGCCCGCGGCCATTCGGTCGAGGACCCGGCGGGCCTGGACAAGACGCTGGCGGCCGTCGGCGGAGCTGCCGCGCCGGGAGCGGCGCGCCGATGAAGGGGCCGCTCGACGGCAAGGTGGCGATCGTGACCGGCGGCAGCCGCGGGATCGGGGCCGAGATCGGCGCGCGGCTGGCCGAGGACGGCGCGGCCGTGGTAGTCTCGGGTCGCGACGCCGACCGCCTGCAGGGCGCGGTGCGAAACCTGGAAGCGCAAGGCGCCGCCGCGCTCGGCATCGTCGCCGACGCGGCGAGTCGCGAGGACTGCGAGCGGCTCGTGAACGCGGCCCGGGAGCACTTCGGGCGCGTCGACATCCTCGTCAACAATGCGGGGATGACGCACGACCAGCTGCTCGTCCGCATGACGGACGAAGACTGGGACCGCGTGATGGAGGTGAATCTCCGCGCGGCGTTCCTGATGACGCGCGCGGTCACCAAGGCGCTGGTCCGGGGGAAGCGGGGCGGGCGCATCATCAACATCTCATCGACTGCAGGCGCCATGGGCAACGCCGGCCAGACGAACTACGCGGCGGCCAAGGCGGGGCTCATCGGCTTCACGAAGGCCGCAGCCCGCGAGCTCGCCCACTGGTCGATTCTGGTGAATGCGGTGGCGCCGGGCCTGATCGAGACGGACATGACCGCGACACTTCCCGCGGCGGCGCGTGAGGCCCTGCTCTCCCAGGTGCCGCTCAAACGCAGCGGGACTGCCCGCGAGGTTGCCGAGATGGTGCGATTCCTGGCCGGAGACGGCGCGACGTACATCACCGGCCAGGTCTTTCACGTCAACGGCGGCCTGTACATGTAGCTCATCCTTATCCGTGGAGGAGACGGGTTCATGGCGAAGTCAGTCGATGAGAAGGTGAAGGAGATCATCGTGGAGCAGCTCGGGGTGGAGGAGGATGACGTCACCCCCACGGCGAAGTTCATCGAAGACCTGGGAGCCGACTCGCTCGACACGGTGGAGCTCGTGATGGCCCTCGAGGAGCATTTCGACATCCAGATCCCGGACGAGGACGCCGAGAAGATCGTGACGGTCGGGGACGCGATCCAGTACATCAAGGACAACTCGTAAGCCAGTGAGCACGCGACGGGTCGTCGTCACCGGGCTCGGCGCTCTCACGCCGATCGGCAACACCGCGGACGAGTTCTGGTCCGCGCTGCTGCAAGGGCGCTCGGGGGTGGGGCCGATCACCAGGTTCGACGCTACCGACTACCCGACCCGCATCGCCGGCGAGATCAAGAACTTCGACCCGTTGACCTTCGTCGACAAGAAGGACGCGCGCCGCCTCGATCCATTCTTACAATACGCCATGGCCTGCGCGGTCATGGCCGTGCAGGACGCGGCGCTCGACACCGAGAAAGTCGACGGCACGCGATTCGGGGTCCTCATCGGCTCCGGGATCGGCGGGATCACGACGCTCCTCGACACCCACAAGACCCTGCTCGACAAAGGGCCCGACCGCGTCTCGCCCTTCTTCATTCCGATGATGATCGTCAACATGGCGTCCGGGCTCGTGTCGATGCGCTTCGGCGCCAAGGGACCGAACTCCTCGGTGGTCACGGCCTGTGCCACCGGCAACCACGCGATTGGCGATTCCTTCAAGATCATCCAGCGCGGTGATGCCGACGTGATGATCGCCGGCGGCTCGGAAGCTATCGTCATCCCGCTGACGATCGCGGGCTTCTGCTCCATGAAGGCGATGTCCACCCGCAACGACGAGCCGACCAAGGCCATGCGCCCGTTCGACGCGAATCGTGACGGCTTCGTGTGCGGCGAGGGGGCGGGCCTGGTGATCCTGGAATCGCTCGACCACGCGCGGGCGCGCGACGCCCGCATCTACGCCGAGATCGTCGGCTACGGGCTCACCAGCGACGCCCACCACCTGACGGCGCCTGACCCGGAGGGCGACGGCGCGGCGCGGGCCATGGCCGGCGCCCTGCGCGACAGCGGACTGGACGCCTCGGCGGTCGGGTACATTAACGCCCACGGCACCTCGACCCCGTACAACGACAAGTTCGAGACGCTGGCCATCAAGCGGGTCTTCGGCGACCATGCGCGCCGCCTCGCCGTGTCGTCGACCAAGTCGATGACCGGGCACATGCTGGGAGCGGCCGGCGGCGTCGAGGCCATCGCGACCGCGCTGGCGCTCCATCACGGCGTCCTGCCCCCGACCATCAACTACGAATCGCCAGATCCGGAGTGCGACCTCGACTACGTCCCGAACCAGGCCCGAAAGCAGGACGTCGAGGTGGCCCTGTCCAACGCATTCGGCTTCGGCGGCACGAACGCGACGCTCGCCTTTCGGACCTACGTCGGGTAGGTGGACGCCTCCGGTGTTGTCGGGCTCGAGCGTCGGCTCGGCCACCGGTTCCTCGATCCGGCGCTGCTCGAGCGCGCCCTCACGCACGCGTCGTACGCCCACGAGCACCCGCCGTCGGCGAATCACGACCGGCTCGCGTTCCTCGGTGACGCCGTGCTGGGGCTGGTCGTGGCCGAGCACGTCATCGCGGCCGATCCGGACGCGCCGGTCGGCGTCCTGACGCCCCGCCGGGCCGAGGTCGTCTCCAGCGCTCGGCTCGCCCGCTTTGCGCTCGTGCTCGAGCTGCCTCCGCTCCTGCGACTCGGGCGCGGTGAGGAACAGACCGGAGGCCGGGAACGCGAGTCGATCCTGGCGACGACGCTCGAGGCGGTACTGGGCGCGGTCTACCTCGACGGCGGACTCGACGCCGCGCGGACCGCGATCGGCCGCGTCACCGCGTGGTAGCCTGAATCATGCGCCTGTGGCCCGCGCGCCCGCGCCGCCGGACGGCCCTGCCGACATCGGGTGACGTGCTCGTCACCGAGGAGCAGCTGCGCCAGAGCGTCGAGGACGTCCTGATCGTGCGCGACCGGCAGGTGCGCGGCAGTGTCATCGTGTTCCGCGGCCTGCTCACGCTCGAGCCCGGACGCGCGCTCGAGCTCCTCATCGACCGCTTCCGACCCTTCGGCTACACCCCGTTCCTCCGCCGGGAAGGTGACACGGTGGCCGTGCAGGCGTGGCCGCTCGCCGACACCACCGTGCCCCGGCGGATCGGCGTCAATCTTTTATTGTTCGTGGTGACGTGCCTGTCGACGCTCGTCGCCGGGCTCTCGTTCGCGGGCTCTCCGACGTTCGACGCGCTGCGAGCCTCGTCGTCGGCCGCGCGGTTCCTGGCCGGGCTGCCGTTCGCGTTCACACTGATGGCGATTCTCGGCATCCACGAGCTCGGCCACTATTTCACGGCGCGGTACTACCGCGCGGCGGTGAGCTTGCCGTATTTCATCCCGGCGCCCCTTGGCTTCGGCACCCTTGGCGCGATCATCCTGATGCGCTCGCCGGCGCGCAACCGCAACTCACTCTTCGACATCGCCGCCGCCGGCCCGCTGGCGGGACTGGCCATCGCGTTCCCGGCGATCTTCCTGGGCCTGGCGTGGTCGAGCGTCGTGCCCACGCCGCCGGGCGGCTACACCGCGTTCGGCGACTCGGCGCTCACGTGGATCCTCACGTATCTGCGCTTCGGACCGATCCCGCCGGGCTACATGCTCTTCACGCACCCGATGGCCGATGCCGCATGGGCTGGCTTTCTCGTGACGGCGCTGAACCTGTTCCCGGTGGGCCAGCTCGACGGCGGCCGGATCGCCTACGCGCTCTTCGGCCGGCACCACCGCACCATCGGCAAGGCGACGGTCTCGGCGCTGCTCCTCTTCGGCGTGGGCTCGTTCCTGTGGTACTTCCGCGCCAGCGGCGGCGACTCGTCCACCGCGCTGGCTTCGTCGCTGAACTGGTTCGTATGGGCGGGCTTGATCTCGTTCCTCGTCGGGTTCCACCACACGCCGCCCCTCGACGACCTTTCGCCGCTCTCGCCGGGCCGCCGCCTGGTCGGTATCGTCTGTCTGGTCCTGCTCTTCCTGATGCTCCCGCCCGTCATCCTCCACTAGCCGCGCGGGCAGGGGCCGCGCCCGCCCGCGAGGTCGGGCCGCCGGCGGCGACCCGGCCCAGCAGCAAAAAGCCGACGACGAAGAAGAGGCCGACCGCGACGATCGCCGCGCGCTGGTTGCCCGAGAGAAGCCACGACACCAGGCCGAACACCACGGGCCCCAGCACCGCGCCGGTCTTGCCCACGAGGGCGTAGAAGCCGAAGAACTCGGCCTCGCGCTCGGGCGGGACGAGCGTGGCCATGAACGTGCGGCTCGCCGCCTGCACGGCGCCGAGGCCGGTGCCGGCGAGCACCGCCACTACCCAGAAGTGCCACTTTTCCTGGACGAAGAACGCGAGCACGGTGACCGCCGTCCACTGCACGAGCGTCACCCGCACCACGAAGCGAGGGCCGCGCGCATCGGTGGGGCGCGCCCAGAGCGCCGAGCCGACGAGCGCGGTGATCTGCACCAGCATGAACAGGAGAATGATCTCCTTGAAGGAGAAGCCGAGCGTCTTGGCGGCGAAGACGCCGGCGAAGGTGACGACCGTGTTCACGCCGTCCTCGTAGATCAGGTACGAGCCGAGGAAGCGGCGCATGTGCACCCGCTCGGGTGAGGTCAGGATCTCGCGAAGCGTGGCCAGCGTGACGCGCGCGCCGCGCGCGGCGGCCACACTCATCGGCATGGGATGACGCTGGTCGGCGGGCAGCACGATGAACGACGGCACCGACATGACCGCGAAGAGGAGGGCCGCGGACAGAAAACAGCCCCAGAAGGCGTCGACGACCGCGAACGGGTAGGCGGCCAGGAACGCGACCAGCGAGCCGGCGTAGCCCACGGCGAACCCCGCGGCCGAGACGCGGCCGAGCTGCTCGGGCGGGGCGATGCGCGGCAGGTACGAGTTGTAGTAGACCGTCCCCGCCTCGTACGTGACGACGCCCACCACCGCGAGCACCCAGCCCCACAGGGCCATGCCCGGCTGCACGGTCGCCATGAGCGCGGTCGCGGCGACGCAGACGACGGTGAACCCGACGAAGAACCGCTTGCGGGTGCCGGCGTGGTCGGCGACGCCGCCGAGCAGCGGCGAGGTGAAGGCGCCGATGACCATGGCCGTCGAGATGGCCGAGCCCCACAGGAAATCGCCGCGACCCGTCTGGTTGCCGACGACGAGGTTCGCGTAGTACGCGGGGTAGACGGTCGACAGGACGATCGCGGCGAACGCGGAATTGGCGAAGTCGTACAGCGTCCACGCGACGATCGTGCGGAGCGACGACGGCACGGCCGGCAGGATGACACAGCCCCAGCCGGTACGCTACTATCCGCGCCATGCCCGGCCGACTCGGTCGCAAGCAACTCGAGCAGCTCGTCCAGAAGGGCGAAATCGACACGGTGCTGACGGTGTTCCCCGACACGTTCGGCCGGCTCATGGGCAAGCGGGTCGTCGGCAGTTACTTCCTCGATCATGTGGTGGACGACGGCGCCCACGCCTGCATCTATCTTTTCACCGTCGACATGGAGATGGAGCCCTTGCCCGGCTTCAAGCTCACCTCGTGGGAGCGCGGGTACGGTGACATGAAGATGGTCCCCGATCTGGCGACCCTGCGGCTCATCCCGTGGCTGCCGAAGACCGCCCTGGTCTTCTGCGACGTCTACACCGAGGAGGATGAGCCGATCGAGGAGGCGCCGCGGTGGGTTCTCAAGCGGCAGATCGAGCGCGCCGCGTCGCTGGGCTACGTCGTGAAGACCGCCGCCGAGCTCGAGCTCTACTGCTTCAAGGAGTCGTTCGAGGAGGCGCGGCGCAAGCGCCACCACGATCTGACGCCGGTGTCGGGTTACCTGGAGGACTATCACATCCTCCAGACCTCGAAGGAGGAGCCGCTCATCCGCGCGATCCGCAACGGCATGGAAGGCGCGGACGTTCCGGTCGAGACCTCGAAGGGCGAGTGGGGCCGCGGCCAGGAGGAGATCAACCTCCGCTACGCCGAGGCGCTCGAGATGGCGGACCGGACCGCACTCTACAAGCACGGCGCGAAGGAGATCGCCTACCAGCACGGCTCGGCCATCACGTTCATGGCCAAGTACGACATGGCGGCGGCCGGCTCGTCATTCCACCTGCACTCGTCGCTCTGGGACAAGACGGGGCGCAAGCCTCTGTTCGCCGCCGGCGGCAAGGGATCGCGGACCACCGGCACGGCGCTGTTCGGCCAGTGGCTCGCGGGCCAGCTCGCGATGGCGCGCGAGCTCGCGTACTTCTACGCACCCGGGGTGAACTCCTACAAGCGCTATCAGTCCGGATCGTTCGCGCCCACGCGCATCGTGGCCGGCTGGGACAACCGGACGTGCGGCTTCCGGCTCTGCGGTGAAGGAGGAGGCTTCCGCGTGGAGAACCGCATCCCCGGCGCCGACGCCAATCCCTACCTGGCCTTCGCCGCCACGATCGCCGCGGGGCTCCACGGCATTGCGAGCGGGCTCAAGGCGCCCAAGCTCTACGAGGGCAACGCTTACGACGATGCGACGCTTCCCCAGGTGCCCAAGACGCTCCGCGAGGCGATCGCGGAGCTGGAGCGCTCGAAGGTGGCGCGGACGGCGTTCGGCGAACGGGTGATCGAGCACTACCTGCACACCGCGCGGCTCGAGCAGGGAGCCTTCGACCAGGTCGTCACCGACTGGGAGCTGGCGCGCAACTTCGAGAGGATCTGATGAGCGGGCGTCTGGCCGGCAAGGTCGCGTTCATCACGGGCGGCGGTATGGGCATGGGACGCGAGACGGCCGTGCTCTTCGCCGAGCAGGGCGCGCGCGTCGTGGTGGCTGACATCGACGCGGCCGCTGCGAAGGAGACGGCCGCGCTGGTCGGCAAGGCCGGCGGCGAGGCGCTCGCCACCGTCGGCGACGTCGCGCTCGAGGCCGACGTGCAGCGTATGGTCGACGAGGGCGTGCGGCGCTTCGGCGCATTGCACGTGCTCCACAACAACGCCGGTGTCCTGTGGAAGGACCGCGACCGCTCGGTGCTCGAGACCGACGACCGCTGGTGGGACCGGGTGATGGCGATCAATCTCAAGTCGGTGTTCTGGGTCACCAAGCACGGCATCCCGCATCTGCAGCGCGCCGGCGGCGGCTCCATCATCAACATGGGCTCGGTCTCGGCGCTCGCCGGCTTCACGCGGGCCCAGGACGCCTACACCGCCGCCAAGGGGGCGCTCATCTCGCTGACCAAGTCGCTCGCGATCCAGTTCGCCCGCGATAAGATCCGCTGTAACGTGATCCACCCGGGCATCGTCGACACCCCGCTGCAGGCGCCGTACTTGACCGAGGCGATCCGCAAGGAGTTCGAGACGGGAATTCCCCTCGGGCGCATCGCCCAGCCGCGCGAGATCGCCTACGTCGCGCTGTTCCTGGCCAGCGACGAGTCGTCGTTCATGACCGGCGCCGAGCTGGTCGTGGACGGCGGCTTCACCGCGGGATGAGTGACTCGGGGATGAGCGACCGGCGGATCGAGACCGTCGCGGTGCATGCCGGACTGCACGTCGATCCCGGTACCGGCGCGGTGACGCCCGCGATCCACCCGTCGA
>DASRIY010000251.1:0-2506 GCA_035649755.1 Candidatus Methylomirabilota bacterium
CCGGCGGCGAACCAGACGCGCTGGCCGTCGTACGTGACGCCGTGCACGTGGTCGGCGCCCGGGAAAGGACCATACTCGCGGACGATCTGGGCGTTTGATTGGCTCATGCGTCCATCCTAGCCAACCGGCAGTGGAGCGGGGAGTAACAAGGCCGTCGTGAAACCGGGCACGGGGGGTGTCATCCAGCGGCGGGCTCGCCCGCGCCCGAACGATCGCACCTTGCCGGCGGCCGCCAGCGAGTCGAGCGCTCGCTGCACGCTGCGCTGACTGGTGCCGAGCGCCAGCGCCAGGGCCGAGCTCGACCAGGACTCGCCGTCGGCGAGGAAGGCCAACACCGCCGCGTGCTCGCCTTCGACCGGCGGCGCCAGCACGGCGATCTCGCGGGCGCGGCGGGGCGCCAGCGCAAACCCGCGCTTCGTTGCGGCGAGGCCCGCCAGCGTTCGGAGCATCGCGCGAAGCCGCCCGACCTCGACCCGCAACCGCGCGCGATACGATTCATCCGCGCCTGTCGCGCCGAATGCCCGCGCGACCAGCATGTCTCGCGGCACGTCGGCCGGCCACGCCTCGCCCAGCGCGCGCACCAGCGCGAATAGCACCGGACGCCGCGCGAGCGAGACCACCGTGCGGGCGTCACGCACGACACGACGGCACCCGTCCACCACGAGCGCCCGAGACGCCAGCAACGCTTCGACTTCGTGGAGCCGGAGCAATCGTTCCTCGCCCCTCATGATCAGGCGTGCCGCCGGCGTGGTCAGGACGAGCGATGCGCTTTCGACCTCCGCCGTGAGCGCCGGAATGCGGGCGAGATTGGCTGCCCGCTCGGCCCGAGCGAGCGCCGCCCCCGCCGCCTTCGTCCGGAGCCGTCGCATCGCGACACCCGCGACCACCAGCTCGTGGGCGGTTCGCGCCGCGGGCGGGAAGGGCGTGGGATCGAGCGCGGCGAGCGCGCGCTCGGCCTCGTCGAGGCGCCCGATCAGGAGGAGATGCCGCACCTCCAGGTGCCGCGCATACGCGGCGTTCGCGCGGTCGCCGTGTTCCTCGAGGGTTGCCCGGGCGGCGGCAAGCGCCCTCGCAGACCAGCCCAGGTCGCGCGAGACGAGGGCGATCTCCGCCTCGGCGACGACGCACCGCGCGCGAGCAACGGCCTCTCTGGGACCGAAGGCGCGCGCGGCGCGACGCAGGAGGCGCTTGGCCCGGACGAGATCGCCGAGCTGCGCCATGGCGATACCGCGCAGCGCGAGCGCCGGAGGATCGTCGCGCAGGGCGACGCGGTTGAGCGCGCCGAGGGGATCACCCGCGGCGAGGGCCTGCGCCGCGGCCGTGATCAGCGAGTCCATCGGAATCCCGCCAGACTTGTCACTCCCATCGCTTCGATATCCGGCGTAAGTCTATCGCGTGGGCAACCGTGACCGGGTCGTGACGAGAAACCAAGTGACACGCGAAAAAAGGAGATCGGTGCGATGACAAAGCACAAGACCGGGACACGTGACGAATGGCTGAGGGCGCGGCTCGCGCTTCTGGAGGCGGAGAAGGATTTCACGCGGCGCAGCGACGAGCTCGCGCGACAGCGGCAGGAGCTGCCGTGGGTTCGGGTCGACCAGGAGTATCGATTCGACACCGACGAGGGGGGCGCGTCGCTGGCGGATCTCTTCCGAGGGCGCTCGCAGCTCCTCGTCTATCACTTCATGTTCGGACCCGACTACAAGGCCGGCTGTCCGTCCTGCTCGGCGATCGCGGACGGCTTCAACGGCTTCGCCGTCCATCTGGCCAATCACGACGTGATGCTCTGGGCGGTGTCGCGGGCGCCGCTGGCGAAGCTTCAGGCGTACCAAAGGCGGATGGGCTGGACGTTTCCCTGGGCGTCCTCGCACAGCACCGAGTTCAACGCCGACTTCAACGTCCGGTTCACCGAGGAGCAACAGCGCGAGGGGATCGAATACAACTACCGGCGCGAGGGGGCTTGGCACCCGGGCCCTGAGGGCGGCGACGAGAACGTCTTCGCGCGCATGAGCGGAACCGACGAGGCCACGTACTTGCGCGAGCGGCCCGGCGTCAGCGCATTCGCGCTCGAGGACGGCGTCGTCTACCACACGTATTCAGCCTATGCGCGCGGCGTGGACGGTCTCTGGGGCATGTACCAGTGGCTCGACCGCGCCCCCCGGGGCCGCAACGAGACGGGCGTCTGGTGGCGCCGCCACGACGAGTACGAGCGGCGGTGAGCGGCGGCCGGTGCCCCGCTGGTGACGGCGCGTAACGGCTGACGGCGTGGGGTCAGGCGCTCGACGCAGCAGCCCGGCCCAGTCGCGTTTCGCGCAGCACCAGCGGCAGCAGCAGCAACACGAAGACGACCGCGAACACTACGCCCAGCGCCGACAGGACCGATGACAATCCCCAGGCGTCGATCCCATAACCGACGAGAGGACCCACGAGCGCGAAGGATGCCCGAGTTCCAGCTGCGCCATCGAGATCACGGTCGCGCGAAACGCGGACGAAAGCTTCTCGTTCA
>DASRIY010000252.1:0-11115 GCA_035649755.1 Candidatus Methylomirabilota bacterium
GGCGGCGCTGAAGGCTCGGATGCCGCGGCCGGCGTCGGCGGAGATGCTGCTGCTCGAGCTGGCCAAGGAGCTCGCCGTGCTTGCGCGCGATGCGGAGCCGGTCCGGGCCCTCTCCATGCCCCTGCAGCGGCTCGCCGACGCTTATGGACCGTCCGAGTCGCTCCCGCACGAGGTCTATCGAGCGTGGGTGCGGAGTCGGGGCGACAAGACGGCGGCTTTGGCGCTCTCATGGGCGCGCGAGCAGGTGCGGCTCGGGCTCCAGGAGGTCGTGGAGCGCGCGAAAGGCGCCAAGAGCCGTGTCGAGCTCGACTCCGAGACGTTCGCCTGGCTACTCCTCGCGGGGTGCGAGGCGATTTCTCAGGAGCCGCCGTCGGCGGTGCCCGATCGGGTGCGCGCGCTGACGCAGCTCATCGGTCCCGTCGCCGGCTGACGCCCTCGAGAATCAGGAAGGCGATTCCGGCGCCCAGCGTCACGAGGTTCACCTGGATCGAGGCCCGGTGCGTCCGGGCAAACACCGCGTCGTCGCGCGTGCGCCGCGCGGTCTCGGCCCGCGGCATTAGCACGGCCGATGCCCAGATCAGCATCGTCACCATGAGCGCGGCGAGCGCGGTGCCGAGGAGCGGCCGCAGGCGGCCCGACTTGCCGGAGATCGCCTGTAGCGCCGAAGCGACCAGAGCGAACCCGCTGAGCGCGAGCCCCCACCAGTAATAGCGCGGAAGCACGGCCGTCACGGCCTGGCCGGCGATGACGCGATCGATCGTCCTGAACACCACCGGCGCGACCTCGAAGGAGAAGAATGTCATGATCCCGAGCCAGGCGGCGATCGCGACGACGGCGAGCGCCCGGAGCAGTGTCATCGGCGCGGTCCGTGTGCGACGGAGATCACGATGACGAGAATCGCCGACGCTCCCGGGCGAGTCAAGATTGACGGGCCTGCGACCGGGCGGTAGAGTCCGCGGCGTGCCAGCGCGCGCGCACCCGAAGCGATCTCGAAGCGGTCACGGACCAGGCGTGGCGATCGACGCCGTGATCCGCGGGCTCCGCCGGACGGCGTCGACATGGAACCCGACCGCGCTCGCCGTCATCGCGGAGCGCGAGGGCGACCCGTTCCGGGTGCTGATCGCCTGCATCCTGTCGCTTCGCACCCAGGACACGACGACGGGCCCCGCGTCCGATCGCCTGTTCGCCGAGGCCGCCACGCCCGAGAGCATGCTGAAGCTCATCCCGCGCCGCATCGAGCGCCTGATCTATCCCGTCGGCTTCTACCGCACCAAGGCGCGGGTCATCCTCGGCATCTGTCGCGACCTGCTCGAGCGGTTCGGCGGTCGCGTGCCCGATACGATCGACGAGCTGCTCACCCTCAACGGCGTGGGGCGCAAGACCGCCAACCTCGTCGTGACGATGGGCTACGGCAAGCCCGGCATCTGCGTCGATACCCACGTGCACCGTATCTCGAACCGGCTGGGCTACGTGAAGACGCGAGACCCGGAGGAGACCGAGATGGCACTGCGCGAGAAGCTGCCGCGCCGCCATTGGATCGGCTACAACGATCTGCTCGTCTCCTTCGGCCAGAACGTCTGCACCCCGCTCTCACCGCGCTGCTCGATCTGTCCAGTCACGACCCTCTGCCGCAAAGTCGGAGTCACGAAAACGCGCTGAGGCTACCGACCGGGACTGCGACGCAATCGTCGTAGAACGGCGAGATTCCGAAGATCGGCGGTCGGCTCCGGCTCTTTCGGTGTCTCCAGTACTTTCGGGACACCGGCGAAGCGGCGGTCGTTCAGGAGCCGGCGGAAGGCGGCCAGACCGAGGAAGCCACGGCCGATGTGTTCGTGACGGTCGAGCCCGGAGCCGAACGGCGCCCGGGCATCGTTGAGATGGAAGGCCAGGACGCGCCGGCGGCCCACCGTGGCCTCGCACTCGGCCATCGCGCGCGCGTATCCGGCCTCGGTGCGCAGATCGTAGCCCGCGGCGAACAGATGGCAGGTGTCGATGCAGACGCCAATCCGCTCGGGGCGCGCCGCGCCGCCGATCAGCGTCGCCAGCTCGCCGAAGGTCCGTCCGACGGAGTTGCCCCCGCCCGCCGTGTTCTCCAGCGCGACCTTGATGCGGTAGCCGGCGGTCCGCGCAAGCGCCTGGTCGAGGGCGCCGATGACCCGGCGAATCCCGGGCTCGAGCCCCGCGCCCATGTGAGAGCCGGGATGGATGACCACGAACGAGAGACCGAGCGCCTCGCTGCGCTCGAGCTCGTCGGTGAACGCGTCGACCGCCTGTGCCCACGCGGTGGCGTCGGGGCTGGCCAGATTGATGAGGTAGCTCGAGTGCGCGAAGACCCGCCGGATGCCCGTCTGCCGCCGCGACGCGGCGAACGCACGGATCGCCTCGTTGTCGAGCGGCCGCGCCGCCCACTGACGCTGATTCTTCAGGAAGATCTGGACGGCGCCGCAGCCCACCTGGTGCCCGCGCTCGAGCGCCAGGTGCAGGCCGCCGGCGATCGACATGTGGGCGCCGATCTCGTCCGGCCGTGTCATGGCGGGCAAGGTATCACTCTGGTATCCTCACCGCTATGAAACCCCTGGCGATCCCCTCGTCCTTCACGACCACGTTCGCCCAGGAGTACGGCGTCTCCGAGGCCGACCTGCGGCGGCTCTACGAGAACGCCAAGCGCGATCAGTGGAACGCCTCGCGCGACATCCCGTGGTCGGCGGCGCCGACCGACGACGGCCGGGTCATCGCCGACGAGCTGATCGACATCTACGGAAGCCCCCTCTGGGATCGGCTGCCGGAGGCCGACCGCGTGTCGCTCAACCGCCACATCGCGGCGTGGCGCATCTCGGTGCTCATGCACGGCGAGCAGGGCGCACTCCTCGCCTGCAGCCAGATGGTCGACATCGTGGAGGGCGCCGACGCGAAGTTCTTCCAGGCGACGCAGGTGGTCGACGAAGCCCGGCACAACGAGGTCCTGAACCGCTACCTCACCGAGCGGCTCGAGGGGCTCACCTATCCGATGCCGGCGAACGAGCGCGACCTCTTCGACTCGATCCTGTCGGAGAGCCGCTGGTACCTCAAGACGATCGCGCTGCAGCTCGTCGGAGAGACCTTCGCGGTCTCCCTGTTCAAAATGATGAGCGAGAGCGCGCGCGATCCGGTGCTGGAGACGATCTGCAAGCGCATCCTGACGGACGAGTCGCGCCACATGGGGTTCGGCATGCTCTCGCTGCCGCGGGTCGTCAACGAGGCCTCGCCGGCCGAACGCCGCGAGCTCGAGGACTACACGTTCTTCGCGCTGGAGAAGACGCTCACCGGCTTCTTCCCGCTCGAGGCGTACCAGGACGCCGGCTTCAGCGCCCAGCAGATCGACGAGGTCAAGCGCTACCGCCGGGAGACGGCGGCCTCGAACGACTACGCGCCGTTCCGCAAGTACTTCAAGCGGGACATGCACGGCTACATGGTCTCGAATCTGGCGCGGCTGGGGCTCCTCACCGACCGCGTCCGGCCGCGGCTCGAGAAGCTCGGCGTCAGCCTGCCGGCGGCCTGAGCGGTCCCACCAGCTCGCCGAGCCGCCGGGTCCGGTAGCGCCACAAGGCGGCGATCTGCCGCCGTACGATCAGCGCGTGCGCGGCGCGGCCGAGCGGCCCGAGCGGCAGCCGGTAGGTCACCCGGTCTTCCACCCACGTCCCGTCCCCTTCTTCGAGGAATCGGTGGCGATGCTCCCAGCGGGCGTACGGTCCCCGCACCTGCACGTCGACGAACCGGTAGGGCGGATCCCACTCGCGGATGAATGCGCGCCATCTGATCGGAACGCCGAGCCACTGAAGCCGCATATCGAGCACGGCGCCGGTCGAGAGCGCCGGCGGGCCGCCGACGAGGCGCAGACGAAACGCGGGCGGCGTGATCAAGAGCAGATGTGACGAGTCGGCGAAGAACGCGAAGACCTCGGCGCGCGTCCTGGCGAGCCACACGCGCGACTCGAGGATATAGTCGGCCATGACGCGCGGGCTATATTAGGCAGGTGTCCGGAGCGAGTCAAACTCGCGCCTACCTGGCGCTGCTCGCGATCGTGGCGCTATGGGGGAGCTTTCCGGCCACCACCAAGCTCGCGCTCGCCGACTTTCCCCCGTTCTTCCTCGCGGCGGTCCGCTGCACCGTGGCGGCGGTCTTCCTGCTCGTGCTGCTGGCCCGCTCGCCGAGCGACACGATCCGCGGGCTCGGGCCCGACGCGATCACGACGTTTCTGATCCTCGGAACGGCCGGCATCTGGGGCTCGATGCAGTTCACGTATCTGGCGATTTACTACACGACCGCCGGCAACGCGGTCATTTTGCAAGCGGCGACGCCCATCACGATCGCGCTGATCGCCCGTCTCTATCTCGGCGAGCGGCTCCGGCGCGCCCAGCGGCTCGGCGTGGCCGCCTCCGTCCTCGGCGTGCTCCTGGTCATCACGCGCGGCCAGCTCGGCGGGCTGCAGACCGCCGACCTTCACGCCGGCGACTTCATCACGCTCGCCTCGCTCTGTAGCTGGGCCGTGTACACGGTGTACGGCAAGCGCGTGCTCGCGTCGTATTCCCCGCTGCTGGCGACGACGGCCGCCTACTGCCTGGGCACGCTCCTGATCCTGCCGACCGCCGTGCTCACGGCGCCGCTCTTCCCGACGCCGCGCCTCGGCTCGCTCACCGCGTGGGCGGTCGTCTTCTTCCAGGGCTTGCTGGGAGCGGTCGCGCACATCTGGTGGTACGAGGCGGTGTACGTGGTGGGGCCCAGCCAGGCCGCGATCTTCACGAACCTTCAGCCGATCGTGGGGATCGTGCTGGCGCCGATCCTGCTGGGGGAGCGCATCACCATCTGGCAGGTCGCCGGCACGCTGCTGGTGCTGGCGGGAGTTGCCCTCACCACGCGAGGGCCGCTCGCCAGGAGCAGCGCCTCCTAGGGGAGCTTTTTCACCTCGGCGAGAATCTTGTCGGGCTCCGGTAGCTCGCCCGTGCCGTAGCGCTCGATGAAGCGGATCGTGCCCTGCTTGTCCACGATGAACGTCGCCCGTCTGTTGGCATTCCAGTCGGGCCAGTAGACCCCGTAGTCCTTCGCGACCGTGCGGTGAATGTCGGACAGCAGCGGATAGTTGCTGATCCCCACGGACTTGGCCCAGTTGTCGTGGCTGAAGGGGCTGTCAGTGCTGATACCCAGCACCTGGGTATTCGCCGCCTGAAAGTCGCGAATGCGCCTGTCGAAGGCGGGCATGCACGTGCTTCAACCGGGCGTCCAGTCGAGCGGATAGAAGAGGATGACTACGTTCTTGCCGCGGAACTCGCGCAGGCCGACTTCCCTGAGCCGACGGTGCGCAGCGTGAAATCCGGCGCGGGATCGCCCACATTGAGGGTCTTGTCGTCGCTCACTCCCTGAATCCCCCTTGTGCGAATTTCCGCGCGACGCGGTCTTTGATCTTATCACGCGGCTCGCCCGCCCGGGCCGGCGGCTTCCGTGTCGCCGCCCACGCGCGGTTGCGCCGGCTCTCCAGCGGCGCATCGGCGAGGCCCAGGAAGCCGGCCGCGGTGACGACCCGGCGCGTTTCCCAGAGCCGGGCGAACCGCTCGGCGAATCGCGGGTCGCGAAGCGCGTGGTGGTCCATGATCACGCGACATCCGGTCGCCTCGACGACCCGCGTGAGCTGGTCGATGGCGCGCTCGATCGCCTCGCGTCCGACCTCGCGCTCCAGGTAGGACACTGGCCCGGAGATGTAGAGGAGCGTCGGCCGCTGTTGCACCAGGTACGCCGCCGCGACGGGGGACGCCGGCCCCTGGAGATCCGAGGCGAACACGAAGCGCTCGCGCTCGGCCGGATCGACGATCGTGAGCACGACCACCGAGCCGAAGGGACTGCCGTCGGGGCCGTGCGGCAAGGGCGGCGAGACGCAAAGCTCCAGATCGGATTCGCGACGCTGGAGCCCGTCCGCGCTCTCGACCCGCGCCTGGCCATCGAGCGCTGTCCAGAGCTCGTCGGCCCGCCGGGCCTGCCGCCCGGCGATCATCCGCCGCGGGTCCTTCAAGAGCACGCGTCGCCCGGCGTACGAGGCGGGGTCCGATCGGAAATGATCCTCGTGGTAGTGGCTCACGAAGACGAAGCCGGCGCGCGCCGCGTACGCCGAGATCCGGTCGTTCGCGCGCCGCAGCGCCTCCCACTCTTCTTCCGCCGGTGGCAGCCCGAACCGCGACGACGCCAGCGTCGCACCAGGATCGATGAGAATCCCCGTCCGCCCGACCTCGACATAGGTCGCCATCGACCGCACGCCGAGCGACTCCGCCGCCAGCGGAATGACCTTCACGCGCCGATCCTCAATTCCTGGTCCACGCACGAAACAATGAATCGCGGTCGACAAAAGCTCAAGCGGAGATGCG
This sequence comes from Candidatus Methylomirabilota bacterium, assembly GCA_035649755.1. Taxonomy (GTDB): domain Bacteria; phylum Methylomirabilota; class Methylomirabilia; order Rokubacteriales; family CSP1-6; genus AR31. Next base: position 6,390 of record DASRIY010000252.1, read on the forward strand.
GCTGGTCGGCGAGCGGGTGCGATCGGGGTCGAAGGGACCCGTTCCCGGTGACCGGCGACGGGCGAGGCGCGCCGGGATGGAGCCCAGCCGTCCCGGGCATGCGGACGCGTGCCGCGTGGTCGTCTCGACCCCGATCGCACCCGCTCGCCGACCAGCCGCGCCGTCGCGTCATGAGCGTGCGGATCGTCAGATGCACCGGCCACCATCGACTTCGACGCAGGTGCCGGTGATCATGGAGGCGTCGTCCGAGGCGAGGAAGACGGCGGCGCGCGCGAGGTCGTCGGGCTGGTTGAGGCGCCCGAGCGGCACGGTGGCCTCGAAGCGGGCGCGGCTCTCGGCGTCGACCGACTGCTTGCCCATGAACGCGGGCAGCATCGGCGTCTCGGTCGCGACGGGGGCGATCGACACGACCCGGACACCGTGGCTCGCGGCCTCGAGGGCCAGGCTCTTGGTCAGGGTGACCACGGCGCCCTTGGACGCCGCGTACGCCTGCATGCCCGGGCGGGGCCTAAGCGCGGCGGTCGACGCGGTGATCAGAAACACGCCCCGCCGCTGCTTCTTCATCACCGGCAGCGCGTACTTGGCGCCGAGCCAGACGCCCTTGACGTTCACCGCCATGACGAGGTCGAAGATGGCCTCGTCCACCTGCTCGACGTCCTGGGGCGACTGGGGGACGCCGGCGTTGGCGAAGAAGATGTCGAGGGTGCCCCACGCGGCGAGCGCGCGCTCGACGATCATCTGGTTTTCTGCCGCCCGCGTCACGTCGGCGCGCACGGCCAGCGCGCGGCCGCCCGCCTTCTCGATCTGCTCCACGGTCGACTTGGCGCTCGCCTCGTTCAAATCGACAACGGCCACGCGCGCGCCCTCCCGCGCCATGGCCAGCGCCGAGGCGGCGCCGATGCCCGAGCCCGCGCCGGTGATTACCGCGACCCTGCCATCGAGTCTCATCGTTGGCCTCCGAACATACCGCTGTAGCGGAAGAAGTTCACGCTCACCCGAGCCGGTGCACCGCGAAGCCCCGGGAGCGCCGCGCCGCCGCGCTCTGCCATCTAAAGCGCGTGAGCACGACGCGGCCCCGGCGAAAGACGACGCCCTCCTGCTCGAGCAGGATCCGCTGCGTCATCATGCTCGCCGTCCGGGAGCGGCGGCTGATGCTGCCCTGGGCGTTGACCACGCGATGCCAGGGCACGCCGTCGTCCGCGCCGCGAAGCGCCTGCCCGACCTGCCGCGCCGAGCGCGGGCGGCCGGCCAGCGCGGCGAGCTGGCCGTAGGTGGCGACACGCCCTCGAGGAATTCGTCGCACGAGATCGAGCACGGCGGTACGAAACGTCACGCCGGCGCGGCGCCCGTCTGCAGCTCGTAGAGCCTCGCGTAGAGACCGCCGAGCTGCACGAGATCCGTGTGCGTGCCCTCTTCGTGGATGCGGCCGTGGTGCAGCACGAGGATCCGGTCGGCGGCGTGCACCGTCGAGAGACGGTGCGCGATCGTGATGCTGGTGCGGCCCGCGAGGAGTCCCGCCATCGCCTGCCGGATGAGCGCTTCGGATTCCGGGTCGACGCTCGACATCGCTTCGTCCAGGACGAGAACGGCCGGATTGTACACGAGGGCCCGGGCGATGGCCAGAAGCTGGCGCTGGCCATGAGAGATGTTGGCGCCGCGCTCGCCCAGGAGCTCGCCGAGCCCCTTCGGCAGGCCCGCGACGAAGCCGGCGCGCGCCGTGTCGAGGGCCCGCGAGAGCTCGGCGGGCGAGTTCGCGCCGTCGGCGCCGAGGCGCAGGTTCTCCTCGATGGAGCCTGCGAACAGGACGCTGTCCTGGAAGATGATGCCGACGCGACGGCGGAGGCTCGTCAGGTCCCACTCGCGGACGTCGACGCCGTCGACGAGGACACGGCCGCGCTGGATGTCGTAGGAGCGATTCAGGAGCCTGGCGCAGGTCGTCTTCCCCTCGCCCGTCGCGCCGACGATCGCGACCCGCTCGCCCGGCGAGACACTGAACGAGCAGTCGCGGAGCACCCACTCGTCCGGATGGTAGGCGAACCACACGGAGTCGAACTCGAGCGCCGCTCCCGCCGGCCGCGCGGGCTGCGGGGTCGGCGCGGTCGGCGACACGATCTCCGGCGTGCGGTCGAGCAGACCGAAGATCCGCTCCGACGACGCCATCGCCCACTGCATCACCGTGTACTTCGCCCCGAGGTCGCGGATGGGCAGGAAGAAGCGGTTCGTGTACTGAATGAAGGCGACCAGCGCGCCGAACGTGAGCGACTCGATCACGATCTGCTCGCTGCCGTACCAGAGCAGGAGCGCGAGCGCGATCGAGCCCAGCGCCTCCACCGCGGCGTAGAGCGAGGCCTCCCAGACGGTCGATCCGAAGAGCGCTCGCCGATAGTCGGCGTTGAGGCGGCCGAACCGCTCACGCTCGTGTCGCTCGCGCACGAAGAGCTGGATCACGCGCATTCCCTGTAGCGACTCCTGGAAGAACGCGTTGAGGCGCGCCAGGCGCCGGCGCACCTCGCGATAGGCGTCGCGGGCGTTGAGCCGGAAGTACACGGCCACCAGCAGCAAGACCGGGATGATGGAGAACGTCACCAGGGCCAGGCGCCAGTCGATCCAGAGCATGACGGCCACGACGCCGACCAGGGTGATCACGTCTGCCACGACGGCGAACAGGCCCGACGTGAACGCCTCGCTCACCGCCTCGACGTCGTGCAGCACCCGGGTCATGAGGCGCCCCACCGGGTTCCGGTCGTAGAAGCGCGCCTCCAGGCGCAGGAGGTGATCGAAGATGGCCTCGCGCAGGTCGTGGATGACCCGCTGTCCCGTGAGCTGCATCAGGTACGCCTCGACGGTGCGCAGGGCATAGAGGACCACGAGCACGGTGACGTAGAGGCCCGCGACCCAAATGAGCCCGAGCCAGTCCGACTTCAAGATGTGGTCGTCGATGGCGACCTTGAGCAGCCACGGCTGGGCGAGCTCGGCGACGGCGATCACCGGAAACAGCAGCATCGACCCGGTGATGAGCCCGCGATGCGGCCGCGCGGCGTCGGCGAGGCGCGCGACCAGCCGACGGTCGAACGCCCGGCCCAGCCGCTCGTCGGCCTCGGGATCGTAGGCCGAGTCAGGCACGCGCGATCTCCTCCTCGAGTTGCTGGATCCGCCAGAGGCGCGCATAGAGCCCGCCCCGTCTCACGAGCGCCCCGTGACGGCCGGTCTCGACGACCCGTCCGCCGTCCAGCACGATGATCCGGTCGGCCGTGCAGGCGGCGCGCAGCCGATGGGTCATCATGAGGACGGTGCGACCGGCCACGGCGCGCCGGAGATTGGCCGCGACCTCCTCTTCCTTCGCGGCGTCGACGGACGCGAACGCGTCGTCGAGCACGAGGAGCGGCGGTGCACCGGCGAGAGCCCTCGCCAGGGTCACACGCTGGCGCTGTCCGCCGGAGAGCGTCAGGCCGCGCTCGCCGACGACCGAGTCGAAGCCAGCCGGAAACCGCTCGATCTCGTCCGCGATGCCGGCGACGTCCGCGGCCTGGCGTAGACGCACGCTGAGCGTCTCGTCGCGTCCGAGGGCGATGTTCTCGGCGATCGACCGGGAGAAGAGAAATCCCTCCTGCGGCACGAAGCCGAGCCCGGCGCGCAGCGTGGCGAGCGGGATCTCCCTGATGTCGCGCCCGTCGATGAAGACGGTGCCCGGCGGCGGCTCCCAGAGCCGCGCCAGGAGGAGACCGAGCGTGGACTTGCCGCTTCCGGTCGGCCCCACGAGCGCGACCGTCTCGCCGGGTGCGACCTCGAAGCTCACGTCATGAAGCGCCGGCGCGCGGCCTTCATACGCGAAGGTGAGATGCGAAAACCGCAGCCCGGGAGCTGGCACGGGCGTGTCCGAAACGGAAGGACCGGGCGCGTTCGAAACGGCGGGAACGGGCGTGTCGGAGCCGGGTCGCGCCTGAGTCAGGCCACCCTCGGTCCAAGCCGGCCTCATGGACCCCGCTACAACAAATCCCGTGTCAGCACGTGCCGCGCCGATAATTTCCTCAAGCCGCGTCATCGACGTCAGGCCTCGGCGCACGATCGAGAGCGTCCAGCCGAGCGCCATCGTCGGCCACGTGAGGTAGGCGAGATAGCCGTTGAACGCGACGAGCGCGCCGAGGCTCAGCCGCCCGTCCACGACGGCGCGGCCGCCCGCCCAGATCACCACCAGCGTGCCCACTCCGGCGATCAAGCCCATGAGCGGCGAGAACCCGGCCTCCGTCCGCGCCAGCGCGAGACTCAGTCGCAGATACTCGGTGTTCGCCCGGCCGAAGTCGGCGCGCGCCCGGGGCTCAAGCGTGTACGCGCGGACGACGGCCATGCCGCTCAGATATTCCTGGACGCGGGCCGACAGGACGCTCAGCTGATCCTGGGCGGCCTCCGTGCGCTCGTTGACCTTGAGGTTGAATCGTCGCGCCAGGAGCAAGAGGGCTGGATAGGGCGCCAGCGCCCACAGCGTGAGCCACGGATCGACCGCCAGCATCGCGGCCAGCACGCCGACGAAGGCGAAGGAGGTGGAGACGATGCTGATCGCGCCGAAGCCCACCAGCGATCGCACCGCCGTGATGTCGCTGGTGGAGCGGGCCATCAGATCGCCGGTCGAGTGGGCCGCGTAGAAGCGCGGCGGGAACGTCTGGAGCGCCTCGTACAGGTCGCCGCGGATGTCGGCCTCGATCTTCTGGCTGGCGCCGGTGATCGCGAA
>DASRIY010000253.1:0-7455 GCA_035649755.1 Candidatus Methylomirabilota bacterium
GCCCATCGCTCGGACACTGCGACGCAGAACCCTCGGCGCCCACACCTGGGAAGGCCGATCCACCCAGCGGTGTGACGCCTGGATCTGGCCGGGTCGGGACGGTGCCGACGACGAGAGGGCATCAGTAGTTCGGTCGACTAATGACTTCTGCATAACTAATGTCCTATTATGCTCTGGGGGAGGTGTTCATGCGCCCACAGGGCAGTCCGATCGAACTCGAGCGACGGCGGGTGCCGCGATCGAGCTGCTCCAGCGTGATGTCCCCGTGCATGTGGTGGCCGAGCGCCTGGGGGTGGATCGCCGCTCCGTGCGGCGGTGGAAGCGCGCGCATCGGGGCCAGGGCCGGGCGGGCCTGCGCGCCCGGCCGGCGTCGGGGCGTCCGTCGAAGCTGACGGCGGCGCAGCGACGGCGGCTGGCGCGCCTGGTCGTGGCGGGGCCGGAAGCCGCGGGCTACGCCACGAGCCTCTGGACGTGCCGGCGGATCGTGGACGTCATCCGCCACCACTTCAAGGTCGTCTACCATCCGGACCACGTCGGCCGCTTGCTGCGCGCCTGTGGCTTCAGTCCGCAGCGGCCTCAGCCGCGTGCGAAAGAGCGCGACGATCGCCGCGTGCGCGAGTGGATCCAGCAGGACTGGGCCCGGGTAAAAAAAACTCGCGCGCCTGGGCGGCCACCTGATTTGCCTCGATGAGACCGGCTTCCTGATGATGCCCGTCCTCCGGCGCACGTGGGCGCCGTGCGGGACCACGCCGACGTTCGGGGTCCGCGCGCGCTCCCACGAAAAGGTCTCGGGGATTGGCGCGCTGGTCGTCTCTCCGCGCCGCCGTCAGATCACGCTGGCCTGGGCGCTCTATCCGCGGCTCAACATCCGCGGGCCTCAGGTGCGGCGGTTTCTCCGTCACCTCGCGCGGCATGTGCGCGGCCCCGTCGTCCTCGTCTGGGACCGCGGTAATCCCCACAAGCACGCCGTCGTCCGGGCGTGGCTGGCCCGGCACCCGCGCTGGACCACCGTCTGGTGCCCGCCCTACGCCCCGGACCTCAATCCCGTCGAGCTGCTCTGGAGTTACCTCAAGTACGGCCGGTTGGCGAACTTCGCGCCGGACACCGTCGACGACATCCGCGCCCACGTCGGCCGCGAGCGGCGGCGCCTGGCCCGACGACCGCAGGTCCTGAAAGGCTTCTTTCGCCACTCGGCCTTGCCTTTTCGCGTCTAAGATAGGACATTATTTACGCATCTATCATTAGTTAGCCCTGCAGTACTCATCTACGGCCGCTCCAAGAGTCATCCCTGATGCTGCTTCCGCGGTCGCCGGCTGCGGCGGCACCTGGAGCAGCGCAGCCGCGAGTGCCTTTTCGGCCTCGTCCTGGGTCCACTCGGCTTTGTACCGGCGAACCTGCTTCCCGTTGATCTGGGCCGTGAAGCCCCAGGCCTTGCGCTTAGTGCGCTGGCGGGGATCTTCCACAGCCGCTGGTTGACCTGCGCCATTGGCCAATCCCTCCGTCGTTAGGACGTCCTAACGTGCGTATTCCGGTCATCGTGAACGCCAGGATCGCTTCATCGTGAACGCGCCGATCGGAGGAAGGTGATCGGAGCGAAGCGACGCTGGGTCGGTCAGCTGTCGAGCTTGCCCTCCTTTCTTCGTGAGGGACCTTTTAGCACGATCCGGTGGGCGTTGTGCAGGAGGCGATCGCAGATGGCGTCGGCCACGGTGGCCTCGCCGAGGTAGTCGTGCCACTGGGCGGGCGGCAGTTGGCTCGTGATGATCGTCGAGCGGCTGCCGTAGCGGTCTTCGAGAATCTCGAGCAGGTCCCGGCGCTCCTGATCCTGGACCGGGGCGAGGCCCCAATCGTCGAGGACGAGGACGTCGAGGCGGGCCAGCTTGGCGAGCAGACGCATGTAGGTCCCATCGGCGCGAGCCAAGGTGAGATCGTGAAAGAGGCGGGAGGCGCGCCGATAGTAGGCGCGGTAGCCCTGGCGGCAGGCTTGATGCGCGAGCGCGCAGGCGAGGAAGCTCTTCCCGACGCCGGTGGCCCCGACCACGAGGACGTTCTGGTGCTCGTGGACCCAGCGACAGGTGGCGAGCTGGCGGATGAGCGCCTTGTCGAGCTCGCGCCGGGTCGGGAAGTCGATCGCTTCGACGCACGCCTGGGTGAGCTTGAGCTTGGCCTCCCGGAGGGCGCGGCCCAGGCGCTTGTTCTCGCGAGCGAGCCACTCGGCCTCGACGAGCAGGGCGAAGCGTTCGTCGAAGGCGAGGCTGGTCAGTTCCGCGGTCTGCTGCTGCTCGGTCCAGGCCTGGGCCATGGCCTGGAGCTTGAGGGCCTGGAGCTTCTCGACGGTGGGTTCGCGGAGCATGGGGACTCCCTTCACTGGTAGTAGCCGCGGCCACGCAGGTGTTCGTGGACGGGGGCGAGGGTGAGCGGCGCCGTCGGCTCGACCGGCGGTAGGCGATCGAGGCCGTGCTTGAGGATCGAGTCGACATGGCGGTAGGAGCGGGCGCCGACAGCGCCGGCGCGGCCACAGGCCTGTTCCAGCCGCGGGTCGCCGTAGCGTTTGGCCAGCCGCAGGATGCCCAGGCAGGAGCGGTAGCCCTGCTCGGGGTGCGGCCGGTCGGCGAGGATGGCTTCGACGAGCGCGGCGGTGTGCGGGCCGATGGTGCGGCCCCAGGCGATGAGGCGCGAGGGGCTCCACTCCAGGTGCTGCTGATGGGCCTTGGGCATGTGGGCGGGATCGGTGGTGTGGCGGCCGCGGAGGGGACTGCGTGGATGGGCGGCCACGCGCTGGCCGCGGTGGAAGACTTCGACGGTGGTGGCGGTCAGGCGCGCGTCGACCCGCTCATGCAGGAGGCCATAGGGGACGGAGTAGTAATGGTCGTCGAGCGCGACGTGGTAGTCGACGTTGACGCGGGCGAGCTTCCATTCGGCATAGACAAAGGGGGCCGGGGGCAGCGGGCGCAACGCGGGCTGATCGAGGCGCGCGAAGAGCTCCTGGCGACTGGCGCGGTAGCGGCGCATCAGGCGCGCGTTGAGATCGGCGAGGAGCTCCGCGATCCGGGCGTTGAGCGCGGCGAGGGAGAAGAAGGTCGCGTGCCGGAGGCGCGCGAGGATCCAGCGCTCGGCGATCTGCACGGCCACTTCGATTTTCGCCTTGTCCCGTGGCTTCGCCGGACGGGCCGGCAGGATCACGGTGCCGTAGTGCTGGGCGAACTCCTCGTAGGTGCGCTGCAGGCCCGGCTCGTAGCGGCAGGCGACGGTGACACCACTCTTGAGCTGGTCGCACACGACGGCGCTGGTGACGCCACCAAAGAAGCTGAAGGCGCGCTGGTGGCTGGCCAGCCAGTCGGGCACCTGCTGGGTGAGCGTGGCCTCGGCGTAGGTGTAGTTCGACGCGCCGAGGACCGCGACGAACAACTCGACCGAGCGGATCTCGCCCGTGCTGGGGTCGACGACCGACGGCTTCTGGCCGGCGTAGTCAACGAACATCTTCTCGCCGGCGCGATGGACCTGGCGCATGCTCAGGCCGCGACGCTTCAGCCAGCGCCGGTAGATGTCGCAGAACCGCGTGTAGCGGTAGCCGTCGGGATGCCGCTCCAGGTACTCGAGGTGGAGCAACTCCAACGTGACGCCAGGCTTGGCGCGCTCGGCGTGAATCCAGGCGCAGTCCGGCCAGGGGCGTTGCCGCTGGCCCGCCACCTCGGGCCGCCCATACAACCGACGCTCGAGATCGGCGTCGGCGAGCGGCTCGGTCTGAGGCCAGTCCAGCCCGGCCGCCTGGGCCCGGGTCACCACGCTGCTGATCGTGCCCAGCCCGACCCCGAGGCTCTGGGCGACCGCCCGGTGGGAGAGCCGCAGGGCCCACTTCTGCCGCAGGATTTCCCGGATCTGCCGCATGGGGAGTCGCTCGGCCGCCATCGCGCTCCTTTCGTGGTGCGGAGCGGACGGCGCGCTGGCCCCCCAGCGTCGCTGCTCAGGGCGTCCACCCCTCTCCGGGGGGCAGCGCCCATGTTCACGATCACCGATCTACGCGTTCACCATGCCGATCTTCGTGTTCACGATCCCGATCCTGGTGTTCACGTTGCTCCGATCTGCGCGTTCACGTTGGACCGATCCGGGCGTTCACGATCGACCGGCGCCCGCAGCTTTCGTGCTTCCCTACGTTCAGAAGGAAGGGGAGAAGGAGATCATCGATACTTTCGACAAGGTCGTGCAGGTCCGACGAACGAACGCTATCGCCCGCGAAGTGGCCGACCGTTATTTCTTCGAGACCGTGGTGCGTGTCCACCGCGCAGGGGAAGGAGCCTCCTTCACCGGCTTGAAGCCAACGGGCCTGGATGTCAGGCCGATCATCCCGGTCGCGGAGAGGGCGATCGAGAGCGACAACGCCGCGTCGCTGGGGCATCGAGCGAAAGCGGACACTGCTCGCACGCGAGGCGGCCATGGCGAAGACCGTCCCGGGACACCCGGGACAGTCGTCCCGCCCGGCCGGACACGGACCCGCGAGCCTTCATCGTCGAGGGTGTTACTGCCCTCGCGGGCCACTCGGCGCCGCGGCGCAAGAGGGTGGCGTCGTGCACGTCGTGCTCCCGACCTGCCGGGCCTCGACCGCCAGCACGTGCTCGGGCGCCTCGTTGCGCCCGAGAGCGTCGCGGCCACCATCGCCGGTGTGTTCGATCCCGGCCAGGCTAGATCACGGGCCAGGTGTGGGCTCGGCAGCGTCCGCACCCGAAGCGCCACGTGAACGACGCCCCGGTCCTGGTCACGGGAGCCACCGGCTACGTCGGCGGCCGGCTGGTGCCGCGGCTCCTCGAGGCGGGGTACCGTGTGCGTGCCCTCGCGCGCTCGGTGCCCAAGCTTGCGGCACGCCCATGGGCGAGCGGCCCTTGCGTCGAGATCGTCGAGGCCGACCTGGACGACGCGGAGGCGACCGAGGCGGCGATGCGCGGCTGTGCCGCCGCCTACTACCTCGTGCACTCGATGGTCGCAACCGGAGCGAGCTACGCGAAGGCCGACCGCCGGCTCGCCGAGCGCTTCGCGGTCGCAGCGGCTCGCGCCCGCGTCGGCCGCATCATCTATCTCGGCGGCCTCGGCGAGCAGGGGGAAGGGCTGAGCGAGCACCTCTCGTCCCGACGAGAGGTGGAGGCCGTGCTGGCGGCGGGCTCGGTGCCCGTCACGGTGCTCCGCGCGGCGATGATCATCGGGTCCGGGTCGGCGTCGTTCGAGATCCTGCGCTACCTCGTCGAGCGGCTGCCGGTCATGGTCACCCCGCGCTGGGTCAAGACCGCCTCGCAGCCAATCGCGATCAGCAACGTCTTGACCTATCTCGTCGCGTGCCTGTCGGTGCCGGCGACTGTCGGCCGGACGCTCGATATCGGCGGGCCCGACGTCGTCAGCTATCTGAAGCTCATGCGGATCATGGCCGAGGAGCGTGGGCTCCGGCGGCGGCTCGTCATCCCCGTGCCCGTGCTCACGCCGCACCTGAGCTCTCTCTGGATCCACCTCGTCACGCCGCTGAGCCACCGGATCGCGCGGCCGCTCGCCGAGGGGCTGCGCAACCCGGTCGTCTGCCGTGACGACGAGGCGACGCGCCTCATGCCCCAGCGCTTGCTGGGCGTGCGCGAGGCGATCCAGGTGGCGCTGGAACAAGTGGCACATCGCGAGGTCGAGACGGGGTGGTTCGACGCCGGGCCGATCCCGGGCGACCCCGACTGGGCGGGCGGTACGCGCTTCGTCGATCGGCTCGAGGTCGAGGTGGCGGCCGGCTCGGACGAGGTGTTCGCGACGCTCTCGCGCATCGGCGGCGAGACGGGCTGGTACGGCCTGGACTGGCTGTGGCGGCTCCGGGGCGTGCTGGACCATCTAGCTGGTGGGCCGGGGCTGCGCCGCGGGCGGCGCCACGCCGAGCGCGTCGCGTTCGGGGACGCCATCGACTTCTGGCGGGTGACGGGCGTCGAGCCGGGGCGGCGGCTGGCGCTCCGCGCGGAGATGCGCCTGCCCGGCGAGGCGCTGCTGGAGTTCGTGGTGGAGGCGGTGCCCGGTCGCGCCGGTCGCGCGCGGCTGGTCCAGACCGCGCGCTTCGCACCGCGCGGCCTGCTCGGCATCGCGTATTGGTACGCGGTCCTGCCATTCCACGGCTTCGTGTTCGGCCGGATGCTCGAAGGCATCCGCCGCGCGGCCGAGGCGCTCGCGGCGACCGGCCCGTCGATCAGAGCGGGTTGCCGTTGAGAACCGGGACGCCGGTGCACCGTGCCGCGCTCGCGGCCGTGCTCGTCCGCGACGACGAGCGGGAGCTGCGGCTGATGCATGAGTGGCTTGACTCCTGGTCCGGCGTCGGGCTCATCATCGCCGGCATGACGCACCAGGCTGGGACGTGCAGCTCACCGCCTACGCCGCGCGGCGACTGTCGCGCGAACTTCTTCCCAGTCGATATCGCGCACTCCATCGTCGGCGGCTCGGCGTGGGAGCCAACGCCGTGGCGGGCGGTGCAGCGGGCGGCGCGCCCCTTCCGTGCACGGGGCTACTCGGTCACCCCGGCGCTGTATGTCGTGGCTATATTTGCGTGCTGATTCTGATCAGCGGCCTGGTCAGCGAGCCGCTGCCGACGGGCGCCGGCCTTGTCGTGATGGTGTCGGGGATTCCGATCTATTGATGGTTCAGTCGGGGCAGTAGGAGTTAGCAGGTAGTGGCCCTGATGCTAGGATCATCGGCGATGAGCGGCGAGCGGCATCTCACCGTGCTCATGGCCGATCTCGCCGGGTACACGGCGCTGACGGAAGCCCACGGCAGCGCGCAGGCGGCGCAAATCGTCGCCCGCTTTCTCGCGCTCGCCCACGAGGCCATGGTGCCGGGCGTCCGGCTCATGGAGCGCGTCGGCGACGGTCTCGTGTTCGTGGCCGTCCTGGCGGCGCCCGCGGTGGAGACCGCGCTGCGCTTGCGCGCCCTCGTGGCGTGTACGCCGCGCTTCCCGCGCCTGCGCGCCGGTCTGCACGCGGGGTCCGTCGTCGTCGACGGCGAGCGCTACGTCGGGCACGCCCTCAACGTCGCCGCGCGGGTGACCGAGCACGCGAAGCCGGGGCAGGTGCTGTGTACGGAGGCGGTGGCCCTCGAGGCTGCGGCGGTCGAGGCGGTGACCTATCGCCCGCTCGGCCCTGTCCGCTTCAAGAACCTCGTGCAGTCGGTCGCAGTCTACGAGGTCGTCGGCGGCGGCATCCGCGACACGGACGCCGTCGACCCGGTCTGCCGGATGCAGGTCGATCCCACGTCGGAGTTCGCGGTCGCGCTCGATGATCGGCGCTACGTCTTCTGCTCGCTCGAATGCCGCGACGCCTTCGTCAGCCATCCCGAGGACTACGCCGCCCGCTGACGCGGCGACGAGAGGATAGCCACCGGCATCGACGGCGATCTACCATCGACCAGATGCCCAGCGTAGATCCACGATGGGAGCATCGCGATCCGGGTGAC
>DASRIY010000254.1:0-23148 GCA_035649755.1 Candidatus Methylomirabilota bacterium
CGCGTTCGCCGCCTCATGAACGACGCCGGCATCGTGCGCAATCGAGCCAAGATCGAGGCGACGATCGCCAACGCGCGCGCGTTCCTGGCGGTCCGCCGCGAGCATCGCACGTTCGATCGCTACATCTGGCAGTTCGTGGGCGGACGCCCCATCCAGAACGCGTGGCGCCGTCTAGGCCAGGCACCCGCCGAGACCGACGTCTCGCGCGCCATGAGCCGCGACCTCCTCCGGCGGGGCTTCCGGTTCGTCGGGCCGACGATCTGTTACGCTTTCATGCAGGCGACCGGGATGGTGAACGATCACTCCCGCGACTGCTTCCGTTGGCGCGAGGTCACGCGGCGCGCGAAGAGTCGGCGGTGAACGGAGAACCGTGCGAATGGCTGACAAGCGCCGGGTGAGGATCGCGGCGGTGGGCGACGTCCCCGTGGGCGAGGGGCGCGTCGTCGAGGCTCAGGGCAAGGAGCTGGCGCTCTTCAACGTCGACGGCACCTACTACGTCATGGACAACATGTGCGTCCATCGCGGCGGGCCGCTCGGCGAGGGCGATCTCGACGGGCGGCTCGTGAGCTGTCCCTGGCACGCCTGGCGCTGGGACGTGACCACGGGCGCCAACGCCAACAATCCTGCCCTGAAGATGGCGTGCTTTCCGGTGACGGTCGATCGGGGCGCCATCTTCGTCGACCTGCCCTGAGGTCCGCTTCGGTGGAATCCACGGTGCTGGCCGTGGCCATCGCCGTCGCGGCTGGTGTCGGGCTCGTGATCGGATTGGTCACGTACCAGCGTTGTCCACACTGTGGGCACCTCGTGCGGCGTGTGACGCAAGGCTGGCGGCGCTGCGGGGCGTGCGGACGGCAGTATCGTCGAGGACTGCGAATCCGATGAAGATCAACCTGACGCTGCCGTCCGCGCGGACCCTGCTCCTTGCAGCCGCCGCGCTCGTGGTCGCCGGGATCCTGGCGGGCGGCGGCTGGTACTGGCACGCCACGAGCCAGCAGCGCGCGATGGCCGCGTACGCCGAGGCCATGACCAAGGCGCAGCCCGCTCAGAGCCCCGACGCCACTGGCGAGACGCGGGCGGCGGCCGTCCGCGAGCTGGAGGCGGTGCTGACGCAGTATCCGTCCGGGCGCGACGCTGCTCAGGTCGCGTACCTCCTGGGCAACCTCCGGTTCCAGTCGCAGCAATATCCGCAGGCGCGCGCCGCGTACGAGCTTGCGCTCGCCCAGGGGGCGCCGCGGACGCTCCGGACGCTCAGCCGCGGCGGGGTCGCGTACACGTGGGAAGCGGAGAAGAACTATCCCAAGGGCGTCGAGGCCTTCAAGTTCGCCCTCGAGGGGCTCGGGCCGAAGGACTTTTACTACGAGGAGCTCCTGCTGGGTCTCGGCCGCACGCAGGAGCTCGGCGGCCAGAAGGCTGAGGCGAGCGCGACCTATCGCCGCGCGGTCAGCGAGCTTCCGAACAGCCGGCGTCTCGACGAGATCAAGGCGCGGCTGGCCGAGCTCGGCTCGTGATTCCGGCCGCGGCTACTGCCGATAAGAGGGATTATGTAAAGTAAGATGCAAACCGTCCGAGAGCGTCTGCCTGTGCTTCTGGCCGCCTCTCTCCTCCTCAGCGCGTGCGTGAGCCTCACGCCCCAGCAGCGGGCGAAGTTCGATGAGATCCAGAGCTTGGCCGACCGCACGACCCGGATCTACGACCTGCCCGGCGTGCGGATCTCGATCCAGCCGGCGACGAACCTGAACATCGGTGCGATGTACCGCCAGGGCAACATCTTCGTGAACGTTCGGATGCTCGACTCGCCCGGCCTGACCAAGCTGATCGCCCACGAGCTCGGCCACTACGTGCTCGGGCACGAGCCGGCGGCGAGCGTCAGCTCTCAGGCCGAGTGGCAGCGCGCCCAGCAGCAGCGAGAGCTCGACGCCAACGCCAAGGCGGTTGAGATTCTCGTGCGGGCCAACGGTATGTCGCAGCGCGAGGCCGTTCAGCTCGTGGCCGAGGCGCTACTGAGGGCGCAGCGTGCGATCGATCGAGGCGCCCCGCTGACACCGGGGCATCTGACGCCCGCCGAGGAGCTGGCGGATCTAAAGAGGCGTTTTCCCGAGGCGCGAGACAGTGGGCGCTAGCCCGGGATGTGGGCTTCCTCGGGAAGCTCGGACCACCTGGGCTTCCACTCCGGAACCGCGAGGCCGAATTTCTGGCAGAGCTCCTTGACCTCGGCCGCGAAGGCCTGGCGGACCTCGTCGTTGTCACGGAGCTTGAGCTTCAGCCGCCGATATATCTGATTTTTCGTCGATTCCGGCCGTCCGAAGATGTTCATCGTGCGGACGTACCACTTGGCGAACGTCGTCTGCGCCTCGTCGTGGGTCGCGGGGTCCTCGGCGAGCTTCTTCACCCAGTACTCGCCGTGACGGATGTGGAACTTCTCCTCCTTGAAGATGCCGTCGATGGCTCGTACCCACGGGCCGTACGAGCAGCCGCGCACATCCTCGAGCTGGTGTCCGGCGCCGCGGTCCATACAGAAGTTGAAGAAGACGAAGTCGGCCCACGTGTCGATCGGGTAATAGAAGATGTTGACGCGCTTGTCGGCGGTGATCCGGGCCGTGCCGATGTCGGCTTTCGCGTCGATGCGCATCGTGAAGGTCTCGTCGTGCTGGCGGACGTGGCGCTCCACGTCGAAGCCGAGGTCGCCGAGGAGCCCGTACATGACCGCGGCGTGGCGGAGCTCGTCCTTCACGATCTGGGCGACGACGTGCTTTTCCTCGACCGTCGGCGCCTTGGTGATCCACGGCACGTAACCGTAGCCGCCCGCCAGCTCGGAATCCGCCTGCATGGTCAGCAGGTGGACGAGGTTCTCGCGGTACTCGGGGGTCATCTCGTCCGCCGATTCCAGCCGGACGCCCCGCTCGATCTTCGTCATCATTGCCTTCGCCAGATCGCTCATGGGCTCCTCCACCTTCAGCATACTCTACCCGCGCTCGACGACGCGTACGGCCTTGCCCTCGGCCCTCGGAATCGTCCGCGGCGCGACGATCGTCAGCTCGACCGAGAGGCCGATCGCGCGCTGGAGCCGCTCGGCGGCGCGACGCCGGAGCGTCACGATCTCCGGATGCTCGGCGCTGAAGCCGCCGCAGCGCGCGACCAGCTCCGGCGACGGCTCCACCTGGACCTCGAGCCGGGCGAGCGTCGTGCCGCGGTCGACGACCAGCTGGTAGTGCGGCACCAGCTCCTCGATGCCCAGGAGCGTGCTCTCCACCTCGGACGGATAGAGGTTCACGCCGCGCACGATCAGCATGTCGTCCGCGCGGCCCTTGATGCGCGCCATCCGCGCCGAGGTGCGGCCGCACGCGCACGGCTCGAGCGTCAGGGTCGTGATGTCGCCGGTCCGGTAGCGGACCAGCGGCATGGCGCGCTTGGTGAGCGTGGTCAGGACGAGCTCGCCCTCACGTCCCGGCGGCAGCGGAGACCCCGACACGGGATCGACGATCTCCGGCAGGAAATGATCGTCGGCGATGTGCAGCCCGGCGCGGGCCTCGCACTCGCCCGCGACGCCGGGGCCGATGATCTCGGAGAGCCCGTAGATGTCGAAGGCCCGCAGACCGAACGCGCGCTCGAGCGCGGCGCGGATGCCTTCCGTCCACGGCTCGGCGCCGAACATGCCGTAGCGGAGCCCGAGCTCGCGCGGGGCGCTCCCCTGCTCGGCCAGCGTCTCGGCCAGATGCAGCCCGAACGACGGGGTCGCGGCGATCGCGGCGGGCCGGAAATCTTGAAGCAGGAGCTGGTGCCGGGCGGTGTTGCCCGACGAGACCGGAACGACGGTCATGCCGATCCGCTCGGCACCGTCGTGAAAGCCGAGCCCGCCGGTGAAGAGCCCGTAGCCGAAGGCGATGTGCAGGAGATCGCCGCGGCGCGCGCCGGCCGCCGTCATCATGCGCGCCATCACCTCGCGCCAGACGTCCAGGTCCTCGGCCGTGTAGGCGACGACGGTCGGCTTGCCCTTGGTGCCGGACGAGGCGTGAACGCGGGCGAGCTGATCGCGCGGAACGGCCAGGAGCCCGAACGGGTACTGCTCGCGCAGATCGCTCTTGCGGACGAACGAAAGGCCGGCGAGGTCGGCGAGCGCGCGCGGCGCGGCTGCCCCGAGCCGCTCGCGATGAAACGGCACGCGCGCCGCGGCCCAGCGCACGACCGCCTGGAGCCGCTCCAGCTGCAGCCGCTCGCGCGCCTCGCGCGACATCGTCTCGGCCTCGCGGTTCCAGATCGCTCCGGAGCCGTCCGGCCGGACCGCGCTCGAGACCGCCGCGCTCACGTTCGCGGCGGACGTCGGCTCGCGGCGCGTCGCGGGGGCTCGGGAAACTGCTGATCCACGATCCGGTGATGGCGCAGGCCGACCGCCTCGCGCTGGATCAGGAGGGCCAGCCGCGCGTGGTGCGCGCGCATCCGCGCGGCCTCGTACTCGCCGAGGAGCCGCGCTTCCGCATCGGGATCGGGCGCGGCGTCGAGCCGGCGTCCGACCGCCACGACGTGGGCCAGGGCCTCCTCGAGCCGCTCGCCGGCTCGTCCGAGCGCCACCGCCTTTTCCTGCGCGATCTCCTGGTTGATACGCCGGTGGGTCTCGTGGGTGCGGTTCATCGGCTGCGCGCGATCGCGTCGAGGTACACGGCGAGCGTCCGGTCGATCTGCAGGCGCACGTCGAACTGGCGCTCGGCGACCTCGCGGGCCCGGCGCGCCATGCCGCGCCGGCGCTCGGGGTCGAGCAGGAGCCCGATCGCCGCCTCGGCGAGCGCGGCCGGGTCGCTCTTGGTCAGGACGCCGGTCTCGCCGTCGCGCACGACCTCGTCGCACCCCGGCGCGTCGACGGCGACCGCCGGCAGCCCGCAGGCCGCTGCCTCGGCGAGCACGAGCCCCTGCGTCTCGGTCTCGGAGGCGAACAGGAAGACGTCGGCCGCCTGGTAGCACTCGGCCAGCTCGTCGTGCGGGCGAACGCCCAGGAAGCGGATGCGCGGGGCGACCGACAGGCCGCTCGCCAGACGCCGCAGGCGCTCGGCCTCGGTGCCGTGTCCGACCAGCACGAGCCGCGCCGAGGCCACGGTGGAGGCGATGCGCTCGAACGCGACCAGGACGCGCTCCACGCTCTTCTCCCGATCGAGGCGCCCGACGTAGAGGACCAGCGCGTCACCGTCGGCGACCCCGAGCCGCCGCCGCGCGGCCGCCCGCTCGCCAGGCCGGAACCGCGCGAGGTCGATGCCCGTGGGCACGACGGCGATCGGCGTGCGGACGCCTCGCGCATGCAGCTCGTCGCGAACCACCGTGGACGGCGCCAGCACCGCGTCGGCGC
This sequence comes from Candidatus Methylomirabilota bacterium, assembly GCA_035649755.1. Lineage (GTDB taxonomy): Bacteria > Methylomirabilota > Methylomirabilia > Rokubacteriales > CSP1-6 > AR31. Next base: position 5,333 of record DASRIY010000254.1, read on the forward strand.
GGGCGGCGAAGCCCGCGCTCAGCCGGATCGCGGCCGATTCCACCAGGCCGAGCGGGAGTGGGACGTAATGCGCGTACTTCTCGTAGCGCGTGTGGTACGTGAAGACCAGCGGCCGCCGGGTGCGCCGGGCCAGGCGGCGCGCGGCCGGGCCGAGCAGGAACGGATGGTGCGCGTGGACGACGTCGAAGTCGAGCCCGGTGAAGGTCCGAGCGATCCGGCGCGAGTACGGAACCGCGAGCGCGAACTCCGGGTAGGTCGTGGCCGGGATCGACGGATAGCGAACGATGCGGGTCGAGGAGTCCTGCGCGCCGGCCAGGCGCGGTCCGAAGACCCACGCCTCGTGCCCGGCGGCCTCGAGACCCTGCCGAAGCGTCTCGACCGAGATCGTGACGCCCCCGCAAAATGGCAGATAGTTGTTCGTGAAGAGCGCGATCCGCACCGAGTGACGTCCGTCAGGCCTTGTTGAACTTCTCGAAATCCTCCGGCTTGATGTTCTGCAGCCACTCCCGCAGCTGATCCGGGTCGTCCGCCTTCACCGGCTGCTCCGTCTCCTTGGTCACATCGAGGCTCTTGGCCTTGCGGATGACCTCCTCGTCGACGTAGATCGGCGCCGCCACCCGGAGGGCGAGCGCGATGGCGTCGGAGGGGCGCGAGTCGACCGTGTACTCGGTGCCGCCGAGCTGGAGGTGGAGCACCGCGAAGAAGGTGTTCTCCTTCAGATCGGTCACGACCACCTTGAGCACCCGCGCCTCGAGTGTCTCCAGGATGTTCTTGATCAGGTCGTGGGTCATGGGGCGGGCCGGCGCGACCTTCTCCAGCTCGAGCGCGATGGCGTTCGCCTCGAAGATGCCCACCCAGATCTGCAGCGAGCGCTTGTCCTCCTCGTCGCGCAGGATGATGATCGGCATGTTCGAGACCTGATCCAGGGCTAGTCCGCGCACCTTCATCTCGACAAACATGCGGTCTCCTCCGGGCGGGACGCGAGCGTCCCGCGCAGGCTGTGCGGCAGCGCCTGGTCGATACGCACCGACGCGATCTCACCGACGGACGCGCGCCCCTGCCCGTCGAAATTCACGACGCGATTGCAGCGGGTCCGGCCCGCCAGCTCCCCCGCGTTCTTCTTCGACGTTCCGTCCACCAGCACCTCGACCGTTTGGCCCACGAGCCGCCGGCCACGCTCTGCGCTCACGCGCTCCGACGCCTGGAGCAGACGCGTGTTGCGGTCGGCCTTCACCTCGTCGGACACCTGGTCCGGCATCGTGGCCGCCGGCGTCCCGGGACGGCGCGAGAAGCGGAACACGAACACGTTGTCGTAGCCCACGCGCTCGACCATCTCGAGCGTCTGATCGAAGTCCGCCTCCGTCTCGCCCGGAAAGCCCACGATGAGGTCCGTCGAGAACGCCATGTCCGGGACCGCGTCGCGGATCTCCCCCACCAGCTCCAGGTACCGCTCGCGGGTGTAGCCGCGATTCATCTGCTCGAGTACGCGGTTGGAGCCGGACTGGAGCGGCAGGTGGAAATACTCGCACACCTTCGGGACGTCACGCATGGCGCGGATGAGCTTGGGCGTGAGGTTGTACGGGTTCGACGTGGTGAATCGGATCCGCGCGATGTCCTCGACGTCGTTGACCTGCGAGAAGAGCTCGCCGAGGTCGGTGGGCGGCGTCAGGTCGCGCCCGTAAGCGTTCACCGTCTGACCGAGCAGCGTCACCTCGCGGCAACCCTCGGCGGCGAGCAGGCGAACCTCGTCGACGATGGCCTCGGGCGTGTGGCTGCGCTCGCGCCCGCGCGTCGTCGGGACGACGCAGAACGTGCAGCGCTTCTCGCACCCTTCCATCACCGTCACGAACGCCTTCAGGCGCCGGGCGGACGGCGGCCGGGCCGTGATCTTGACGAGCGGCCCTTCCCCGGTCTCGAGCACCGGCCGGCCCTCACGCCGGACGCGGTCGACCAGCTCGGCAACGCGGGCGATGGCGGGCGAGCCGAACACGAGATCGACCGCGGGCGCGCGGCGCTGAATGGTCTCCTGGTGGAGCTGCGCCATGCAGCCCATGACCCCGATGACGAGATCCGGCCGCTGCGCCTTGAGCAGGCGCAGCTCGCCGAGCTTCGAGAACACCTTGTCCTCGGCCTTCTCGCGGATGGCGCAGGTGTTGACCAGGATCAGGTCGGCTTCGCCCTCGTCGGCGGTCAGCTCCCAGCTCCGCTCGCGCAAGAGACCCGCGACGCGCTCGGAGTCGTACTCGTTCATCTGGCAGCCGTACGTGATCAGGTGGAGCTTGGCCATTTATGCGGTTGAAATCGACCGTAGCACCCACCGTCGGGCAAGTCAAACCACTGTAGCGGAAGGCGAATCTGGCAACCGCCCATCCGACCCCCGAGCGTAGTCCGGGAGCCCGTTTCGGAGCGGGTCGGGCTCGTTTGAGGTTATTGCCGGCCGCCGGCGAGGTACTCACCGGCTTGACGTTTTCGTCATTGTTTGTACTTATCTCTCCAGAAGATGCGACCTGAATCGCGTCGTGCCACCCCGGTACACCAGAGACTCCTCAGCCGCCTTCGGGTTCCCGACTGGCCGCGGCCCGTTCGGTATGCACTGGCCGTCGGATTGGCCGCGGCGGCGATCGCCCTGCGCGGGGTGTTGACGGCGTGGTGGGGCTACGATCTGCCGTTCCTGACGTTCTTTCCCGCGATCGTGCTCAGTGCCTGGGCCGGAGGGTTCTGGCCGGGCATGCTCGCGACGGGGCTGTGCGGGCTGGCGGCTCAGTATTTGTGGCTGGCGCCGGCGTACAGCCTCCGGGTCGTGCAGCTCCGTGACGCCGTCGCACTCTTGCTGTTCGTCGGCATCGGAGTCCTGATCAGCGTCGTCACCGAGATGATGCACCGCGGGCGCCGCCGCCTCACGCGGCTGCTCGAGAGCATCGACGAGGGCTTCGCCGTATTCGACCACACGGGGCGCTGCCTCTACGTCAACCCGCGGGCGGTCGAGCTGCTCGCACAGTCCGCTGGGGCGCTCGTCGGCAAGACGCTGCGCGACATCTTTCCCGACATCGTCGGCACGCCGATCGAAGCCCGTCTGCGAGCGGCGGAGGCAACGTCCTCGGTCTTCGAGTTCGAGACGGCCTCGCCCGCGCCCGGGCGCTGGTCCCGGCACCGGGTCTTCCCGAGCCTGGACGGTTTCTCGGTCTTCTTCGAGGACATGACCGATCGCAGGAACGCCGAGGAGGTGTCGCTACGGCTGGCCGCCATCGTCCAGTCGTCCGACGACGCCATCGTCGGCAAGAGCCTCAGCGGGATCATCACCTCGTGGAACGCGGGCGCCGAGCGCCTGTTCGGCTACACGGCAGCCGAGGCGATCGGCCGCTCGATCCGGATGATCGTTCCCGCCGACCGGCAGGCCGAGGAGGACGAGGTGCTCGCCAAGCTCCAGCGCGGCGAGTCCATCGACCACTTCGAAACCGTGCGCGTCCGCAAGGACGGGACACCCGTCGATATCTCGTTGTCGGTGTCGCCCGTCCGGAACGCAGCCGGCCACATCATCGGCGCCTCGAAGATCGCGAGGGACATCACGGAGCGCAAGCGCGCCGAGGTGCTGCGCGCCGAGCTCCTGGCCGCCGAGCGGGCCGCCCGCGCGCGAGCGGAGCTGGCCGAGCGCCGGGCCACCATCCTGGCCGAGGCGAGCAGCGTGCTCGCCTCCTCGCTCGACTCGGCGACGACGCTGCGCACGGTGTCCCGTCTGATCGTGCCCACGCTCGCGGACTGGTGCATCATCGATCTCGTGACGCGCGACCACGCCGTGGAGCGGGTCGCGGTGGCCGCGTCCGATCCGAACACGCAGGCACTCCTGTCCGAGCTCCAGCAATACGCACCCGGCTTGACGTCGCAGCAACCCGGCGCGCAGGCGATCCGCGGCGGGAGAGCGATCCTGTTCCCGGAGGTCACGGACGAGACCCTGGCGTCGACCGTCCGTGACGCTGCCCATCTGGCCCTCATGCGGCGGCTCCGACCGCATTCGGCGCTCGCGGTCCCGCTGGTGAGCCGATCACGCATCGTCGGCGCCCTCACGCTTGTCCGGATGACACCGGGACAGCGCTACGACGAGGCCGACGTCAAGATGGCGGAGGATCTCGCGCGGAACGCGGCGCAGGCCGTCGACAACGCCGGCCTCTACTCCGAGGCGGAAGAGTCCCGGGCGCAGGCCGAGTCCGCCAACCGGACGAAGGACGTGTTCCTCGCGGTGCTCTCGCACGAGCTTCGGACGCCGATGAACGCGGTGTACGGATGGGCGCGGATGCTCCAGATGGGGCAAATCGACGAGGCGACGACACCGCGCGCCTTCGAGGCGATCGTGCGGAACTCCCACGTTCAGCTCCAGCTTATCGACGACCTGCTGGACATGTCCCGCATCATGAGCGGCAAGATGCGGCTCGACATCCGCCCGGTGGATCTACCGCGCGTGCTGGAGGCCGCGCTCGACGCCGTCCGACCCGCCGCCGAGGCCAAGGGACTCCGCTTGCAGCCGCTCATCGACCCCAATGCGGGACCGCTCAGCGGCGATCCGGACCGGGTCCAGCAGATTGTCTGGAACCTCCTGATGAACGCCATCAAGTTCACGCCGAAGGGAGGCCGGATCCAGGTCACGCTTCAGCGCGTCAACTCGCACCTGGAGATCGTGGTCAGCGACAGCGGCGTCGGCATCAATCGGGAGCTCCTTCCGTTCATCTTCGACCGGTTCCGGCAGGGCGACAGCGGCAGCACGCGCACCCAGGGCGGGCTCGGCATCGGGCTGGCGCTCGTCCGCCATCTCACCGAGCTTCACGGGGGCACCGTGACCGGTGAGAGCGCGGGCGAGGGCCAGGGCGCGACCTTTCGAGTGAGGCTGCCCCTGGCCGCCGCCAGCGCCGAGGCGCCGGGCGTGCACCCCACCGCTCTGGCTCCCATCCAGCCCTACCGCGGGCCGTCGCTGCGCGGTGTGCGAGTCCTCATCGTGGACGACGATCCGGACGCCCTCGATCTGATCGCCACGATCCTCAGGCGGGCCGAGGCCGACGCCATGCCCTGTTCATCGCCTCGCGAGGCGCTGGTGCTGCTCCACTCCTGGAAGCCCCACGTGCTGCTGTCGGACATCGAGATGCCTGGCGAGGACGGATATTCGCTGATCCGGAAGGTTCGAGCGCTGGGTGAGGCGGAAGCGTCGAGGATTCCCGCCGTGGCGCTCACTGCCTACGGCAGGCCGGAGGACCGGGTGCGCTCCCTGTCGGCGGGCTACAGCATGCACGTACCCAAGCCGGTCGACCCCGTCGAGCTGAGCGTCATCGTGGCCAATCTCGCCGGCCGGACCCCCGAGCCCAAGTAACGCCTCTCCGAGGCGGGTGGTGCTTCACCACCTGCGCTGATCGTAGAACCGCGAACGAGAGGAGCGTCTCTCGAACGGGGAGGAATGGAGGGGGCGCCGCGCCCCCTCCATTCTCAATCAGTCGATCTCGTCCGGCCGGCCGCCGGGCCGCGCCGAGACGGGCTTCTTGCCTGCGTCCGCACCGTGACCGTTGCCGTTGCCGAAGGTGAGCGGCGGCTTGACCTCGAACTTGCGCTCGAGACGGCTGCGCCGCTCCTTCCAGCCCTCCTGGTACTCGAGCTCCTCCTCGTGCAGGGTCGCCGGCTGCTTGACGCCGTGCGCGTGGCGGAACTGGATGGCCAGCTGCGAGGCGGTGCGCCGCACCTCGTCCCACGGCGTGCCGAGCGCGAACTGATCGGAGATGGCGCCGATCCGACCGGTGTGGATGTTGCACGAGAGCGTGACCGCCGACAGGATCGGGCCCGACCAGTACGAAGTCTGCGAGTTGATCGGCATCGGCAGGATGTGCAGGTTGTGGCTGCCGCGGCAGTCGCCGGCCACCATGGGCGCCGTGGCCCACGGCGAGGTGATCTCGCCGGGCGCCGGCCAGTCGCCCTGGGCGAAGGCCATGAGCACCGGGTCGTCCTTGCCGCCGTAGGTGAAGCCCTTCTTGGTCTTGATGTTGTGCAGGCGCTCGGCCGAGCAGATGTAGCCGAGCTGGTCCTTCTCGCCCTTGTCGTTGCGGCTCCAGATGCGGGCGATGACGAAGCGCGAGGCGCGGGTCAGTCCCTCGATGTCGTAGAGGTCCTCGGGCGCGGCGAGCGTGATGACCTTCTCCTGCAGCCCCTTGGCGAGCTCTTCCATCTTGTTGTCGAGGGCTCGCTGGTCGCGCGGATGGGCGCCGGCCTCGACCGCCTGGGCCTTGGTGTCGAGGTCGACGATCTCGAAGATGTAGCCGCGCTTCATCTTGGAGGCGGCGATGACCAGTCCGGTGTTGAATCGCGGCAGCATGTAGGCGCCGGTGGCGTAATGGTTGAACGCCATGGGCTCCGTCTTGTCGGCGAATGAGAGCAGCACCGTCTGTGAGGGATTGTCCTTGCGCACCGGGAACGGCAGCGCCACCGTGGCCGGTCCGGCGCCGCGAAGGTTGCCGGTGAACGCGTCGGCGACCAGGTCCTGCCCCGGGCCGTAGAGGCCGAGCTCGGCCGCCTTGGTGGCGCCCTCCTGCAGCGCGTCCCACATGAGCTCGTCGACGACCGACATGTCGACCGTCTCGGCCATGATGCCGGTGACGGCGCAATCGTCGCCGGTGTGGGTCACGATGAGCGAGGTGAAGATGGGCTCTCCGCGATAGCTGTTGTTGTCGAGGACGTACTTGGCGATGATCGACTTCACCTCGTCGGCCGCCACGACGTGACCGCCGACCCCGCCGACGTCGGCCTTGGTGGCCTTGATGAAGCGCTGGACCAGCGCGGGGTTCTTCGCGAAGACGTACGACTTGTAGGAAAAGATGTTCGGCGTGTTGGTGACGGGAATCTTCTCGGCGACGGTCACCGGCAGGCCGGCGAGCTCGTCCTTCGACTGGTGGTAGTTGGACATCGCGATGGGAGCCTGGCCGTCCTGGGGGCCGTAACGCCGCGCAGACATGCGCACCTCCTAGAATGGGTGGGGTGTGATTTGCGAGCTTGCCATCGAGGATAACGGCGTATACTGGAGCCGTCAAGCAAGAAATTTACAGAAGTGAAATTAATTTCCGCAACACACGGTGACGCGATGAAATCTCCCTCTCTCACGTCGCGCGAGCTGCGGCAGACGGTGCACTGCCTCGAGCTCTACTATCGCCAGGGCCGGAGTCAGAAGGACATCGCGCGCGCGCTCGGCGTCTCGGCCGCGACGGTCTCGCGCCTGCTCCAGCGCGCGATGGACGAAGGGCTCGTGCGGGTGGAGCTCGATCTTCCTCGCCGTGAGCAGCTCGAGGCGGGGCTGGTTGAGCAGTTCGGTCTCCGCGACGCGGTGGTGGTGGCCGCCGGCGGCCGGGGCGACGTGAAGGAGGAGCTGGGCACCGCCGCGGCGGCCTACTTCGAGAAGATCGCCGCCAACGGCCAGCGCGTCGGGCTCTCGTGCGGCTTCACGCTCTACCAGACGATCCGCCACCTGCACGAGCGCCGCTTCCGCGATCTGGTCCTCTATCCCCTCTCCGGCGAGAGCACGCTCGAGCTGGTCGACCTGTTCCCGAACACGCTGGTGGGCATGATGGCGGCGAAGTACCGGCCGCACGTCTCTGCCTACGCCCTGCCGGTGCAGCACCTCCTGTCCCTGCGCGAGATCGAGCGCGAGCGCCGGCGGCTCCTGCGCGATCCCGAGGTGCGCCGCATCTACGAGGCCGCGCAAGATGTCGACATCGCGCTGGTCGGCATCGGCGTCATCGGCGAGGACACGCCGGGGTTCTGCTCGCTGGCCGAGTCCTACGGCGTGAGCGTCAAGCGGCTGGGCCAGCTCGGCGTCGTCGGCGAGATCAACTACCAGCCGTTCGACCACGAGGGCCGCATCGTCGACCGCCCCGAGCTCCGCGCGCTGATGCGCCGGGTTCTCTCGGTCGAGGGCGACCGCCTGCAGGCGCTCTCACGGCGCGACGACCGTCACGTCGTGGCGATCGCAGGCGGCCGCAGCAAGCTCGAGGCCGTGCGCGGTGCGGTGGCCGGCAAGTTCATGAACGTGCTGGTCACCGACGAGGACGTGGCCGCCGCGCTGCTGCGGCGCTGAGGGCGGGTGGTCGGCCCGGCTAGCTCTGGGCTGCCGGAACTGATGCTTCTTCGAAGGCGCCGATCTTCCTGAACTTCTCGTAACGATCGGCCACCAGATCGTCCGGCGACATCGCCGCGAGCGGGCGCAGGTGCTCGCGGAGCGCCTCGCGCAGGTTGCCGGCCGCGCCTTCCCAGTCGCGATGCGCGCCGCCGGCTGGCTCCGGGACGATCCCGTCGATCACGCCGAGACGCAGCAGATCGGGCGCGGTGATTCGCATCGACTCAGCGGCCTCGGGTGCCTTGGCGGCGTCGCCGAACAGGATCGCCGCGCATCCTTCGGGCGAGATCACCGAGTAGATCGCGTACTCGAGCATCAGCACCCGGTTGCCCATGCCGATCGCCAGGGCACCGCCGCTGCCGCCCTCGCCCGTCACCACCGACAGGATCGGGACCCGGAGGCCCGCCATCTCCCGGAGATTGCGCGCGATCGCCTCGGCCTGGCCGCGCTCCTCGGCGCCGAGCCCGGGATAGGCGCCGGGCGTGTCGATGAACGTGACGATGGGCTTGCCGAACTTCTGGGCCAGATGCATGAGCCGGAGCGCCTTGCGGTAGCCCTCGGGGTGCGGCATCCCGAAGTTGCGGGCGATCTTCTCGCGCGTGTCTCGCCCCTTCTGGTGGCCGACCACGACGATCCCACGCCCCTCGAACCGGGCCAGCCCGCCGACGACCGCCGCGTCGTCGCCGTACACGCGGTCGCCGTGGAGCTCGATGAAGTCTTCGAACAGAAGCTTGAAGAGATCGCGCGTGTGCGGCCGCTTCGGGTGGCGCGCGAGCTGTGTGCGCTGCCAGGCCGTCAGGCTCGCGTAGGTCTTCTGCCGCAGCCGCGACAGCCGATCCTCGAGTTTTGCGATCTCCTCGCGCGTCTTCTGCGTGACCTCCTGAGCCTGGAGACCCGCGATGCGGTTCTCGATCTCGATGAGGGGCTGCTCGAAGTCAAGCGCGTCCGGCATAGTCCACGCTGATTGCGCCCGCGCCGAGCACGGTCTCGCCCTCGGCGACGAGCTCTTTGCTCCCGTCGACCGAGAGGCCGCGCGCCCTGACGACGACTTCCTGGACGCCGAGCAGGAGATGCAGGAAGACGGGCACGCGCCCGGGATGCTCGCCGCATACCCTTCGCACGGCCGCGAACGCGACGCTCGGATCCTCGCCCGGCGCGACGCGGATGCGGCAGGCGCTGGGCTCGACCGGTCCGGAGGCGGGTCGCGGACGCCCGGCGGATTCGGCCAGGGCCTGCTCGAGCAGCCGCACGTCCTCGGCGAGCACGACGCGGCCCTTGTCGCCGTCGTCGACGCGCCCGCGGACCAGCACCGCCTCGCCCGAGCGCAGACAGGCCGCGGCCGTCTTGAACGGCTCCGGGAACACCGTCACCTCGACGGTGCCTTCCATGTCCTCGAGCGTGAAGAAGGCCATCCGGTTGCCGCCCTTGGTGGAGGTCTCCTTGAGGCTGGCGGCGTGACCGAACAGGATCACGCGCGCGCCGTGGCCCTTGGCGGCGAGATCGGCCGAGGTCGTCACACCGAGCGGTTCCACTACATCACGATATCGCGCCAGCGGATGCCCGGAGATATAGAAACCGAGCACCTCTTTTTCGAAGGCCAGGCGCTGGTCCGCCTCCCACTCGGGGATGACCTCGGCCGGGGCGCTCGACCGGGCCGGCGCCTCGGGCAGGAGCTCGAAGAACGAACCCTGCCCCTCGGCACGATCGCGCTGCTGGCGCCCGCCGCTCTCGAGGGCGCCGTCGGCCGTGGCCAGGAGATGCGCGCGGGTGAGGCCGAGCGAGTCGAACGCGCCCGCCTTCAGGAGGCTCTCGATCACGCGCCGGTTGACGAGCCGGAGGTCGACGCGCGCGCAGAAGTCGTCCAGCGTCCGGAACGGCCCCTTCTCGTCTCGCACCTTCAAGATCGACTGCATCGCCGCCTCGCCGACGTTCTTGATGGCGGCCAGGCCGAAGCGCACGGTGTCGCCGGCGACGCTGAACTGCACGGCCGACACGTTCACGTCGGGCGGCTCGACGCGAATCCCCATCGCGCGGCACTCGTCGATGTACTTCACGATCTTGTCGGTGTCGCCCATTTCCGAGGTCAAGAGCGCCGCCATGAACTCGACCGGATAGTTGGCCTTGAAGTACGCCGTCTGATAGGCGACGAGCCCGTACGCCGCAGCGTGCGACTTGTTGAACCCGTACCCCGCGAACTTCTCCATCAGCTCCCAGACGCGCTCGGCCTTGGCGGCGGTGGTGCCCCGCTCGCGGCAGCCGCCCAGGAACTTCTCCCGCTGCTTGGCCATGAGCTCGCGGTCTTTCTTGCCCATGGCGCGGCGCAGGATGTCCGCCTCGCCCATGGTGAAGCCCGCCATCTCGGAGGCGATCTGCATGATCTGTTCCTGGTACACCATGATCCCGTACGTCTCCCGCGTGAACTTCTCCATCGCCGGGTGCTCGTACGTGATCTTCGACCGGCCGTGCTTGCGCTGGATGAAGTCGGGGATGAGCTCCATCGGACCGGGCCGATAGAGCGAGACCATGGCGATGAGGTCTTCCAGCCGCTCGGGCCGAAGCCCACGCAGCGCGTCGCGCATGCCCGACGATTCCAGCTGGAACACGCCGAACGTCTTCGCCTCCGAGAGCATCGTGTACGTCTTGCTGTCGTCGAGCGGCAGCGCGTCGAGGTCGATGTCGATTCCCCGGGACTCCTTGATGAGCGTCACCGTGTTGGCGAGCACGGTGAGCGTCCTGAGGCCCAGGAAGTCCATCTTGAGCAGGCCGAGCTTCTCGATCGGCCCCATCGCGAAGCCGGTGATGAGCTCGGGCCGCTTGGGGTCCTTGTAGAGCGGGATGTGCTCATCGAGCGGATCGTCGGAGATGACCACCGCGGAGGCGTGCACCGACGCGTGCCGGGTGCAGCCCTCGAGCGTGCGGGCGATCTCCCACATCTCGCGCACGGCCGGCTGGCTCCGCACCGCCTCGGCGAGCGGCAGCGACTTCTGGTGGGCGTCGTCCAGCGTGATGTTGAGCGGGAAGTTCGGCACGAGCTTGGCGATCCGGTCGACGTCGCCGTAGGCCATGCCGAGCACGCGGCCGACGTCGCGGATGGCCGCCTTGGCGCCGAGTGTCCCGAACGTGATGATGTGGGCGACCCGGTCGCGGCCGTAGCGCTCGGCGACGTAGCGGATCACCTCGTCGCGCCGGTCGTCCGAGAAGTCAATGTCCATGTCCGGCATGGAGATGCGCTCGGGGTTCAAGAATCGCTCGAAGAGCAACCCGTAACGCATTGGATCGATGTTCGTGATGCCGAGACAGTATGCGGTCAGCGAGCCCGCCGACGAGCCGCGGCCCGGGCCCACCGCGATCCCCTGCTCGCGCGCGTAGCGGATGAAGTCCCAGACGACCAGGAAGTAGCCCGCGAACCCCATCTTCTCGATGACGGCGAGCTCCTGGGCCAGTCGCGCCTCGGCGGCGTCGCCCGGCGTCGAGCCGTAGCGTCGGCGCAGGCCCTCGTGCGCCAGCTCGTGCAGGTAGCTGTCGAGCGTGTGCTCCGAGGGGACGAGGTAGCGCGGCAGGTGGAATGCATCAAAGTCGAGCGTCAGGTTGCAGCGCTCGGCGACCGCGAGCGTGTTGCGGCACGCCTCGGGAAGCTCGGCGAAGACGCGCGCCATCTCCTCGGCCGACTTGATGTAGAACTCCGGCGTCGAAAAGCGGAACCGGTTCGTGTCTTGAAGATTCGTGCCGGTCTGGATGCAGAGCAGCGCCTCGTGGGCGCGCCCGTGGCCGGCCTCGAGATAGTGCGAGTCGTTGGTGCCGACGACCGGCGCCCCGATGGCCGAGGCGATGCGCAGCGTCTCGGCCATGACCCGCGCCTGCTCGTCGATCCCGTGGGCCTGGACTTCCATGAAGTAGTGGTCCTTGCCGAAGACCTCCTGGTACCAGCCGGCGGTGTCGCGAGCCCGGAGCGCGTCGCCGGCGCTCAGGAAACGGGAGACCTCGGAGTTGAGGCACCCGGAGAGGACGAGGAGCCCGTCGGCGTGCTCCGCCAGGAGCTCACGATCGACGCGAGGCTTGTAGTAGAAGCCCTCCAGGTACGCCTTCGACACGAGCTTGATGAGGTTCTTGTAGCCCGTGCGGTTCCGCACGAGGACCGTGAGGTGGTTGGCGCCCTCGTAGCCGCCGTCCTGCGAGCCCCGGTCCTTGCGGCTTCCCGGGGCGACGTAGAGCTCGCAGCCGACGATCGGCTTGACGCCGGCCTTCTGCGCGGCGAGATAGAAATCGATCGCCCCGAAGAGGTTGCCGTGATCGGTGAGCGCGATGGCGGGGAACTTGAGCTCCTTCGCCTTGTCGACCAGCTTGTCGAGCTGGGCGGCGCCGTCGAGGAGGCTGTACTCGGAATGCACGTGCAGATGGACAAACTCGGCGTGCTGCATCGACGACCCGGCTACTCCCACTCGATCGTGGACGGGGGCTTCGAGGAGATGTCGAACACCACGCGATTGACGCCCTTCACCTCGTTGATGATCCGGTTGCTGATGGTGCCCAGGAGGTCATAGGGCAGCCGCGCCCAGTCCGCGGTCATCGCGTCCTGGCTCGTGACGGCGCGCAGCGCGATCACGTTCGCGTAGGTACGGAAGTCGCCCATGACGCCTACGGTCTTCACCGGCAGGAGCACCGCGAATGCCTGCCAGAGCTGTCGCTCGAGCCCGGCGGCGCGTACTTCTTCCTGCACAACGGCATCGGCCTCGCGCAAGAGGTCGAGCCGGTCCGTTGTCACCTCGCCGAGCACGCGGATCGCGAGCCCCGGTCCCGGGAAGGGCTGCCGCCACAGGATCTCTTGCGGGAGCCCCAGGAGCTCGCCGAGGCGGCGGACCTCGTCCTTGAAAAGTTCGCGGAGCGGCTCGACCAGCTTGAACTGCATGTTCAGCGGGAGCCCACCCACGTTGTGGTGAGTCTTGATCGTGGCCGACGGGCCGCGAAACGAAACCGACTCGATCACGTCCGGGTAGAGCGTACCCTGGGCGAGCCAGGCAATGTCCCCGAGCTTTCGCGCCTCGTCCTCGAACACCGAGATGAACTCCACCCCGATCCGCTTCCGCTTCACTTCGGGGTCGGTGACGCCCTGGATCGCACTGAGAAACCGCTCAGATGCATCAACGTGGATGAGGTTCATCTTGAATGTGTCACGGAACGTGTGGACGACCGCCTCGGCCTCGCCCTTTCTCAGGAGCCCGTTGTCCACGAAGACGCACGTGAGCCGATCGCCGATGGCGCGATGCACCAGCACCGCCACGACTGACGAGTCGACCCCGCCCGATAGGGCGCACAGCACACGTCCGCCCTTCACCTGGGCACGGATCGCGTCGACCGTCGTGTCGATGAAGCCCGCCATCGACCAGGTCCGGCTCACCCCGCACACCTCGAGGAAGTTGTCGAGGATCGTCTTGCCCTGCGGCGTGTGGGCGACCTCCGGGTGGAACTGCACCGCGTAGAGACGGCGCTCTTCGTCTGCCATGGCCGCCACCGGGCAGTTCGGCGTCCGGGCGAGGGCCGTGAACCCTTTGGGCGGGCGAAGCACGGTGTCGCCGTGGCTCATCCAGACGGTCACTCGTCCGGTAGCCTCCGGGGCGACGTTCTTCAGCAAGGGGCTCGACCCCTGGAGCGTGATCTCGGCCTTGCCGTACTCGCGCCGCTCGGCGGGGATGACATGGCCGCCGAGGAGATAGCCCATCGCCTGCATGCCATAGCAGATCCCGAGAACGGGCACACCAGCCTCGAAGAGCTCCGCGGGCGGTAGCGGCGCGCCCTCCTCGTAGACGCTCGACGGGCCGCCCGAAAGGACGATGCCCTGGTAGCCGGCCGCCAGGATCTTCTCGAGCGGATGGGTACACGAGAAGATCTCGGAGTACACGGACATCTCGCGAACGCGCCGGGCGATCAGCTGCGTGTACTGACCGCCGAAATCGAGGACCGCGATCTTGCCGGCGGGGGCCGACATCAGCGCCCCGCTACCGCGGGCGCCCCAACTTCTGAGCCTGCTGGAACACTTTCCCCTCGGTCTTGATGGTCGGAGCGATGATCAGCTCCGTCTGCTGCAGCTCCCGGATCGTCCGCGCGCCGACCGAGCCCATGCACGTACGGATCGCGCCCACCAGGTTGAGGGTGCCGTCCTCGGTGAACGCGGGCCCGAACAGGATCTGCTCGAGCGAGCCGGCGATGCCGACCCGGATCCGCGTGCCGCGCGGGAGATTGGCGTGGGGCGTCGCCATGCCCCAGTGATAGCCGCGTCCAGGCGCCTCGACGGCGCGCGCGAACGCCGAGCCGATCATGACCGCGTCGGCGCCCGAGGCGAAAGCCTTGCACACGTCGCCGCCCGTCGTCATGCCGCCGTCGGTGATGATCGGGACGTAGCGCCCGGTCTGCTTCCAGTAGAAGTCGCGCGCCGCCGACGCGTCGGCGGTGGCCGTCACCTGCGGCACACCGAGCCCCAGCACCTCGCGGCTCGTGCAGGCGGCACCCGGTCCCACGCCGATCAGCAGCGCGTCGGCGCCGACGTCCATCAGCTCGAGGCAGGCCTCGTAGGTCACGACGTTGCCGATGACCAGCGGGATGGCGAGCTGCTTCTTGAGCTTGCGGAGGTCGACCGGCATGTACTCGGTCGCGATGTGGCGGGCGGTGGTGACGGTCGACTGCACGACGAAGATGTCGGCGCCGGCTTCCTGCGCGATCTGGGCGAAGCGCTCGGCGCGCTGGGGAATCGAGGAGACCACGGCGGGGCCCCCGCCCTTCTTGATCTCCTGGATCCGCTGATGGATCAGCTCTTCCTTGATCGGCTCGCCGTAGATCGACTGGATGATCTTGGTGGCCTCTTCCTGGCTGGCCGCGACGATCCGCTCGAGGACGTCGCTGGGGTTGGCGTAGCGGGAGAAGATGCCCTCCAGGTTCAGCACCGCGAGCCCGCCGTGGCGCCCCATCTCGACCGCCAGGCTGGGCCCGACGACGCCGTCCATCGCGGCCGCGATGATCGGAAGCTCGAAGCGGTGGCCGCAGAGCTCCCACGAGATGTCGACCTCGTTGGGATTGACGGTCACGGTTCCGGGTACGAGCGCGATGTCGTCGAACCCGTATGCGACCCTGGCCTTCCGCCCTCGCCCGACCCACATCCCCATCGGTCGTCCCTCCCGTGCGCCTGGTTTCTGCTTTTCGGCCCAGGTCCCGTATATAGGGATAGCCAGCTGGCCGACCTACTAGATTTCGTGGATTATACCGGCCACACCGGGGGTTGTCAACGGCGCGGAGCTGATGTGCGCGCTGCAGGCCGTCGCGGGGCTGAGGCCCCGCCGGCCGAGGCGCGCCTATGGATTACGGACGCGCCTCTCCATGGAGCATCCGCAGACCGTCGAGCCTCAGGTGCTCGTCGACCAGCTCGACGCAGCGCGCAACGTCCACGATAAGCCCGGCGTTGCCGCCCGTGGCGATGACCCGGGCCGTTCCGCCCATCTCCGATCGCATCCGATCGACGAGCCCGTCGACCAGGCCGGCGTAGCCGTAGATGGCGCCCGACTGGAGATTGGTGGTCGTGTTGCGGCCGATCGCCTCCTTGGGCCGCACCAGCTCGACCCGGGCGAGCCGCGCGGCGCGGTTGACGAGCGCCTCGACCGAGGTGGCGATGCCGGGGGCGATGGCGCCGCCGATGAACTCACCGTGCGCGCTCACGCAGTTGAACGTCGTCGCGGTGCCGAAGTCGATGACGATCAGCGGCGCCCCGTACTTCGCGCTCGCCGCGAAGGCGTCGACGTAGCGGTCGGCGCCGACCTCGCGGGGGGCGTCGACCAGCAGGGGCATCCGGGTGTTCGCGCCGGGCTCGACGAAGAACGCGGTCCGGCCGAAGTACTGCTCGCACATCCACTCCAGTGTCTGCTGCACCGGCGGCACCACGTTCGAGATGGCGATGCCGTGGATGGCGGCGACCGGGATGCCGCGCGTCTGGAGAAACGTCTCGATGACGAGCCCGTACTCGTCGGCCGTCTGCTCCCGCCGGCTCGTCATGCGCCACGAGGTGACGAGACGCGGCCCGTCGAACACGCCGATCTTCGTGTTGGTGTTGCCGACGTCAGCGACGAGCAGCATGAGGGTCTCCCGTGGCCATCTCGTCCGTTGCGATCTCGCCGGCGATGACCCGCCTGACTCCATCGCCGGAGTCGATCAGGAGCGCGCCGTCGGCGTCGAGGTCCGTGGCGGTGCCGGAGACGCCGTCCACCGTGACCTTCCGGCCGATCGTGCCGCTGAGGCTCTTCCAGCGCTCGCGGACGGGGGCAAAGCCCTCCCCTTCCAGCCGCGCGCGCCACGCGTCGAACTCCTCGAGCAGGGCCGCCAGGAGCGTGTCGCGGTCGACGGCGCGCCCCGTCTCGAGGGCGACGGACGTCGCCCGGCCTGCCAGCTCCGGCGGAAACTCGCGCTGGCCGAGATTGACGCCTACGCCGATGACCAGGACGGGCTCCGACGACGCGACCGAGCGCGACTCGAGGAGGATGCCGGCTATCTTCCGGCCGTTGACGAGGACGTCGTTCGGCCACTTCAACCGGGGCGCCAGCGGCGCGACGCGCCGCAGCGCCTCCGCAGTGACGACCGCGGTCATCGGCGACAGGGTCGCCAGGAGCCCTTGCGGCAGCCGGGGGCGGACCAGAATGGACGCCAGTAGACTGCTTCGCGCCGGCGCCTGCCAGACACGACCGCGGCGTCCTCGACCCGACGACTGCTGATCGGCGATCACGACCGTGCGATCCGCGGCGCCGCGCTCGGCGAGCGCGAAGGCGACCGTCTGGGTGGAATCGACGGTGTCGACCCTGACGATGACGCCCGACGCGCTACCGGCCGCCATCATCGAACCAGCTGAGGCTCGCGACCAGCTTGGCGCGCACGGCTTCGTGCTCGACCAGGCGCTCCCGCTCCTTGGCGACGATCTCGGCCGGCGCCCGCTCGGCGAAGTCCGGCCTCGCCAGCTTCGTCCGGGCGAAGCCGATGCGCTCGTCGACCCGCGCGATCTCCTTCTCGATCCGCTGGCGCTCCGCCGCCGGGTCGACGACGCCCGCCAGCTCGACGTAGAGCTCCGAGCTGCCGACAACCGCCATGGCCGAGCTCCTGGGCCGCGTCGCCCGCGGATCGACGGTCAGCCGGACGCGCGCCAGCGCGTCGATCAGCGCGCTGTTGGCCGTGAAGAGCTCCGCCGCGCCGGGTCCGGCGCGCAAGACGGCCGAGAGCGGAGCGCCGGGCGCGATCCGCATCTCGCCGCGGATGTTGCGCACCGCGGTGACCAGATCCATGACCGCCGTCATCTGCCGCTCCGCGTCCGCGTTGCGATCCTTCTTGGACGGCCTCGGGTACGGCGCGAGCATGATCGTGTCGCCCTTGTGCGGCAGCCGCTGCCAGATCTCCTCGGTGATGAACGGCATGAACGGATGTAAGAGCCGCAGGGTCGCCTCGAGCACCCGAACGAGCGTGGCCTGCGTGCGCGCGCGCCGGCCAGGGCTGTCGGGCTGGTAGAGCGACAGCTTGGCCATCTCGAGGTACCAGTCGCAGTACTCGTGCCAGAGAAACTGGTAGAGTGCCGACGCCGCGTCGCTGAACCGGTATTTCTTCAGCGCCGTCCGCGCCTCGGCGACCGCCGCCGCCAGCCGGCTCTCGATCCAGACGTCCG
>DASRIY010000255.1:0-6164 GCA_035649755.1 Candidatus Methylomirabilota bacterium
CTCGCCCGAAGCGGCGGTCGGGGGGCCGCTGGCGCTCACGCGAAACGGCGACCGCATCCGCCTGAGCGTCACCGATCGGCGGCTCGACCTCCTGGTCGACGACGGCGAGCTCGCGCAGCGGCGCGCCGCGATGCCGCGCCCGCCCGCGCCTCCCGCGCGCGGCTACGCGAAGCTCTACATGGACCACGTGCTCCAGGCCGAGCACGGCTGCGACTTCGACTTCCTGCGAAAAGTGTGAGCCGAGGGGTCAGCCCCGCGGCGCGCCCGTCGATCGACGGCTTTCGGCCAGCCTGACGCGACGCCACAGGCGCTCGCGCGTCAGCGGCATCTCCGTCACTTCCACGCCCAGCGGTCGCAGCGCATCGGCGATCGCGTTGGCGATCGCCGCCGGCGCCGGGAGTGTGCCGCCTTCCCCCGAGCCCTTCACACCCAGCGGATTCAGCGGCGACGGCGTGACGACGTGGTGTACCTCGAGCGCCGGCACGTCGGCCGCGCGCGGCAGCGCGTAGTCCATCAGCGTGCCGGTCAGGAGCTGGCCGGCGTCGTCGTAGACGATCTCCTCGAGCAGTGCGTTGCCGATCCCGTGAGCGATCCCGCCGTGAATCTGCCCCTCGACCACCATCGGGTTGATCATCGTGCCGCAATCGTCCACCGCGACATAGCGGAGGATCTTCACCGTGCCGGTCTCAGGATCGACCTCCACGACCACCGCGTGGGCGCCGTTCGAGTACGTCGACTGCGGCACGTGGACATAGCCCGACGCCTCGAGCCCAGGATCCATGCTGCCAGGCAGCGCATATCCGGGCCGCGGCGCCGTCGCGATCGCCGCCACGTCGCCGAGCGTGAGCCCGCGCCCGGGCGACCCGCGGACGGCGATGCGGCCGTCCTCCAGAACCAGATCGGCGGGCGCCGCTTCCAGCTGCGCGGCCGCGATGGCGAGTGCTTTCTTCCTCACCTCGGCGGCGGCGTGAACCGCCGAGGCGCTCGCCAGTACGGCGACCCGGCTCGCGAACGTGCCGACGCCGTAGGGAATGCCGGCCGTGTCGCCGGGCACGACCGTGATCTGCTCGAGCGGCACCGAGAGGCCGTCGCCCACCACCTGCGCCAGCGTCGTCTCGTGCGCCTGACCCTGGCTCGACGCTCCGGAGAACACGAAGACGCGTCCGGCCGGATCGACGCGCACGCGGATGCCCTCGTACGGACCGAGGCCCGTGTCCTCGACGAACATGGCAAACCCGATGCCGATCGCGCGGCCCGCCGCCCGCGCCCGCTCGCGCTCGGCGGCGAAACCCCCGGCGCCCACGGCCTCGGTGGCGCGGCGCAGGCACTCGGGATAGTTGCCGCTGTCGTAGCGCCGGGGGCTGTTGTCGCGCGAGATGAGGCCGACGTCGTACGGGAACTCGTCGGGCTGGATCAGGTTGCGCTGACGGATCGCGATACGGTCGAGCCCGAGGTGCTCGGCGGCGAGATCGAGCATGCGCTCCATCACGAACACCGCCTGCGGCCGCCCGGCGCCGCGCACCGGCGTGACCGGCACGCGGTTGGTGTAGAGCGCGGTGAGCGTCACTTCGTAGTTCGGCACGCGATAGGGACCGGGGACGCTGACCGACGTGAGGATCGGCACGATCACGCCCCACGACACGAACGCGCCGCAGTCGTGCGTGAACGTGTCACGCACCGCGACGATCCGCCCCTCGCGCGTGAGCCCCAGCTCGACGTCGTGCCACTGGTCGCGTTCCTGCGTCACCGCGGCCAGGTGCTCGCTGCGCGTCTCGACGAACTGGACCGGGCGCCCGAGGGCGCGCGCGAGAACCGGAATCAGGATGTCCTCGCTGTAGACGATGGCCTTCGGGCCGAATCCCCCGCCGATGTCCTGCGTGACGACGCGCACGGCGTGCTCGGGCAGGTCGAGATAGCGCGCGAGCAGGCGGCGAAGGATCTGCGGCGCCTGAGCCGTCGCCCATACCGTGATCTGGCCGAGGTCGGCGTCCCAGCGGGCCGCGATCGCGCGCGTCTCCATGGCCATGCCGCCGCCGCGGTGCACGTGAAACCGCTCGCGCAGCACCAGCTCAGCGCGGGCGAGCGCGCCCACCGGATCACCTACCCGCTGGCTGAAACGGGAGGCGACGTTGCCGCCGGGATGCACGCGCGGCCCGTCGGGGCGCGTGGCGTCGTCGAGCGAAGCGACGGGCGCCAGCGGCGCGTACTCGATGCGCAGCGCATCGAGCGCGTCTTCCGCCTCGGCCGCGCTGGCGGCGACGACGAGCGCTACCGGCTGGCCTGCGTACGAGACGACGTCTTGGGGGAGCAGCTCGGCGCAGGCCGGGGCGATCAGGCTCGAGTGCGGGACGAGAAGCGGTAGCCGTCCCAGCGCCGCCACGTCGGCGGGGATCTGCACGTGGATGACTCCGGAGCGGCGCCGGGCTTCAGAAGCGTCGATGCGAACGATGCGCGCGTGGGCGTGCGGGCTTCGATGAACCGCGACGTGCAGCAACCCGGGCAGCGCCACGTCGGCGACGTAGCGCCCGCGACCCGTGACCAGGCGCGCGTCCTCCCGGCGTCGCACGCGCGCGCCGAAGAGACGCTCGCTCATGGCGTCTCAGCCGCGGGCGACGTAGAGCGAGTTCGCCGGGTCGACCCGCTCGAACAGCTGGACGTCGGCGAAGCCCGCGTCGCGGAGCATCGCCATCGCGACCTGATGGCCCCACGCCGTGCCAAGGCCCGGGCCTCCGCCCGCGAGCGACACGCTCATGCAGTGCATGGTGCTCATCGTGTAGAGGTACGGCGCCATCGGGACGCCCACGTTGTCGGCGAGCTCACTCGATGCCCAAACGTCGACCATCACGAACATGCCGTCGGGCGCCAGCGCCGCCCGGATACGGCGGAGGACGCCGGCCGGGTCGGACTGATCGTGGATCGCGTCGAACGCGGTGATGAGGTCGAACGGCGCGGGCGCCTCCAGCCGGCTCACGTCCTGCACGACGAACGACGCGTTGGTGAGCCCCCGCGCGGCCGCCCGCGCTTCCGCGATGCCGTCCTCGGAGAAGTCGTAGCCGACGAATGTGCTCTTCGGGAAGCGCCGTGCCATCAGCGTGATGCAATGCCCGGTGCCGCAGCCCACGTCCGCGACGCGGATGCCTGCCTCGAGCCGCTCCAGGAGCCCGACGGGCTTCGCGAGGTACGTGCCGAACAGCATCTCGTCGTACCGTGGACGGCTCCGCCGATCCATGAGCCCGGTGAAGTCCGGCTGATAGGCGCTGTACGCCACGCCGCGACCCGTGCGGAACGCCTCGGCGACCTCGGGGATGACCCGGTTCAATAGCGGGAACATCTCCGCCATGCTGGTGAGGTTACGGCTCGACGATCCGGTGAGCCCGCCGGCGTGCTCGCGCGGCAGTCGATAAGTTCCCTCCGCCACCGCGTGCTCGACGATGCCGCCGCACGTCATCGCCGCGAGCCACTCCCGGACGTAGCGCTCGCTGAGCCCGGTCTTCTCGGCGATCTGGGCGCTGGTCACCGCACCCATCGTCGCCATGGCCTCGAAGAGACCGACGCGCCGGCCGACCTCGAGCATGATGCAGACGGCAGCGCCCTCCAGATGGCGAACCATCAGCATCGTGAAGGCCTTCGCCTTCGCCCGGTCGAATGGTGTCTCGTCAGCCATGAGCCTAGACCGCCAGGTATCCGCCGTCGACGACGAGCTCGGTGCCCGTGATGTACGACGCCTCGTCAGAGGCGAGGAACAGCACGGCGTGCGCCACCTCTTCCACGCGCCCCTCACGCTTCATCGGCACCGCGCGCAGCGACTTCGCGCGCCACTCCGGATCGGCCGACGCCTTCGACGTGCGCATGGGCGGCAGGATGCCCGGGTGCACCGAGTTGACGCGGATGCCGTGCTGGGCGAACTGCACGGCGGCCGACTTGGTCATGATGCGCACGGCGCCCTTCGAGGCGTTGTAGCCCATGTGCACGCGGTCCTGGCCCACGAAGCCCGAGATCGACGAGATGTTCACGATGGCGCCGCCGCCCGCTTCGCGCATGGCGGGCACCGCGTACTTCATGCCCAGGAACACGCCCTTGGCGTTCACACCCATCAGCGCGTCCCAGGCCGCGGTGCTGCTGATGTCGGGATCGAACGTGCCGCTGATGCCCGCGTTGTTGACCAGCAGATCGAGCTTCCCGAACGTGGTCACCGCGGTCTTCACGGCGTTCTGCCACTCGGACTCGCTGGTGACGTCGAGCTTCACGAACCGCGCCTGGCCGCCGGCCGCGGCGATCTTCTCGACCACCTGGCGCGCCTCGAGCTCGAGAACGTCGGCCACGACGACGCGCGCTCCTTCTCGCGCAAAGATCGTCGCCTCGCTCTGCCCCATCCCGCTCGCCCCACCCGTGATCAGCGCCACCTTCCCCGCCAGCCTCATCTCACCCTCCATTGAAATCGACCTACCGTCGCGTACGACCGCGGGCGCAGCCGACGAAGACCGGCACGGAAGGGTCGAAAAGGACCCGTTCCCGCACCGCGGCGACGGACCGGCGCGCGTCCGGATGGAGCCCAGCCGCAGCGGGGAAGCGGACGCGTGCCGCGTGGTCCGTTCGACCCTTCCGCGCCGGTCTTCGCCGGTTGCGCCCGCGCCACGCGCCGCGAGTATCGCAGAGAGAGCGCGGCGTGTACACTGCGGGTCCACCGCCCGAGGTGATGGGCGGACAAGGAGACGATATGGCGACCTATGTGCTGGTGCACGGCGCGTATCAGGGAGGCTGGATCTGGAAGCCGGTCGCGGAGCGGCTGCGCGCCGCGGGGCATCGAGTGATCGCTCCGACGCTCGACGGCTGCGGCCACCGCCACGACCAGGTGCGCCCGGGCATCACGGTCGCCACGCACGGGCAGGAGATCGCGAAGCTCCTCTTCTACGAGGACCTCGATCGCGTGATGCTCGTGGGAACGAGCTCCGGCGGGATGGTGATCTGCAAGGCCGCCGAGCTGGCCCGCGAGCGGATCGCGCGGCTCTTCTTCATCGACGCGCTGGCGCTCATGTCGGGCGAGCGGGTCGGCGATATCGTGAAGCGCGCGGCGCCCAACGACACCAACGCGGTCACGACGGGCCCCACGCAGGCGGACGCCGAGAAGCGCCTCTTCGCCGATCTCGACCCCGAGACCCGCGCCTGGGCGCTGGCCCGCTACACGCCGCACCCCGTCGCGGCGCTCGAGGCGCCCGTCGAGCTCACCAGCTTCTGGAGCCAGACGTGGCCGACCACGGTCGTCCGGTGCCGCCGCGCGGTCAACCCGCCCGAGGCGCACCAGCGCCGCACGGCCGAGCGGCTCAAGGGTGACTGGTACGAGCTCGATACCGGCCACTACCCGATGCTGAGTCAGCCCGAGCAGCTGACGCGCCTCTTGCTGGCCCCGCTTTCTTGACAGGGACACCGCCGCGTTGCACAGTGCCCGGCGAGGCCCGATGACATGAACGGCATCCACGACATGGGCGGCATGCACGGCTTCGGCCGCGTCGACCGCGAGGAAAACGAGCCCGTCTTCCACGCGCCGTGGGAAGGCCGCGTCCTCGGGATCAGCCGCGCGTGCAGCGCGCAGCACCTCTTCAACATCGACGAGAGCCGCCACGGGATCGAGCGCATGGCGCCGGTCGACTACCTGGCCGCGAGCTACTACGAGCGCTGGCTCGATCGCACCGTGCGGCTGCTGGTCGAGAAGGGCGTGATCACGCGCGAGGAGCTCGACCGGCGCATGGCCCAGCTGGCCGGCGGCGTCGATCCGGCGCCGCCGCACCGCGATCCCAAGCTCCTCGACCGCATGCTGCGCGCGACGAAGGAGCGGACCCACTTCCGCCAGCCGGGCCCGCCGCCGCGCTTCGCTGCGGGCGATCGCGTCTTCACGCGGACCGACGCGCCCGAGGGACACACGCGGCTGCCCCGCTACGCGCGCGGCAAGTACGGCGTGATCGACGCGGTGCACGGCACGTTCATCTTCCCGGACACGAACGCCCACGGCCAGGGCGAGCAGTCCCACGCGCTCTACAGCGTGCGCTTCGACGCCAACGATCTCTGGGGCGCGTCGGCCGAGCCGTGCTCGCCCGTTCATCTCGATCTCTGGGAGCGCTACCTCGAGCCCGCGGGGGCCGCGCCCGGCAGGAGCACGTCATGAGCGA
>DASRIY010000256.1:0-4048 GCA_035649755.1 Candidatus Methylomirabilota bacterium
CGCGAGCCGAGGTCGGCGTCGGTCCACGCGATCGACTCCATCTTCCCGGAGGCGACCGTCACCGCCGGCACGTACGGGTCGTGGTAGGTGACCGTCGCGCCGCGGGCGAGGAGCCCGTCGATGATCTCGAGAGCCGGCGAGTCGCGCACGTCGGCGACGCCCGCCTTGTAGGCGACGCCGAGCACGAGGACGCGGGCGCCCCGGACGGCACGGCTCTTGTCGTTGAGCGCGTCCGCGACCAGCTGCACGACGTATTCGGGCATGCGGCGGTTGATCTCGTCCGCGAACGTGATGAAGCGCGGCTCGTAGCCCTCCAGGCGTACCTTCCACGAGAGGTAGTGCGGGTCGGAGGGCAGGCAGTGGCCGCCGAGCCCGGGGCCCGGATAGAACGGCATGAAGCCGAACGGCTTGGTCGACGCGGCGGCGATCACTTCCCAGACCGACAGGCCCAGCCGGCGGCACATGATCGCGAACTCGTTGACCAGCGCGATGTTGACCGACCGGAACGTGTTCTCGAAGAGCTTGACCATCTCGGCCGTCTCCGGTCCCGTGACGGGCACGACCTGGCGGGTCACCCGCCCGTACAGCGTCGCGGCCATATCGCGGCAGTTCTCGGTGATACCGCCGACGACCTTGGGAATGTCCCGGAGCGTCCAGCGCCGGTTCCCCGGATCGATGCGCTCAGGCGAGAAGGCGATGAACACGTCGCGCCCGGCGACGAGCCCCCGCGTCTGGAAGCGCGGCAGCAGGATCTCCTGGGTGGTCCCGGGATAGGTCGTCGACTCGAGCACGACGAGCTGGCCGCGCCGGATCACCCGGGCCACGGCGTCGGCGGCGCCGACGATGAAGGAGATGTCGGGCTCCTTCGACTTTCCCAGGGGCGTGGGGACGCAGATGACGATCGCGTCCGCGTCCTTCAGCGCCGCGATGTCGTCGGAGGCGCTGAGTCGCCCGGCACGCACCAGGCGGCCCAGTTGCTCCGTGGGGACGTCCTCGATGAAGCTCTCCCCCGCCCGCACCGCCGCGACGCGACGCGCGTCGAGGTCGACGCCGATCACGGTCGCGCCCGATTCGGCGAAGGCGACCGCGAGCGGGAGGCCGACGTAGCCGAGACCGATGAGCCCCACGGTCGGCTCGCCGGCCAGTCGATGCTTGAGCGTGTCCGCCGTCGTCGACATCGTCGTGGTCATATTCCCTCGCACGCTTTCCGTACGGCCGAGGCCGTCTGCTGGACCTCGTCGTCGGAGAGCTCCGCAAAGCACGGCAGCGACAGCACCTCGCGGGCGGCCCGCGCCGCCTCCGGCCAGCGCCGGTCGTCGAGACCGAAGACGGGCTGCGCTGGCACCGGACGCGGGTAGTACACGCCGGTCGCGACCCCCTGGTCGGCCAGCGCCTTGGCGAGGGCATCACGCTGCGGATGGCGCACCGTGAAGAGATGGAAAACATGCCGCGCCTTCGCGGCCTCCGTCGGGAGCGTAAGCGACGCGCCCTCGAGGACTGCCGTGTAGCGCTCGGCGATCCGCCGGCGGGCCTGAGTCCAGGCCGGGAGCCGCGCCAGCTTGACGCGCAGCACCGCCGCCTGCATCTCGTCGAGCCGGCTGCAGAAGCCGAGCTCCTCGTGCTGGTAGCGCCCGCTGTCGCCATGGTGCCTGAGCTTCGCGACGCGCTCGGCGACGTCCTGCCGGTCGGTCAGGACCATGCCACCGTCGCCGCAGGCGCCGAGATTCTTGGTCGGGTAGAACGACAGGCACGCGGCGTCGCCCCAGGCGCCGATCGGGCGCTCGGCCCAGGCGCCCCCGACCGCCTGCGCGGCGTCCTCGACGACGGCGAGCCGGTGGGCGCGCGCCAGCTCGACGAACCGATCCATCGGCGCCGGGTGTCCGTAGAGATGCACGGGCATGATCGCGCGCGTTCGCGAGGTGATCGCGCGAGCGGCCGCGTCCACGTCCATCGCGTAAGTCACCGGATCGATGTCGACGAAGATCGGCGTGGCGCCGACCATGGCGATGGTGGTCGCCGACGCGACGAAGGAGAACGCCGGCGTGATGACTTCGTCGCCGGGTCCCACGCCGACGGCCGCGAGCGCGAGCCGGAGTGCGTCGGTACCGGACGCGACGCCGAGCGCCCAGCGGACCCCGCACTGGGCCGCCAGGTCGCGCTCGAGCGCCTGGCCCTCGCCGCCGAGGACGAAGTGGCTCGAGTCGACCACGCGCATCAGGGCGGCGTTCAGCTCACCGCGGAGCGCCGCGTGCTGCCGGGTCAGATCGATGAACGGGATCATTTGAAGCTCGGTCCGCTGTCAATCACGCTTGCCCCCATCTTGGTGCTCACGACGTTGCCCAGCCCGAGCAGAGACAGCGAGAAGCGGATCTCGTCGTCCGCGTTCTGGCCGGTCGCGATGTCCTTGGTTCGCTTGACGTATACGGCGCTGAAGGCCCAGCAGTCGAACTTGAAGTCGAGCCCGAACCGGCTTTCGACGAACGTGTCGGTCCGGAGGTCCCAGTTCGTCTGCACCTTCAATACGAGATTACGCCAGATTTCAACGGACACCGAGCCCTGCAGGAAATTGGTCGACGACGAGTCGGCCACGTTGGTGCCGAGATTGAACGTCCCCGGGATCTGCACGAAGTACGGGACCTGGACGGCCGGCGCGCGGTTGTAGCGCAGCCCCACCGTGCCGGTGACGCGGGGCACGGTGCCCGTTACGTCCGCCGTGTAGGCCTGAAGCCCCTGGCCGTTGACGTTGTAGCTCGCGTCCGCGTGGAGACCGAGCATGGTGGTCGGCTGCAGCGTGAGGTCGCCGGCCACGTTGCCGAACCGGCCCGCCTGGTAGTCATAGGCGTTGGCCACGACGAGCTTCACCAGGTCGAGCCGGGTGGCCTCCGACTCCTCGGAGCTCACCGTCCGCGCGCGAAGCCGGTTGGTCAGCGAATACTCGAACCAGTTCGCCTCGGGGATGAGATCGATGTTCGTCCACTGCGGCAGACTGGAAAAGTTGTGGCCCACGATCCGGATGTAGTGTGCCCGGGGCTCGATCGAGTGGAGCATCGCGCTGAAGCCGCCGAGCCCGCCCAGCTGATAGACGCGAGACGCTCGGCTCTCGGCGTCGCTGCCGTATTCGAGCAGCTCGCGAACCCGCCACTCGCCGTTCGTGTCCTCCACGGCCGGCGGGCCCGAGACCGGAACGTGGCTCCCTACCACGGTCGTGCTGTACGCGGTCGCCCGGCCGCCGACGAACGGCGTCACGGTCAGATAGCCCGCCAGCGGGATAGGCCGCGAGACCACCGGGTGCACGTCGAGGCGCGCCCCTTCCGATCCCTGCCAGCGCTGGAAGTACACCCCGCTCGAGTCCACCTGGTACAGAAACCCGGGGAGCCCGGGGAGGGTCTGGCGCACGCCCTGGAGCGTGATCTCCGGGACCCGCTGGAGCTCGACGGGTCGCTGGACCGTGAGGTCCTGATACCAGTAGACGCGACCGACCAGGTTCCAGTTGGTCCACGACTTCGTGACGAAGAAGTTGGATTCGGCGCGCTGCGCCGAGCGCCGCTGCAGATCGGACGCGTAGTCACGCAGAACCTGGTCGTCGGTCACCCCGTTCAGGTCGGCGGTCACGGAAAGTCCCGGCGCGATTCGCCACTCCTGCCTGCCACTGCCGTAGCCGCGGACGGCACCGTTCTTGAAGCTCTCCCAGATCAGGGCGCCGCCGAGCAAGCCCCGCAGATCCTGCGAGAGCACGTACCGGTACTCGGCGGCGCCTCCGAATCCCAGCTTCGAGTAGAAGCCGGGCGAAATGGTGGCGTCCATGCTGTCCGAGATGACCCAGTAGAACGGGATCTCGCCGAAGGCGCCCTTGCGGGTGGTGCTGCCCCAGACCGGGGTGAGGAACCCGGACTGGCGGTCTTTGCGCAGGGGCGCGGCGAAGATGGGGAAGAACGGGATGAGCGGGATGCTCTTCACCCAGAAGGACGCGCTCGTCCCCCACACGAAGTCTTCCATGTCGGCGTTCGCGGTGCCCAGATGGAACGACCACGAGGGCGAGTCGTCCTCG
>DASRIY010000257.1:0-3942 GCA_035649755.1 Candidatus Methylomirabilota bacterium
CGCGGCGCTCCGGCTCGAGCGCCGAGACCTCGTGGCACTTCAGCTGATCGATCTGGATGACTTGCGGCCTGAGGCTCATCTGGGCGGGCGCCGACCCCGGCAAGAAGTTCGCCGCGGCCAGTGCGAGGCACGCGATGCCGAGCAGCAGAGTGCCGCGATTCACCGGCGTATCGTACGACGGTTCGCCGGGCCCAACAAGCCGGGTCACGGGGGCGGAAACGGCGGCCTGATCACGGCGCCGTCTCCGATCAAGATCCGGATCGCGGCGCGCCGGCGCGCCCCCTCGAGCCATTCTGCCTGCGCTTTTTCCGCCGCCGCGCGAACGAGAGCCTCGCGGGCCCGCTCGCGGGCGGCCTCGTCGGTCTGATCGGACGGGAGCGCCTTCGTGATGTCGTCCTCGCTCGGGATCACGAAGGCGGCGAACCGCTCGGCGAGGAACTTCTGTCGCTGCACGTCGAGCTCGACGACGTGCCGGGCCCAGTCGCGATCGATGGCATTGCCGTCGAGCCAGCGCTGAACGGCCGCTGCACCCCCGGTCCGGGCCACCAGGGCGTCCCAGGCCCGATCGGTCTCGGCCGGCTCGACGCTGATCCCGATGCGCTCCGACTCCTGGAGGATCAGGACCACGTCGACGTAGCCGTCGATGTCCTTGCGGGCCATGGGCGCGGTCGATGCGGTGAAGCCGAACGTTCCGAGGGCGCGCGCCAGCGCGATGTCGCTCGCCGCCACCGTTCTCGAGTCGACCACCGCCACCAGCGTATCGACCACCTGCGCGGAGGCCGCGCACATGCCGGAAGCCGCCAGGAGCCACCCGGCCAGCGCGACGACGAGCCGCCTCGGTCCCGGGCCGCGTGGCGCGGCCCGGGACTCAGAACGCCTGGCCAATCGTGAGATAGACCTGGATCCGGTTGTCGTGCTCGACCTGGCGGAGCGCATAGCCCACGTCGAGACGAATCGGGCCGATCGGCGTGGTGATCCGCAGGCCGCCGCCGACGCCGGGGTAGAAGTCGTTGAGGGAGAAATCCTTGATCTTGGGCGTGACGGCCCCGGCGTCGAAGAAGGTGACGCCGCCGAGCCAGCGGTAGATCGGAAAGCGCCACTCGATGTTGAAGATGAGCTGGAAGTTCCCGCCCAGCGGGTCGCCGGCGGCATCCAGCGGGCCGACCTTGTCCAGCTTGTACCCGCGCACGGTCGTGCTGCCGCCGGCCTTGAACCGGTCCTCGATCACGAGCGCGTTGGAGACGCCGTAGGGTGCGGCCAGCCCGAGACGACTCGACAGCGCCAGCACGGTCGGCGGGGGCCACGGAAAGAAGAAGGAATCCTCGAGGCGGAACTTGACGAAGTCGACCGTGCCACCCAGCGCGGTGGTGCCGAACTCGAACGAGGTGTAGTGATAGCTTCCCCGACGGGGATCGGACGGCAAGTCGCGAAGCTCGAGGGCCAGCGAGGGCATGACGCTGGTGACGAGGTCGTTGCGCTCTTCGATGCCCCCCGGCTGCAGGAGCTCGGGATCGATGTCGTGACGGCGGTACTGCTGAAGGCGATACCGGAAGCCCGCGCGCAGGCTGCCGGGATGGTCCGTGGGCTCCTCCGGACGGAACAGCTCGCGCAGAAGCTCGCGCTGCACGGTGAAGGTCATGCCCAGTCCATCGCTGACGTAGCCGATCTCCTGCGTGCTCTGCCAGAATCCGACCGCTTCGGCCTGCCATTCCGTTCCGAAGATCCAGGGCTCGCGGTACTGCAGCTCGGTTCGGTTGCCCTTCTGGCTCACTCGCTCGCGGAGCGCGATGCTGCGGCCGGTCCCGAACAGATTGTCGTAGCCGATCGTCACGAATCCGCGAAAGCCCTCGTCTGTATCGTATCCACCGCCGAACTCGAGGCGCCACGGCTTGGCCTCACGCAGCGTGACCGCCACGTCCCGATACGGCGCCTCGGGGTCTCCCTGCGCCTCGACGTCGACGCGATCGAAGAGGCGCGTGGCGTCGAGGCGGCGCCGGGCCTCGGCCAGGTCGACGGCGGTGAGCGGGTCGCCGTACTTGAACGGCAGCTCGCGCATGACGATGTCGAGCTTCGTGGCGGTGAGACCGGAGACCAGGATCTGGCCGACCCGCGTGACCTGGCCTTCCTGCACCGCGTACGTCGCCTGGAAGCCCGCCGGCGTCTCCGCGCTGGTCAGGCTCACGGTCGTTCCCCGGAAGCCGCGGCGCTGGTAGAGCTGCTCGATCTTGCGGCGCGACTCCTCGGCCCGTGTTCCGTCCCAGGGATCGCCGGCGCGAAACCCGATGGCCTTGCGGACCAGATCCAGCGGGACGAGCTTGGTGCCCGTGACGACGACGCCCACGACCCGCGTTCGCGGCCCCTCGACGATGGGAATGACGATCCGGGCGTGCGTCTGGTCGTCGCTGAAGCTCGTGCGCGGCGGCCCGACCTCCGCCGCGGCGAAGCCCTGAGTGCGCAGATACTGCCGGACCACCTGCATGTCGCGGGTCAGCTGCTCCTCGACGTAGAGACCGCGGAAGATGCCGAACGGAATCAGCCCGGCCGGGCGCGTCTGCATCTGGTCGCGCAGCTTGTCCGGGGTCATCAAGGTCAGTCCGTCGAAGTCGATGCGCTCGACGGTCACGCGCGGCCCCTCCTTGATGTCGAAGCGCACGTGATGGGTCGCCGCGTCGCCGCCGAGCGTGCCCGTCACCTCGACGAAGTGATAGCCGGCCTCGCGATAGGCGCGCGCGAGCTGCTCGGCGCTCGCCCGCACCTCGATGTCGTCGAGCACCGGGGCCTCGCCGAAGGTCAGCTTCTCACGAAGCTCGGACTCCTTGAGGGCGTCCCGCCCCACGAACTCGACGATCGTCTTCGGGCCCTCCACGACCTCCAGGGTGACGTCGACGCGGTTGAGCGCGGGGTCGAACGTCGACTGGCGGGGCGTCATGCGGGCCTCGAAGAAGCCCTGCTTGCGCAGCTCCTCGTCGAAGGCGCGCAGCCCCTCGCGATAGGGGCGCTCGCGGAACACGTCGCCCTCGCTGAACCCCAGGGCCTTGCGCAGGGGCTTCTCCTCCGCCCGCGCGAGCCCGTCGATCTGCACCTTCCCCACGTAAGCCTCGAACCCGGCCGCGACCACGAAGGTGACCACGCGACCATTGGTCTCGGGATTCTCGCGCGCGTCGACCCAGACGTTGGCGCCCAGGTAGCCCTCGCGGCGCAGGCGCGCGATCACGTCGGCGCGCGCGCGCTCGAGACGCTCGGGCTCGGCCGGGCCGCCGATCGCCAGCGCCGCCGAGGCGGCCAGGTCGGCGGCGTCCAGGCCGAGGTCGCCGGTCCAGTCCACCCGCTCGACGCGCGGGCGCCGCGAGACGAGATAGCGGAGCCGGACGCCGTCGCCCTCGGGCACCATCTCCACCTCGACGCGATCGAAGACGCCGAGCGCCCAGAGGCGATCGAGGCTCTCGCGCACGCGCGCGCGCGAGAGGGGCCGGCCGACCAGGTCCGCGAGGGCCTGCTCTGGCTGCGGGCCGATCGTGCGATGGGGCGAGATCACCTCGACCGCCACCACCGTCGGCGTCGGGGGCGTATTGGCCGCGACGATCGCGGACATGAAGACGGGCACGGTTGCCGCGAGGGCCGCCAACAGGCGGCGGGTCATCGGAAGCGCAGGCGCAGGATGACGTCGCCGCCGAAGCCACCGTTGAACGCCTGCTCGCCGGCGATCAGCAGCGGCCCGAAGACCTGATACTCGACCCGGAGCTTCTGCTTGCCGCCCTCGGCGAAGCTTCCGGTGTAGGTCACCAGGGTCCGGTCGTTGATGCGCTTGCCCACCCGGAACTGCTGCTGCCCCGTGTCGTTCTTGCCGAACTCGACGATATCGAGGGGCATGTTCGTCTCACCGCCGAGGAGCTCCTGGGAGAGCATCTGGGCGGCCTCGCCCGCGAACGCCAGGCCTCCGGA
>DASRIY010000258.1:0-3731 GCA_035649755.1 Candidatus Methylomirabilota bacterium
TCTGGGTGCCGCTGGCCGTGGTGATCCCGCGTCTGGTGAGCCCCGCGCTGCGCGCGCGCGATCCCATCCCTCCATGGCCCGTCGTGTGGCTCGTCTCCTGGGTCGGGATGCGCGGCATCGTGTCGCTCGCCGCCGCCCTCGCCTTGCCGCTGACGACCGCGTCCGGCGCGCCGTTTCCATTTCGCAACGAGATCATCCTCGTGACCTTCGGCGTGATTCTGGCCACGCTCGTGCTGCAGGGGCTCACGCTGACGCCGATGATCCGCTTCCTCGCGCTGGGTGCGGACCGGACGCTCGAGCTCGAGGAAGCGCGCGCCCGCGAGGACGCCGCGCAGGCCGCGATGCTCCACCTGGAGCAGCTCGCGACCGCTGCATGGCCGCGACGCGAGGACGTCGAACGGATGCGGGCCCTCTACACCCAGCGGATCGAGCGCGCCTCGCCGATCGAGCTGAGCGCCGATGCCGACACCGCCCGTCGGCAGGCGGCATTCCGCCGGCTACGCCACGAGACGCTGTCCGCCGAGCGCCGGGCCCTGATCGCCCTGCGAGACCAGGGCGCGATCAGCGACGAGGTGCTCCACCGGCTCGAGCAGGAGCTCGACGTCGAGGCGATGCGCATCGGCATGGGGGAACGACGGTTGGGCGACTGAGCACGTCAGTTGGCTAGCCTGGCTCGAGTCTTCTGGTGCGCCGGTCGGCTGCGTGCTCGACCTTTAGCTCAGAGCGCGCGGAAGACGAGCTGGGACGCGCTCAGCCGCTGGCCGCCAGAGCGCGCGCGACGGAACGCTCCAGCTCGCTCAGATCGAAGGGCTTGTGCAGATAAGCGAAGGCGCCCTGGCTCAGGGCGTCCGCCACTTTGCGGTTGTCCCGGTCTCCGCTCATCATGATGACCGGCGCGGTCACGCCACGATCCACGATGAGCTTCAGCACGTCGAGGCCCTGCCTGCGGAGCATGGGATCGCCGATCCCCGGCATGACCATGTCCAGCAAAATCAGGTCGAAGCGCTCACGTTCGAGCATGCTCAGCGCGTCGGTGACGACTTGCGTCGTCGTGATCTCGTAGGGGTGCTCGTGCTTGTACGAGGCGATGAGCTCGCGCAACACGCCGAGCACGTGCGGCTGGTCATCGACGATCAGGACTCGCTTCGGCGCCGTCGCCACTTTCCCCGCGTTTTCCCGGTAAGCCGGGGATCCAAGCGGTCGGGTCGCGGTCCCGCGCCCAACCCCGTCCCCGAAATTCTGCGCGCTTCCGAACCCTGATCATACCGCGCACTCACGACCCGCGCGCCAGTCCTTCTGCGTGTCCCATGGGCCGTCGAACCAGCAAGTAACAATTACCCGTCTAGCCTGAGCTTCACGCCCGCGCGCTCCTCTTGAAGGGTCGACGCCCGGATGCGGTCCTGGTCACCCCAGCCACGGTTCATCGCCTCCTGGAGCTCCTTCTGGCAAAGATCGAGCAAGCGGGTGGGCACGCCGTGCTGCGCGGCCAGGTCGCCGGCCAGCGTGAAGTCCTTGTGGGCCAGGGCGAGCGCGAAGCGGGCCGTGAAATCCCCGCGGAAGAGCGTGGCCGGCATCCGCTGGGTGAAGGTCATGTTCTGGCTCACGATGCATCCCTGATTGAACGCCTCGACCAGCCGGGGCACCGTGACGCCGGCCTTGGCGCCGAGGGTGAGACACTCGGCCACCAGCAGATCGATGCTCATCGCGAGAGCGTTGTGGACGATCTTCGTGATCGAGCCCGTTCCGAGCTCGCCTACCCAGACCACACTCCTGGAGAAGGTGTCGAGCATGGGCTTCACCCGGCTCAGCACGGCCTCATCGCCGCCGACGAACAGCGTGACCTGCCCGGCCAGGGCGCCTTCCCGGCCGCCGTCGATCGGCGCGTCCAGCAGGTGAGCACCGCGCGTCTTCAGCGCCTCGCCGACCTCGCGTACCACGGCGGGCGCATTGGTGGTGAGGTCGATCACCACCGAGCCGGCCTTCACGCCTTCCAGGATGCCGCCGGCGCCGAGCGCCACCTGCCGCATCTCGGGCGGTCCCTGGACACAAATGCAGATGACGTCGGACTGCGCCGCCGCGTCCCGCGCCGATTCCGCCCACGTGGCGCCGCGCCCGAGCAGCGTCGCCGCGCTGGCCTTTCTCAGATCGTGAACCACGAGGGAGTGGCCGGCCGTGCGCACGAAGCCCGCGAGCGGCTCTCCCATGTTCCCGAGACCGATGAAGCCGACTCGCATCGTTTCCTCCACGCTGTGATCCGGGGCCGATGGCCGCGGCGCATTATACGGCGGCCCCGTGGTAGTCTCGGAGCCTGTTGACGGACGCGGCAGAAGAACGCGCGCGACGCAGAACGCGCACGACGAAGAGAGGAGCACGACCATGAGATTGGGTGTGGTGTTTCCGCAGACGGAGATCGGCAATGACCCCGCGGTGATCCGCGACTACGCGCAGGCGGCCGAGGGGGCCGGCTACGATCACCTGCTCGTCTTCGATCACGTGCTGGGCTCTACGCTGGAGCGCCTCGACAAGCTGGGGCGCCGTCCTCCCTACACCGACCAGAGCTCGTTCCACGAGCCCTTCGTGCTCTTCGGCTACCTCGGGGCGTGCACGCAGCGGCTCGAGCTGGTGACCGGCATCGTCATCCTCCCGCAGCGTCAGACCGCGCTGGTGGCCAAGCAGGCCGCCGCGGTCGACGTGCTCACACAGGGCCGCCTGCGCCTGGGCGTCGGCATCGGCTGGAACTACACCGAGTACGAATCGCTGAACGAAGACTTCCACACCCGCGGCCGGCGCGTCGGCGAGCAGATCGCGGTCATGCGCAAGCTCTGGACCGAGCCGCTCGTGAGCTTCAAGGGGACCTACCATCAGCTCGATCGGGTGGGAATCAACCCGCTGCCCGTCCAGCGTCCCATTCCGGTGTGGCTCGGCGGTATGGCGGAGCCCGTGCTCAAGCGCGTGGCGCAGATCTCCGATGGCTGGTTCCCGCAGTTCCAGCCGGGCGACGAGGCGCGGCAGATCATGGGTCGCGTGCGCGACTACATCAAGGAAGCGGGCCGCGCGCCTTCAGCGGTCGGCATCGAGGGGCGGTTCACCTACTCGATCGGGGGGGCGGCGGAGTGGGCGCGCCGCGCGCGTGAATGGCAGGACCTCGGCGCCACCCATCTCTCCGTCAACACGATGGGATCGAATCTGTCGCCGCGCGAGCACATCGACGCGATCCTCAAGATGAAGAAGGCGCTCGATAGCGTTTAAGCCGTAGCGAATCAGGTAATGCCCTGATTACTTGCGCTTCGGCGCGGGGGTAGCGTGAGAGCTGAGCTAAGGAGGTGCGTCATGACTCGAAGCTCTCACAAGGTATGGATTTTCGTCGCGTGCGTCTGCGCCATGAGTCTGGCTGCCGGCGCGGCCGGTGCTGCCGACAAAGCGAAGGTCGACGAGCAGACCAGGCGGGTCGAGCAGGGTGCCAAGCAGATCGGGCAGGGGGAGGTCGGCGCGGGCTTCAAGGAAATGTTCTCGGGCGTCGGCCATACGGTCGCCGAGGGCGCCAAGTTCAGCGGCAAGGCGATGGGGGAGTTCTTCAAGAAGGCGTTCAGCAGCTGACGTTCTAGCAAGGAGAGATCGATGAAGGCCGGCCAGGCGGTCCTCGAAGCGCTGCGCGCCGAAGGCGTCGAGTACACCTTCGGCGTGGTGGGAACGACCACTAACAGCATCGTCACCGAGATGTACGGGCGGAG